>JBPOIN010000235.1:0-3684 GCA_052034445.1 Pseudomonadota bacterium | reverse complement strand
GGAAAATATCGCTTTGAACAACTTGTATAAGGAAAATGATGCGCAATAATGTAAAATTACTATTACGTCCAATAATAGAATCTATCTTAAATGAGTTAGACCCCGATAAAATATATGGACTTGATTTCAAACCAGCGGGTAAAAAATATACCAAAGATGATTTGAAATTTGTCAATGGTCAATGTATCATTAAAGTTGGAAATAAAATAATTGCCAAAATTACAGATAAATCAAATTTTTTTAAAAATACAAAAGTAAACTTTGACCAAAAATATCCATATTCGTTATTGATACCAAACCTTGGTCAGCGCGATTGTAAATCAATAGATGATGTTTTGGATCAATTGAACAAATATTCGTATGTAAACACACCATCGGCTCGTAAATGATTCAAATACCCATTGAAATAGGTGACATTGTTTTGGGCGGTAGGTTCAAAAACAAAAAAATAACGGTGCGGGAAATTGGCGTTGACGAATATGGCCTCCCAACGGTCAATGGCCGTAGTATATTAAAAGTCAGGATACCTAAATTATATAAAAATTTGGATGAAAACACGATGAAGTCAAAATACAAAGAAGCCACTGAAAAATTCCAAAAATTACCAATAACCGTAAAAGTCAAAAAGCAGGACAAACGTTTTTGTTTATTTTTACAAACCGTTGACGGGGAGGACTGTTTAGACCCCGTTGGTTATGAAACCAAGGAACTTGCACAACATGCCGCGATGACCAAAGGTTACACTGTGGACGGTTACGAACCTCCGACAAATGTAACAAAAGCCCCGATGTTGGAACGATTGATACGGGAAATTATTTCGGAACTTGACGTGGATGTGGAAGATGCAAAAATAGAAGCAGCAATAAATGAATTGAGTACGTTGGAAAATAAACTGGCGGCTGCAAAGGCACAAATTGCCGCGTTGGAAAAAGAATTGGGCATTGACGCAATGGAAAAGCAATATGCCAAAATTGTAAACGAGGATTTGGGCGGGTTATTGGACGAAATGAAAAAAGACGAAGTTCGCATTGTGCGTACAAAAACGGTGTTGATGGAAATTAAACGGTTTCAAGCAGAACGGGCAACGTATTCGCATGAAAAGGTACTTGACTTTGCTATGACACAAGTCAATCAAGACGTTAAATTTAAAATACTGCAAGAATTAAAAACAACTGAAAAGATAACAAAAATTAAACCGTCGCTGTCGTTTAGTAAACGGGAAAATGTATTGCGCGAAGCGGGATTAATTGACCGTGCTGTGAAATGGGTTTCTACAACGGTTAAAAACTTAGTGACGCAGTTACGTCCAAAAGGTCAACAAATAGACGCGAATCTCGACAAATTGGAAAGAGTATTAAAAATTAAATAGTAAATGGCCATTCCCCATGTATTTTCGGCGGTTAAACCCAACGACTTCACCGTGCAGCCGTTGGTTGTGCATAAAAGTTACCGCGTTGCGCGGCAAGGTGGGTTTTATTCCGGTTCCATGCCCTTGACCAGTAGCGGTTACAGGCATTTGGAGGCATTGTATTTTGGGGAACACTTGAAGTTGGGCACTGCCAAAACGTACCCAACAAACTCCTTTGACGGTAGTAATAAACACATTGTTTGGCATTCCATAAATTCTTTGTATTATAAATTTCCGTATGATTCGTTTTCCACGCTTGAACACGGGAACGCCAATTACACCCGCAAACGTCTGTACCAAAGTGCGTCGGTACTTTCCATCCCGCAACATGATTTTGGAGATGGCGTTAAAGTCGGTAGTGTGGAATTGACTTCAAGTTTATACAAATTTAAAGACGATGGAAATGGGAATTTAATCTTACAAACGTCGGGGGGTTTGACGTTTGCCAAACAATATAATTTATTGGCGCATTGGGATTTTAACGAAGTCCATCGGTTGCCCGCTGCGACCATAGACCAATACGGACGTTATACGCACAAAGAAGGAACGTTTGTTTACAAGTCGAACACCAACAATTGGAATTTAAACCGTTCGTTTATCAAGGAGACGTTGTTTGTACCAAGGTCAACTTACACCAATCCAAAAATATATCCAGGTTATTGCAGTTGGTTTCAAAATTCGTATATTTTAACGGATCACAAAGACGAGTTTAATTTTGGCAAAACCGATGATTTTACCATTAGTTTTGACTTTTATTACATTGGCGGGGATTATACCGGAATAGTAATAAACAAACGCGGTGTTATAAAGCGGGAAGAACTCGGTCACAGTACTAAATTAAACCAAAACGGCACAAGTATAGAAGGGACGTTTTATTCAAGTTCGTATATTGACCAAACAACGAACGTATATCCGTTCGACGTCGAATTTAAAGATTTTGGTTTGGTATTTTCACGCAGTGATGGAACAAACACGTTGGATTTATCAGTGGATTTGTTTAACGGTGGATTTGACAGTTATCCGCCCGAAGGATGGCACAATTATGCCATAACAAAGTCAGGTTCGTTGTATTCGGCTTATATAAATGGAAATTTAATTGCATCCCAGTCAAATTCGAGACTTGGTCATTGTCAAAATCGTCATGCGTTAATGTTCCAGAAACTCAATCAAGCCTTGGAGCAACCGTCGCCCGCGATTTTGGCCAATATACGATTTTACGATTCCGCTTTAAACAACAGCGAAGTCAAATTCCTAAAACAATATGACAACGATGACGTTAGTCAAAATAAAATAGTCGGGAATGTATTTTATAAACAGGGATTTGTAATTTTAACGTCTGAAAACAATAAATATAATACCGACTTACAAACCAACGATTTCACTTTAAGGTTCGATTCCACGAATACGATTTATCAATACGAATGCCTGACGCGAATAAAAAAAGGTGATTTTAATTTGACCTTGAACCCAAGTGCGTTGCAAAATCCAACACAGGATTTATTAAAACATGAAATGACAGGAAGTTTAAGCGAAGGTGCCCTATACCCGTATTTTACAGAAATTGGGCTTTATAATCCGTATGGGGAACTTTTGGCCATTGGAAAACCCAGTCAACCCGTACAAATACGGGACGATGTTGACCTTAACGTAATTTGCCGTTGGTACACATGAGTAAAATACAATGTTAAAATTAAAAAATATAATAAACGAAATTATAACCGAGATTGGTACAATCCCAAAACCCCCAAGCAATGCAAGGTTTACAGTTGGGAAACATAGTGGTATTGTCAATTTTAGTATAAATAATTTAAATTATATAATTGACATTAGGGTTATAATAAAGCAAGATAATAAAATTGCAATTTCAGTTGATTTTTCAACAGCCGAACATGAATATGAATTGACCAACGCCAAAAACCCGTTTTTAATAATTGGTTATATCATGGCATCGGTAGAAGAATGGTTGATACATTATTCAAAACAATATTGCGATCAAAATTGTGAATTAATATATTTGAAATTTGACCCGAAAAGCGAAAATGATGAAAATCTCGATGCGGACATGCTGAACAAACGCGGACGCATATATAAATTGTACATAACAAAATTTTCCGAAAAATACAATTCGACGGCGCAATTTTCAAATGTCGGTGGGATTGTTGCCAAATTCAACCCGCCAATAAATATTAAACAATGACCCCTTGGATTTATAAAAACGAATTTGACTTTGAGGTGCCCACAGGGGCATTTGGCTTTGTTTATAAAATTGAATACAT
>JBPOIN010000273.1:0-13373 GCA_052034445.1 Pseudomonadota bacterium | reverse complement strand
GTTCTGCGGCGGGACGACGCGCGCCGAAAGCGTGCGCAACGGCTTGCGCGCGACGGCCGCGCAGGTTGCGGCGCAGGACTGGATGCTGGTGCATGACGCCGCGCGCCCGTGTCTGGCGACCTGGCATGTGAATACGCTGCTCGACGAGGTCGGCGCCGAGGATGCGGGCGGGATTCTCGCGGTGCCAGTGGCCGATACGCTCAAGCGCGCTGACGGTCACCGCCACATCGCCGCCACCGTGTCGCGCGATTTCCTCTGGCAGGCGCAGACGCCGCAGATGTTCCGTCATGCCTATCTGCGCCGCGCACTGGAGTCGCATCCGGATGTGACCGACGAGGCCGGGGCAATGGAGGCGTTGGGCTTTCATCCCAAACTCGTGGCCGCCGATGCGACCAATTTCAAGGTGACTTATCCGCTCGACCTGCATCTGGCCGGGCTGATCCTGCAACAGCGTGGAGAACCGCAATGAACCAAACCAACCCCATGCCCAGGTTACCCGGTCTACGCATCGGCCAGGGTTTCGACGTGCATGCGCTGGTGCCGGAGCGCAAGCTGATCCTGGGCGGCGTGGAGATCCCGTATCACCTCGGCCTGCTCGGGCATTCCGACGCCGACGTGTTGCTGCATGCGATCACCGATGCCATCCTCGGCGCGGCCGGTCTGGGCGACATCGGCCGCATGTTTCCGGATACCGATGCGCAATATGCCGGTGCCGACAGTCGGGTGCTGTTGCGTGGCGCGATGGCTGCCGTGCGTGCGGCGGGCTGGCAGGTCGGCAACCTCGACGCCACGATCATCGCCCAGGCGCCGCGCATCTCGCCGCATGCCGTGGCGATGCAGGAGAACATTGCCGCCGATCTGGGCGTGGCGCTGGAGGCTGTGAATATCAAGGGCAAGACCACCGAGAAACTCGGCTTCACTGGGCGCGGCGAGGGTATCGCGGCGCAGGCGGTGGCCTTGCTGGTGGCGGCCTGAGCAGCATGGTGCTGGCCGCAGTCAATGCGTCCACGGCCACCAAGCGGGTGTATTTCGCCCTCTGGCCCGCTGCGGCCACGCGCACGCGTCTGGACGCGCTGGGGCAGCGCCTGCAGGGGCATGGCAATGGCCGGCGCATGCGCTCCGAAACGCTGCACCTGACACTGGCCTTCATCGGCGATGTTCCCGTCGCACGCCTTGACTTGCTGCGCGAGGCCGCGGCGTGCGTCAGTGCGGAATGTCTGGCGCAGGACGGCGGCGCCGGATTCACGCTGGCCATCGACCGGCTCGGCTTCTGGCGCCATAACAAGATTCTCTGGGCCGGCTGCCAGCAGGCGCCGCTGGCCTTGCTGACGCTGGTCGGCAGATTGCGCGAACAACTGGCAGCGGTCGGCCTGCCGCTGGCAACGGGCGACTTTAATGCGCATGTCACGCTGCTGCGCCATGTCGGCATGCCGCCGACGGCCGAGCAGCTGGCCGTTGCCGCGCCGGATGCCGTGATCTGGCCGGTGCATGAATTCGTGCTGGTCGAATCGCAGCTGGCGCCGGCAGGCTCGCAGTACACCATCATCGGGCGCTGGCCATTGGCGACAGTGCAAGTAAAAACCACCGTCATTCCCGCGCAAGATGGAATCCATGCTGATTCAAGAGGGCAAACGACTGGATTCCCTCGCGCGCGGGATGACGACCAATAGAGTTCCTTGGATTGACACTTCAGTCTGCCGGGAACAGGAGTCTTCAGGGAGAACATCGTGGCGCTACGCCTGTTTCGTCGTCAACAAACCTCGCCGCGGCTCGAACGCCTGCGCAATCTGTCGCTGTTCGTGCATCTGACGCCCGGCGAGCTCGACATCGTCGATGGCCTGCTGCATGAGCGCGAATACCTCAAGGACGAGGTGATCTTCGACGAGGGCGAGGAGGGCCAGGCGATCTATATCATCATCGACGGCAGCGTGCTGATTTGCCGTAACCAGTGGTCGCCGCAGGGCCAGCCGTTGCCGCACCGGCGCCGTGGCGACAGCAGCGATGGCCGCATTGCCACGCTTGAAGCCGGGACGTTTTTCGGCGACCTCGCCTTGCTCGACAACTCGCCGCGTGGCGCTCAGGCGCGTGCGGCGACGAACTGCACGCTGGCGGTGTTCTTTCGTGCCGATTTCATGCGCCTGCTCGAAACCCACGCGCTGATCGCCTCGAAAATCTCGCTGCAACTCGCGCGGCATATCGGCCTGCGGCTGCGCCAGGCCAATCTGGGCGCCAACACCGAGCAACATCTATGAGCCGCACGCCCCAGCCTTTGCCGGAATCCGGACCAGGGCTACTGCAGGAAGCCACGTCGCTGACGGGGTTTGGCAGCCATGCCGGTGCGGCGGGGCCGATCGTCTGGCTGGCGAACATCGGCGTGACCTGCCTGCTGCTGTTTGTATTTCAGCAGATGCTGTTTCTCGTCGTGCCGTTCCTGCTGGCCCTGATTGCCTACTATTTCCTGTATGGGCCGATGCAGCGCCTGGTGTTCGCGGGCATGAGCCGGCCGGCGGCGGCCACTACGGTCACGCTGGCTTTCCTGCTGCTGCTGGTGATCTGCGGCGCGCTGGCGATACCCTGGCTGGCCACACAGCTGATCGACTGGCAGACTTCGGTCGGCCGCTATCTGCAGGGCGGTCTCGGCCTGCTGGAACGCTCGCTGCTGGGACTCGAAGAGCGCTTCATGGTGCTGCAACGCGCGCATGTCGCGGCGACGGTCGGTGCGCGGCTCAACGAGTTTTTCGCCAGTTTCGCCGAACATTATCTGGCGCCGATCGCACTCGGTATCGCGGCGTGGACGCCGTCGCTGCTGCTGGCGCCGTTCCTGTCGTTCTTTTTCCTCAAGGATGGGCGCAGCTTCCAGCGCTTTCTGGGGCGGGCGGTGCCGAATGCATTTTTCGAGAAGACCTTGTATTTGCTTGACGAGATCGACCAGGCCGCGCGCGCCTATTTCATGGGGTTGATCCAACTCACGCTGCTCGATACCGTGACGCTGGCGCTCGGCCTGTGGCTGATCGGCATGCCGGCGCCATTCGCACTGGGCCTGATCGCCGCCGTGCTGGCCTGGGTGCCGTATGTCGGCTCGATTCTCGGCGGCCTGCTGGTGGTGCTGGTCGCAGCGACTGATTTTCCGGCCGAGCCGGCCATGGCGACCTGGGCCATCGGCCTGTTCGTGCTGGTGCGCCTGCTCGATGACTTCGTGTATATGCCGCTGACCATCGGCAAGAGTCTGCACATGCATCCGCTGGTCACGGTGCTGATGATCTTCGTCGGCGGCGCGGTGGCCGGCATTTCCGGTCTGATGCTGGTGCTGCCGGTGCTGGGTGTGGTGATGGTGATCGGCGAAACCCTCGGCGTGATGGTATCCGATGCGCGCCTGATGGCGCGTTTCCGCCATGGCCGGGCCTTGCGCAGGGCGCAGGCAGAGGTGGATTTGGTGAATCAGGGCTGAGGGTTGAGGACGGAGTTTCTCAGTTGCGCATGTGGTCGGCGAGGTCGCTGAGCGCCTTGTCGAGTTGCCTGCGCACGGCGCTGTCGTGGATGTGTTCGTCCATCGCCTGGCGCATGCACAGCATCCACTGGTCGCGTTCCGCGGGACCGATTGGAAACGGCAGGTGGCGGGCGCGCAGGCGCGGGTGGCCGAATTTTTCCACGTAGAGCTGTGGGCCGCCGAGCCAACCCGAAAGAAACATGAACAGCTTGTCTTCCGAGCTGCGCAGGTCGGCCGGGTGCAGTTTGCGGATGCCGTAACTCTCGGGCAGCGTATCCATGAGTTCATAAAAGCGCTGCACCAGGGCGCGCACCGTGGCTTCGCCGCCGATGGCGGCATAGTGGGTGGGCAAGGCGTTGTCGGGCGGATTCATGCGTTGACTGGTTGTTGCGGACGCTGCGCCATTTTCATGCCGGCGCTGATGACGATGAGAACGGTCAGGTAGAACACGATCTGCATGCCAGCCGGGCGCGCGTCGTAGCCGATCAGGCTGCGCAGCAGCAGGCCGGGGATTGATTCATCGGGCAGCAGGGCCGAAGTGTCCCAGAGCGGTGACGCAAGCGCCGGCAGCAGATCGGCCTGGATCAGGTAGTGCGCCGCCTGCGAGGCCATGCCGGCTGCCAGCAGCAGCACCAGCAAGCCGGTGGCGCTGAAGAACCAGCGCAACGGCACGCGCAGCAAACCGGCATACATCGCATAGCCAACAGCGCTGCCGAGGGCGACGCCGATGACGCCGCCGAACAGCATCGACAGCATGTCGGCGTCTGCGCTGCTGGCGATTCCATACAGGAACAGCACGGTCTCCGAGCCTTCGCGCAATACCGCAAGACCGACCACGATCAGCAGGATCGAACATTCCTTGTGACCAGCGCGGATTGCATTGCCGACAGCACGCGCGCTGGCGGCGAGTTCGGCGCCATGCGTTGACATCCAGATGTTATGCCAGGCCAGCATGATCACGGCGGTGCCGAGAATCATGGCATTCAGCAATTCCTGACCGATGCCGCTGGCCATGTGGCCGATGGCCTCGGTGAAAGCGGCGAGCAGGCCTGCGCCGCAGAGTCCGGCAGCCACGCCGGCCGTCAGCCAGCGGCTGCGCCCCGGGATCGAACGCGTCGCAGCGGCCATGATGCCGATCAGCAACGCAGCTTCGAGAACTTCGCGAAACACGATGACGGCGGTTCCCAGCATGGCGAGATCCTTGGTGTGAAATGGATCCAAATGATAACAATTCTCAAATGAGAATGCAATGCATTGCGCCGCTGCAGCGCTGCTTCGCAGGTTTCAGATGCGCAGACGGCCGCTCACGAGGGCCTGGCTGTTCTGCAGGCGCACGATGGTGGGCTTGAGGTCGAGTCCGGTGCGAGTCTTGATTTCCAGCGCCTGGGCGCGCATTTCTTCGAGACTCACGTCGATAGGCTCGGCGCCGGCGGCGAAGGCGATGGCATTGCCGCTGTCGAGCGAAGGGAATACCGTGGCGCGCTGGTCGAAAGCCGTGCGGATGCGGGCAATGCTGGCCTGAAAGCCGCGGCTGTGGCCGAGCAGATTGCAGATCATGAGCCCTTCGGGCGACAGGCGATTGCGGCAGGCCGTGTAGAAGCCGGGGGTGTCGAGGCGTCCCGCGCGGCCGCTGGCGTTGAAACCGTCAACGAAGATTGCGTCGTAACGGTTGCGGGTTTGCTCGATGTGATCGGCGGCGTCGGCGATCACGATCTTCAGGCGCTGCGGGTCGCAGGGCAGGCGGAAGTATTGCTGAGCCAGGGGAACGATACGGGCATCGATTTCGACGACCGTGATGCGTGTGGCAGACAGATGATGGTGGATGAATTTCGCCAGCGAACCGGCGCCGAGACCGACCAGCAATACGCGGCGCGGCCAATCGTCACCAGGACGCAGCAGCAGGCCGGCCATCATCTCGCGCGTGTAGGCGAGTTCAAGCGCGAACGGACGACGGATGCGCATGGCCCCCTGAATCCAGGGCGAACCGAAATGCAGATTGCGTACACCGGCGGCTTCGCTGATTTCGAGCGGATGATCGAACATCGGGAGGGGGGGCCAGAAATCCGCTCACTGCGCCTTCTTGGCGCAGAGGGGGGCGGGAGGGTGATCGAGGCTGATTTGACTTCTGAGGCAGATCGCGGATGGTCCCCTCGACAGGAATCGAACCTGTATCCCACGCTTAGGAGGCATGTGTACTATCCATTGTACTACGAGGAGCCAAGGCGCTTATTCTAGCAGCCTGTCGGGCTTTCCACGCACCCACGGGGAAAGCCCGACAGGCTGCTAGCGGCTGCCGTATAATCCCGCCACGTTTTGCGGCCGTCTTGCAGCGTTTTGCGCATGATTCATTTCCAGCATTGGGCCGCTGCGACCATTCCACTGCCGTTTCTTTCCGATGCCCGTCAAGACGTGGCGTCGCGTTTGTCGTTCAGGAAAACTTATGCCGCTGCTGACTCTGGATAATGCCTGCCTTGCTTTCGGCCATGTGGCGCTGCTCGATCATGCCGCACTGCAGATCGATGCGGGCGAGCGGATCGCCCTGATCGGTCGCAACGGTACGGGAAAATCCTCGCTGCTGCGGGCGCTGGCGGGACTCGCGCATCTCGACGACGGCGTGGTCTGGGTGCAGCCGGGGGCCGGCGTCGCGTATGTGGCGCAGGAGCCGGATTTCGATGCCGCGCAGACCATTTACGAAACCATCGCCAGCGGGCTTGGCGCGGCCAGCCAGCTGCTGCTGGCCTATCACGAGGCCGCGCATGTTGTGGCGCTCGATCCGAGCGAGGCGAATCTCGAACGGCTGCAGGAGATTCAGAGCCAGCTCGATCATGCCGATGCCTGGAGCGTGCACAATCGTGTCGAGCAGGCCATTACGCGCCTCGGCTTGAATGCCGAGGTGAAGATCGGCACGCTGTCGGGCGGCGGGATCAAGCGGGTTGCGCTGGCGCAGGCCGTGGCCGCCGAACCTGATCTGCTGCTGCTTGACGAGCCGACCAATCACCTCGATCTGGACGGCATTCTGTGGCTCGAACAACTGATCCGCGAGTTTCGCGGCGGGGTGCTGGTGATCACCCACGACCGGAGCTTTCTCGATGCCGTTTCGACACGCGTCATCGAACTCGATCGCGGACATCTTACGAGCTACCCCGGATCGTATGCCGCCTATCAGGAGCGCAAGGTCGCCGAACTGGCGGCGGAAGAACAACAGAACGCCAAATTCGACAAGTTCCTCGCGCAGGAGGAAGTCTGGATTCGCAAGGGCGTCGAAGCGCGTCGCACGCGCAATGAGGGGCGCGTGCTGCGGCTTGAGGCACTGCGGCGCGAACGCGCTGCGCGTCGCGACCGTATCGGCAATGTCGAACTCAAGGTGGCGCTCGGCGATCGTTCGGGCAAACTGGTCGCCGAACTCGAAAACGTCACCAAGGCCTTTGCCGCGCCCGAAGGGCAGCGTACCGTCGTGCGCGACTTCAGCTGCCGCATTCAGCGCGGCGACAAGATCGGCCTGATCGGCCCGAATGGCGTCGGCAAGACCACCTTGCTGAAAATGATACTTGGCGAACTGGCGCCGGACAGCGGCAGCGTGCGGCTCGGGACGAAGCTCGAAGTCGCGTATTTCGACCAGTTTCGCAGCGCCCTCGATGATGAAGCGGCGCTCTGCGACGTGATCAGCCCGGGCTCGGATTTTGTCGAAATCGCCGGACAACGCAAGCATGTGATCAGCTATCTCGGTGATTTCCTGTTCGCGCCCGAGCGTGCGCGTTCCCCTGTCAAGTCGCTGTCGGGGGGCGAGCGCAACCGGCTGCTGCTGGCGCGTCTGTTCGCGCGTCCCGCGAATGTGCTGGTGCTCGACGAACCGACCAACGACCTCGATATCGAAACCCTCGAACTGCTCGAAGCGCTGCTGCAGGAATATTCCGGCACGGTGTTTCTCGTCAGCCACGACCGGCGTTTTCTCGACAATGTCGTGACGCAGAGTTTTGTCGCCGAGGGCGATGGCGTATGGCGCGAATATGCCGGTGGTTACGCCGACTGGTTGGCCGCGAAAGCCCGCGCGCCGCAGCCCAAGGCCGGACCGGCCGCGCTGGCCGACAAGGCATCGATAGCCGGCAACGACCCGGTCGCAAGCGCGGAACCCGCGCGCCGTGCCGAACGCAGCAAATTGAGCTATCGCGAAACCCAGGAGCTGGCGGGCTTGCCTGACCGCATCAGCGCACTCGAAACCGAGCAGGGGGCGATTGCCACGCGCCTCGCCGAGGGCACGATCTACCGCGATGCGCCCGAGGAGGGCAAGCGCCTGCAGGCGCGCAGTAGCGTGATCGACGACGAAATTGCCAAACTGCTGCAGCGCTGGGAAGATCTCGAAGCGCGGGCAGCCTGAAGCCACTCCGTGCGTTGCCGGCTCAGGTCGGCAGGGGGCGCAAATATCGGTTGCCCGCCCTGTTGATCCGTCCCAGTCGCTGCTTGCCTGCGGAACTGTGTTGCCCTGGCAGCATGCCCAGACAGACAGCAAACTGTCGCCCACTTGCAAAGTCGTGTCCGTCACCGATGCTGGCTAGCAACGCGCTCGCCGTCGACGGGCCGTTGCCGCTCGTGGCAAACGCCTGGCTGAGCTGGTTGAACTGATTGGCGCGTTGCTGGGCATCAGCTTGCAGCGTGCCGGACGTGCTGCCTAGCTGTCGGTTCGCCAGGCTTTCGCTCTGCTGCTCAAGCTGAGTGCGTGCGCTCGTGGCGCTCGACGGATTGGCCTGATAAGCCTGGCCAGTGCTGGCGGTCAATGGCTTGCTGGGGGAGCGGGTTTCCATGGATCTGCCGATGCAGAAGCCTTGAGCGGGGTTCAGTTCCTGGCAGTACGATGCGACAATCACTTTCCCCAACTCAAGCCCTCCTGCTTCTTGGGGCGTGCTGGAAGAATCAGGCGGGAGGCTGGGTTTGCGCCGCCAGCACTTCGGCCTCGATCCCGAGTTTGTGCATCAGGGCTTCGTGACGGATATGCAGTAATTCTTCGATGGCCTTGAAGTCGTCTGGCAGGGCCGGGTCTGTCCAGCCCTTCGCCGCGTGGCGCGCCAGGTCGACGGCCAGCGTGATGTTGCGAATGCGCGGATTCTCGGCATTCGCGCTGTCGAGCAGTTGTGTGAGCAGTTGCGGCAGATGCCAGGCGTGCACCAGCGCCATCTGCAGATCGTCGAGCGCAAAACCATAGACCTCGGTCTGCGCTGCCGCGCTGCGCATGGTCGGATTGGCTTGCTGGATTTCGGCGACCCTGCCGGCGAGACTTGGCGCAAAACACCACATCAGCAGTTCGTCGATATTCTGCAGCAGCGTGGCGACCGTGATTTCGTCGATGTCCAGATCATGCCGAACGAGCGCCCAGTCGCGCGCCCAGTGTGCGGCCTTGCGTGCGCGGGTGATGACCTTGAGTGCGCCGAGCAGGGCTTTCGGGTTGGCCTTGAGGTGATCTTCGAGTGTCGGCAGATCGTCGAAGTCGCGGAAGAATGGCCCTACGCCGATCATCATGAGCGCGCGTTCGATGGTCGTGATGTCGGTCCGCTGGCTCTTGCGCCGGTTTTCCTCGAGATAGGCCAGCACGCGCAGCGTCATCAGTGGGTCCTGCATGATGATTGCGGCCAGAAAGCGCGCATTTACGCATTCGGCGTTGTCGCGCAGCTTTTCGAGTTCGACCTTCGTATGTTGCAGAACCGGCATGTCTGTCTGGGAATAGAACAGTACCCAGGCATCGATATCCGGCAGAGGGTGCTCAATCAAAACCTGTGACCTTTCGCTATGGTCTGGCTAGCCTGTGGCTGGAAGCAGTGCCCGGCGCGAGCGGGAAATCGTTGCGAGCGTTCCCGGCCGCGCCAGCAGTGTATTAGTTGCGGACGATGCTGTTGCCCGAGCTCTTGACCGCATCGCCGGTCTTGTAGCCAGGATCCTGTTCGAATTCGTAGTTGCGTTCTTCGCCCGAGTCGAAACGTACCTTGACGCTCCAGAATTTGACCTTGGTCATTTTCTGTTCGATCTTGTGGCCGGCATATGCGCCGCCTGCCGCGCCGGCGATGGTCGCCAGATCCTTGCCGGTGCCCTTGCCGACCTGGTGGCCGAGCACTGCGCCGGCAACGCCACCGGCGATCATGCCGACCGGTCCGCCCTTGCCGTCGCGCTCGCCGGTCGTGACGCTGGTCACCTTGCCGCATTCCTTGCAGGTCACTGACTGTGTCGACTTCTGGCTGGAGGCCGCCGTCAATTTGGTCTTCGCCGCAGCGAGCGACTTGTCGTATTCGGTCTTGGCGTCGCGCTGGCATTGCATGCGCAGACTGGATTCGGTTTCCGAGGCACAAATTTTCCTGTCCGCGCTGTAGCGCGTGGCGGCGGCTTTCTTGTCGGCCTCGTAAGTCTTCTTGGCTTCCGTCGTCGTCGCGGCGTATGCGAGGCTGCCGGACATAAGCGTCATGCAAATCAGGGCTTTAATCTTGTGCTGTTTCATGAGGGGTCTCCCGAGTTTGAGCAACTGATGCGTCGATCGGATACAGCCATGCTGCAGGAAAATGTTTCTGGAGTATAGCGCAAACCCCTGTCTTTCCTGTTCGGCGTGGGCGTCTGTGCAAACAATGATCCAGCTCACGGAGCGCCATTCGGCGGGTGGAACTGATAAACTCCCCGTTCGGTTTTGCCTGCCGTGGCAAGACAAGGAGTCCGTGGTTCAGGCCCATTTCGGTGGGCCTTTTTCGTGTACTGGCGGTCTTTCGGCAGCGCGTGCTGCGCGCTGCAGGCTGCCGGTGATTCGTATTGTTTGAGCGAGATGACCTATGTTCGATAGTCAAGCCAATCTGCATGTCCCCGTCGAAAAACCGCTGGTGGTTAAAAACCCGCAGGCCTATGCCTGGGATCACGAGGCCGACGTGGTGGTGGTGGGCCTGGGGGCGGCGGGTGCCAGTGCGGCCATTGAGGCGGCCAGCCTTGGCGCGCGCGTGCTGGTGCTGGATCGCCTGAACGGCGGCGGGGCTTCGGCGATGTCGGGCGGCGTCGTGTATGCGGGCGGCGGTACGCGCTATCAGCGCGAGAACGGCATCGAGGATACGCCCGACAATATGTTCGAGTATCTGCGCGTGCAGGTCGGCGGCGTGGTCTCCGATGCGACGCTGCGGCGCTTCTGCGAATCCAGCGTGGCGAATCTGGAATGGCTCGAACAGATGGGCGCGCGTTTCAGCAGCCGTTTTTTCAAGGAGAAGAATTCATTTCCGGGCGGTGCCTGGGGCATCTATTACTCGGGCAACGAGGCCTATGCGCCGTACAACGAGCGTGCCAAACCCGCACCGCGCGGCCATGTTACGCAGGGCAGCGGTTATTTCGGCGGGCCGAGTCTCATGAAAGCCATGACGGGGGCGTTGACGCAGCGTTTCGGCGAGCGCGCGCGTTTGCTGCGCTTTGCCGAGGTGTATCAGCTCGTCGTTGATGGCGAGAATCAGGTGATTGGCCTGCGCTTCCGTGTCGGGCCGCAAGCCGGTCTGGCGCATGCGCTGCGCGCCTTGATTCACCGTGGCGCCAATCTGATCAGTCCTGGTGCGCCGCGCTTCAGCATCCTGATGCGCAAGCTGGCCGATGTTTTCAAGGCGGGCGACCGTGAGCAGGCGGTGCGCGTGCGCAAGGGGGTGGTGCTCAGCGCGGGCGGTTTCATCTTCAATCGGCCGATGCTGAGCCAGGCCACGGGCGGCAAGGTGTATTCGCCGCATGCGCTCGGCGAGGACTGCAACGGCAGCGGCATCCGTCTGGGGCTGGAGGCGGGCGCCGCGGCCGATCGGCTGGATCGCGTGACCTACTGGCGTTTTTTCGTGCCGCCGCATGCCTTGCTGTCGAGCGTGGTGGTTGGTTTGCGCGGTGAGCGGCTGTGCAGCGAGGCGCTGTATGGCGCGACGATCGCCGATGTGATGTTCGAGAAGAGCGATGGCAAGGGCTGGCTGATTGTCGACAAACCCATTTGGGATAAAGTGCATGCCAATCTGCGTGGTGACATGGCCCTGGTGCAGAAGATCATGGGGCTCATGTATGTGTTCCGCTGCACGACGAAGGCGGCCACACTGGCCGATCTGGCGCGCAAGATCGGCATTCCCACCGATGGCCTGGAGCAGACCGTGCGCACCTACAACCAGCGCATCAGCGAGCAGCAACCCGATGAATTCGCCAAGCCGCAAGCCTATCGCCAGACGCTCACGCAGGGGCCGTTCTATGCCGTGAATATCGGCGTGGGTTACAAGGGTTTCCCGTGTCCCTCGCTGACGCTGGGCGGTTTGCGCATCAATGAGGACAACGGCGCGGTGCTGGATGGACAGGGGCGCGAGATTCGTGGCCTTTACGCTGCTGGCCGCAATGCGGTGGGATTGTGCTCGCACACCTATATCAGCGGCCTGTCGCTGGCCGACTGCATTTTCAGCGGCCGGCGTGCGGGTTTGCACGCCGCGCAGCAGGCGACGTCCTGAGTCGTCATCCGGGCGGGTAGGAGCAGCGAAAAAGCGGCCGGCGCACAGGGGGGCGACCGGCCGTTTTACCAGCAGTGCGCAGCTAACAGGGTGCCTTAGTGCCTTAGTGGTTGTCTTAGGGGTTGCCTTAGGCGTTGGCTGGCGGGCTGCTCGGTTTGACGGCGTAGTCCGGATATTGCTCGGGCAGCCGGGTGCGCATGAATTCCATGAACTGGCTGACGCGCGGCTGGAAGCGCAGATCGCTGCGCGTCATGAGCCAGATGCCGTAGGTCGATTCTTTCGGGTCCATGAGATGAATACGCACGAGTTTGCCCGAACGCTCGGCCAGATGCTGGGGCAGGAAGGTCACGCCGTGATCGCTTTCTGCCGCGCGGATGGCGTGTTCGAGCGAATTCACGCGCATATTCACGAAATTTTCGGCATGCAACGCTTCGACCCAACCTTCCATCTTCTGTTCAACGGCCGGGATGTGGATCACGATCCAGTCGCGAATGTCGGCGATGCTGTCGAATGGGCCATGCTGCTCGATGTAGTTGCGCGAGGCGTAAAGCAGGAAGGGGACCCGCAGCACTTCGCTGCCGACGTAGTGTTCGGGCGGCTTGTTGGTCATGCGGATGCAGACATCCGCTTCCATGGCTTCGAGATCGCGAATATCGAAATGTGCGTCGATGTTGAGACGGATGTTCGGCGACTGGCGCTGGAATTGCGCCAGCAAGGGCATCAGGTCGAGAAAGTCGGTTGGCGGCGTCGTGACGGTCAGCGAACCCATCGACGAGCAGTCGATGCTTGCGGCCTGGCGTTGCAGCGCAATCGCGTTCTGCTCCATGAGCAGGGCCGGTTCGAGAATGGTTTCGCCGGCCGGGGTGATTTCGTAACCGCTTTGCAGGCGCTGAAACAGCTGCACCTTGAGTTCCTGCTCAAGCGTAGTGATGCGTCTGAGTACCGTACTATGATTGATGCCGAGTTCCTTGGCCGCTTGCGCGACAGAACCGGCCCGTTTGACGGTGATGAAAATCTTGATGTTGTCCCAATCCATTTTTGCCGCGCCGCAGAGAGTTTCGTCTCATAATAGAAAACAGGCCATTTTAGCCGTGTCTGTGGTTTCATTGTGCTTTTTTGCACAGGTAATTCGCAGCAATAGAGTATTTTTTCAATGTTTATAAGCTGATAACCTCAGCGCTCGAAATTGTTTAATGACCCGGATGACCACCGACGGCGCGCTGTGTAGCACTGTCATGCGGGGGGCGGACGTCAGGGGCGCGAAAAAAGTAACGACAAAAAACGAGGAGATTATGAAAGTCACATACAACGCCAGCGCCACGCTGGAACAACTGCTGGACCTGCATGGCGCCGTCTGGCAACAAGGCGCGGCGACTTCCCTGGCGCTGAAAGGCACACCGGCGGCGATGCAGCCGACG
>JBPOIN010000262.1:0-11648 GCA_052034445.1 Pseudomonadota bacterium | reverse complement strand
GGTGTTTTACGAACAGATGCACAGGAATCTGGCCGAGGCCGGATTCATCGATGCCACCGTGGCTGCCGACCAGGCCGGACGCTGGTTCGCCACGCCGCGCCGCCTGGCAGTGCAATTCACCGAGGTGCTGCAACAGCAGCCCGACCGCCTGGTCGAGCGCAAGGGGCCGGCCGTGGCCAGCGGCCTGGATGCGGAGGGCAAACCGAGCAAGGCGCTCGAAGGTTTCCTGCGCTCCGCCGGCGTGCGTTTCGAACAGCTCGAACGGCTCAACGACGGCAAGGCGGAATATTTCGTCGCGCGTCAGCAGAAGGCCGGCGAAGCCATCGACCTGCATCTGGCGGCGATGGTTGAGGCGGCGCTCAAGAAGCTGCCGGTCGCCAAGGTGATGCGCTGGGGCGCTGGCGAGGCGCAGTTCGTGCGCCCCGTGCATGGCCTCATGATGTTGCATGGCGCGCGCATCGTGCCCGGCAGCGTGCTCGGCATGAGCAGTCGCAACGTGACACGCGGCCATCGTTTCCTCGGCTGCGGTGAGGTGACGATAGCGCATGCCGATGCCTACGAACAGAAACTCGAACAGGATGGCCAGGTGATCGCCGATTACGCCCGGCGGCGCGCGCTGATCGCCAGTCAGCTGGCGACGGCCGCGGCGGCGGTCGGCGGGCGTCAGTGTCTCGACGACGAGGCGCTGCTCGACGAGGTCACGGCACTGGTGGAATTCCCGGTCGTGTATGAGGCCGGCTTCGAGGCGGAATTCCTCGCCGTGCCGCAGGAATGTCTGATTCTGACCATGAAGGCGAATCAGAAATATTTCCCTCTGTTCGCCGATGGCAAGCTGATCAATCGCTTCCTGGTGGTGTCGAACATGAAGGTTGCCGATCCGGTGCATATCGTCACCGGCAATGCGCGCGTGGTGCGTCCGCGTCTGGCCGATGCGAAGTTCTTCTTCGATACCGACCGCAAGACGCCGCTGGCGAGCCGCAACGCGAAGCTGGCGCGCGTGGTGTATCACAACAAGCTCGGCTCGCAGGGCGATCGCGTCCAGCGTCTGGTGCGTCTGTCCGGCACTATCGCGCAGCGCCTGCAGGGCGACGTGGCGCAGGCCGAGCGCGCCGCGTTGCTGGCCAAGGCCGATCTGGTCAGCGACATGGTGGGCGAGTTTCCCGAATTGCAGGGCATCATGGGCCGTTATTACGCCGCGCATGACGGCGAACCGGCGGCGGTGGCCGAGGCGATCCAGGCGCATTACCAGCCGCGTTTCAACGGCGATGCGTTGCCGGCCGGTAATGTCGCCTGCGCGGTGGCACTGGCCGACAAGCTTGATGCGCTAACCGGTTTCTTCGGTATTGGCCAGTTGCCGACCGGCGACAAGGATCCGTTCGGCCTGCGTCGCGCGGCGCTCGGTGTGCTGCGCATTCTCATGGAAACGCCGCTGCCGCTCGATCTCACCACGCTGATCGACACTGCCGCTGCGGGCTTCGCGCCTGGCGTATTGAATGCGGCGGAGGATTTCCGCACGCAGTTGCTGGATTTCATGCTCGAACGTCTGCGCGGCATGCTGCGCGAGGCGGGGCATGAGCAGAATGTTATCGACGCCGTGCTGGCCCTGCGCCCGACGCGCATCGATCTGGTGCCCGTCAAGCTGGCCGCCGTGCGCGCCTTCCTGGCGCTGCCCGAGGCGTCGGCATTGGCGGCGGCCAACAAGCGCATCGGCAACATTCTCAAGAAGGCCGATCTCGCCGCCGGCAGCCTGGCCGAGCCGGATGTCCTGCTGCTGCAGGAGCCGGCCGAGAAGCTGCTGTTCGAACAGGTCGGCCATATCGCGCCGCAGATCCGCTCGCTGGTCGCCAGCGAGGATTACACGGCGGCACTGCAGGCGCTGGCGGGCCTGCGCGGTGCGGTCGATGCGTTCTTCGACGGCGTGATGGTCATGAGCGACGAGCCGCTGACGCGCCAGAACCGTCTGGCGCTGCTGGCCCAGCTGTCGGGGCTCATGAATCAGGTTGCCGATATTTCTCGTCTGTGAGGCATGAGGAGTCAGGAGTGAACACCGAACCAACCAGCGTGCTGCGGCCCTTGCCTCACTCCTCTCACCTCACGTCGCACTGAACCTATGAAACTCGTGATTCTCGATCGTGACGGCGTCATCAACTATGACTCCGATCAGTTCATCAAGTCGCCCGAGGAATGGAAGCCGATTCCGGGCAGCCTGGCAGCGATTGCGCGCCTGAACCAGTGGGGTTACCGCGTGGTGGTGGCGACCAATCAGTCGGGCGTCGGGCGTGGGCTGTTCGAGATGGATACCCTCAACAGCATTCATGACAAGATGATCAAGGCGGCGGCGCAGTGCGGCGCGCGCATTGATGCGGTGTTTTTCTGTCCGCATACCAACGGCGACGCTTGCGATTGCCGCAAGCCCAAGCCGGGCATGCTGCGCGAAATTGCGGCGCGCTACAACACGGCGCTGAACAATGTGCCAGTGATTGGCGATTCGCTGCGCGACCTGCAAGCCGGCGCGGCGCTGAATGCCTTGCCGATACTGGTGCTGACGGGCAAGGGTGCGAAGACGGTGAACGATCCGGATCTGCCGCCGCAGACGCTGGTCTTTGCCGATCTGGCGGCCGCCGTGGCGCATCTCACGGCCTGACTGCTTCCTTCTCTCAGCGCGTAAAGGTTTTCCTGGGTTTTTCATGCATATTTTGCGTTCGCTTCTTTTCATGCTGGTGCTGCTGGTGGTGACGCCGCCGTATGCGCTGCTCATGATCCTGTGTTTTGCGCTGCCGCATCGTGCGCGCCGCTTCTCGGCCGTGCCGTGGGTCATGCTGGTCTGCTGGCTCATCAAGCATGTGCTGGGCATCGATTACCGACTGGTCGGTGGCGAGAATATTCCTGCCGAGCCGGCGCTGATTCTCGCCAAGCATCAGTCGGCCTGGGAGACAGTGGTGTTGCAGGAAATCTTTCCGCTCGCGCTGTTCGTCTGGAAAAAAGAGTTGCGCTGGCAGATCCCGTTTTTCGGCTGGGCGCTGGCGGTGATTCCGATGATCTCGGTGGATCGCAAGGGCGGCAAGCAGGCGTTGCGGCAGCTGTTGAAGCAGGGCAAGCTGCGGCTTTCGCAGGGCTATCCGGTGGTGATCTTCCCCGAGGGCACGCGCACGGCGCCCGGCAAGCATCGGCGCTTCAAGATTGGCGGTGCCTATCTCGGCGTCGCGGCGGGCGTGCCCGTGCTGCCCGTGGCGCTGAATTCGGGCGAGGTGTGGGGGCGCAATGCGTTTTTCAAGCGCAGCGGCACGGTGACCGTGAGCGTTGGCCCGGCCATCGATCCGCGTGGCTTGAAGGCCGAAGAGGTGAATGCACGCGCCGAAGCCTGGATCGAGGCCGAGATGGCGCGCATCAGTCCGCATCTGTACCATCCGCAAGAACATGGCAAAACCACTCAAACCGCGTAGTCCGCAGCTGGCCCTGCAGCTCGATGCGGCGCCACCCGATCCGGCGGCGCGCTGGAGCGAGGGGGCGAGCCTCGCCTGGTGCGGCTCGCAGCTGCGCTTGCAGTTGCATACCGATCGCCTGAGCGCCGAGCGTGTGCAGGAGGTGCTGCATCTGCCCTTGCCGCCGGGTGCGACGGCGCGCCAGATACAGGATGGCGTCGAGGCCTGGCTGCGTCAGGAGGCGATGCGCGTGATCGGCGACAGCGTCGCTGCGGCGGCGCAGCGCCTGGGGCGGCAGGCGCCGCGCTGGGCCTTGTCGTTCGCCGCGCGCGGCGCTTGGGTGCAGGCGCATGCCGATGGTTCGTTGCGCATCCACTGGCGCTTGATCGAGCAGCCCGAAGCCGTGATTGAGCAGACCGTTGCACAGGCCGTGGCAGGATTGCCCCCCGGCGAAGCGGCAGCGGATCTGTGGTCCAAACAGGTTGCATAGCGATCGCCTGAAGCATCGTATTGAGGTAACAGATACTTGGCGCTTTTCGAGAAATTCCAGCCGTTTGAACAGCTTGCGCTGTTCCGCATGCCCGAGGCGCCGCCGCCGACGCCGTTGCAGAGGCCGCGCTTCATCCAGCTTGGCAACCAGGTGTTGAGCTATACGCTCACCCAGGACAAGCGCAAGCGTATGTCGATGCGCATCGATGAACGCGGCATCCGCATCGGCGCACCGCAGCATGTGAGCTTGCGCGAGATCGAGGGCTTCATGCGCAATAATTCCGAATGGGTATTGCGCAAGCTCGCCGAATTCACGGGCCTCGAGGTGCGCCGGAATTTGCCGATCCATCATGGCGCGCGTCTGCCGGTGCTTGGCGGCGAGGTGGCGATCTGCATCGTGGCCGGCGCGAACCGCATTCACTGGCGCGACAACGAGTTGCTGCTGGCGGCGCGCGCCGATGCCGATCATGCCGCGCTGGTGCGGCGCGCCCTGCAACGGCGTGCCCTGGAACTGTTCACCGAACGTCTGGAATGCTATGCGGCGCAGCTCGATCTGCCGTTGCCGCGTCTCGGTCTGTCAAGCGCGCGCACCCGCTGGGGCAGTTGCAGCGCGCGCAGCGGCATCCGTCTGAACTGGCGTCTGATCCATCTGCCCCTGCCGCTGATTGATTACGTGGTGGTGCATGAACTCGCGCATCTGCGCGAAATGAACCACAGTCCGCGTTTCTGGGCTGTAGTCGAGAGCGTCTATCCTGAATGGCGTACTGCGCGCGGCGAACTCAAGGTCCAAGCAGCGAGCGTGCCGCTGCTCTGAGCGGCAGCGAGCGCACGCAGTAAAAAAACCGGGGCCACCCAGATGGATGGTCCCGGCGTCGAATGGGGTCCCCCGCAATGTCGCTAGACCGGCATCCTGAACCTGAGTTCAGAGTGCCCGGCTACCTGCCGCTTCAGGTGCTTTCCCGGAGGAACGCTCACAACGGCGGCGTTGCGGTTGCCGGACGCATGCCATGCATATTGGTTGCAGGAATCTATGGCCTTGGCGGGCACCGCAGGGGATTACTGGTGGGCGAGTCTCATTGGTCTTCGCGCTGCTGAAATGTTGCGACAGGATTAAAGCAGGGAGTCCTGTTGCACCATTGCCGCATCGAGACGCGCTTGCATGGCTTCGATTCTACGCGCAAATTCCTGCGTGTCAAAACTCGGAGAATTTGCTGTAGTACCTTGGGTTTGCCCGCTGGCGGCAAGGGTTTCGCTGGCTTGCTTGGCCGGGCGGTCGAGCAATTCGTGGGCCAGATTGAGCGCCACCATGACGGCCAGGCGTTCGTTGCTGCCGCGTGTTTTGGTGGCCATTTCGGCCATACGGGCTTCGACATGCGCAACTGCGGCGAGCAGTGCTTCACGCTCCTCGGGTGGGCAGGTGACGCGGTATTCACGCCCTTGCAGAGTGATGTCGATTGTGGAGTGTGAGGTCATGGCGAGTTCGGCGCGCTTATTCGTTGGGTAGGCGCGACATCAGGGTTTCAAGACGATCGCGCGCCGAGTCGATCTTGCGCGTCAGTTGTGTGCGCTCTTCTTCAAGCGTCAGCACCCGGTTGCGCAGGGCCTGGTTTTCCGCGCGCAGGCTCTCGCAGAAAGCGAGAAACTGTTCGACTTTTTTCTCCAGCGCGATCAGATCGCCGTTTGGGTCGCCGTTATTCATAAGGCGCAGTTTGTTTTAAAAAATGATTGTGGTCAAGTAGTAAGCCCGGGATTTTAATGTTGTTTAACCGTTTCTGCGGATTGCTTGCGGCTTCTGATGTGCTCATTGGCGGGCATGGCAGGGGTGTTTCGGATACAATTCCGCCCTCGTCGTCGAGGCTTTTTTCGGTGACGAACTTGTCCGCGGTGCCCTGATTGCCGAAAGATTTTTCGGCGGATGGGTGAAACGGGAAACAGGTGCGCATCCCTGCATGGATGCAATCCCTGTGCTGCCCCCGCAACGGTAAGGAAGCGCGAATTCGTCGAAATGCCACTGGGAAATCGGATTTCCCGGGAAGGCGACGGATTAAATCTTCCGAGCCCGGAGACCGGCCACGGACATCAACGAGCGGAAGCGTCGCGGGGTTGCGACAGCCGGCGCGCACGGTTTCGTGCATTCCGTCTATCTCTTTCCCCGCTGTGCATTCCATTTTGCAAACCACCGGTCTGCGGGGACGCTGGCCGGCAGTGGAGATTGATATGTCCAAATCCATCCGTACCATCCGAGTGACCACCCTGAGTCTTGCGCTGGCAGCAGCGTTTTCGCCACTTTCGAGCCAAGCCGCCACGGACGATACCATCGTCGTGGTGGCGACGCGTCAGCCGAGTCGGGTGAATAATCTGGCTGCCGATGTAACGGTCCTTGATCGCTCACAGATCGAACAGGCCGGTCCAGGTGCGACGCTCGGTGATCTTCTGGTGCGCAGCATCGGCGCCGAAATGTCGCGCGCCGGTGGGCGTGGTGCAACCGAAGGCATCTTCCTGCGCGGGGCGAATTCCGGTCATACGCTGGTGCTGATCGACGGCATGCGTATCGGCTCGGCGACGCTGGGCGAAACCGCCATCGATGCCATTCCGCTGAATCAGGTCGAGCGTGTCGAGATTCTTCGCGGCCCGGCTTCGGCGCTGTATGGCGGCGATGCCATCGGTGGCGTGATCAGTATTTTCACGCGTCAGGGCGCGAATGCTCCGCGCTTCGAATTCAATCTGGGGGCCGGCAGTCGAGGTGCGCAGGAAATCGGCCTGGCGCATGCCGGGCGTATCGGTGAGATCGATTACGCCCTGCGTCTCGGCGAAACGCGGGCGAGTGGCGTGAATGCCATCACCAATTTGAGCAGCCCAGCCTACAATTCCGATATGGATGGCTTCTGGCGCCGCAATCTGGGTCTGCATGCGACTTGGCGCGTAACGCAGGGCACGGAGATTGGCGTCAGCTATCTCGAGAGCGACGGCAAGAACCACTTCGATACGAGTTGGCCGACCGCTGCTGCCGACTGGCAGACGCGGCAAAAGATGACGAATTATGGAGTCCATGCCAAGAGGCGCTGGACCCCGGGCTGGAGCAGCGAGTTCCGTCTCGACCGTAGCGAGGACAAGTCGGTTACCACGCCATCTCAGAATTTCGGACAGGCGGCAGATGTCTTTCGCACGCAGCGCGATCAGTTCGTCTGGCAGAACGATATTCATCTGCCTCTCGGACAAGGGTTGGTGGCGCTCGAATCTTTGCGTGAACGCGTAGCCTCTTCGAATGTCTTTTCCCGGACCGGCCGGGATACGGATTCGCTGGTGCTGGGCTGGAGTGGCAGCCAGGAAGCGCATGTCTGGCAGGCCGGCATGCGGCGCGATCAAAACTCGCAGTTCGGCGGCAAGACCACGGGCAACCTCGCGTATGGCTATCGCTTGACCGAGCAATGGCGAGTTTCTGGCAGTGCGGGGACTTCGTTCAAGGCGCCGACCTTCAATGACTTGTATTTCCCTAATACGCCCTGGGTCGGTGCGGGTAATCCCAACCTGCAGCCTGAATCGGGCAAGAGCCGCGAACTGGCGCTGCGCTATGCGCAGGGCGGCACCGAGGCTTCGCTGACAGCGTTTCATAACGATATCCGGAATCTGATTCAGTGGACCGAATCGCCACCGGGGTCCTGGTTCTACGTGCCGAACAATGTCGGTCAGGCGCGCATCGCGGGCTGGGCAGCGACTTGGCGTACGCACTTTGATGCATGGTTGATTGATGCGAATGTCAATAGCCAGAATCCGAAGGATGTCAGTACGGGTGAATTCCTCGTACGGCGCGCCAAGACCTTCGGGTCGGTGGGGGCGACCTACGAAGCCGCCAAATGGCTGGCCGGGGTCGAGGCGCAGGGCGCCGGGACGCGTTACGATGCCCCGGATTTCGTCACCCATCTGAATACCCGCAAGATGGGCGGCTATGGCGTCATGAATGTGCATGGCGAATATCGATTCGAGAATGGCTGGGCGCTGGTGGGGCGGATCGACAATCTCTTTGATCGACAGTACGAACTCGTGCATAGTTCTTCGACCATTTTCAACACGTTGGGGCGCACCTTGTTCCTCGGGGCACGCTTCAAGCTGAAGTAAATCGCAGTCCTTTCAATAACCCATGCCCAATCGCCGCCACGCCCTGCTGATCCTGTTGTTGCTTGCGCTGGCGGCGCTGGCGAGTATTACCCTCTCGCTGGTGGCGGGTAGTCTGTCCCTGAATCTTGATGATGTGCTGGGAAGTTTGCTGGGGGCCGATGCCGGCATGGCGGGGGAGGTGGTGCGCAGTTTGCGTTTGCCGCGGGCGCTGGCGGGTTTTGCCTGCGGTGGCTTGCTGGCGCTGGCCGGCGCCTTGATGCAGGTGCTGTTGCGCAATCCGCTGGCCGATCCGTATGTGCTGGGGATTTCCGGCGGGGCTTCGGTCGGCGCCCTGGCGACGATGCTGTTCGGTTTGCCGTTGGTGTTTCTGCATCTCGGCGCGTTTGCCGGTGCGCTGGGGGTGATGCTGCTGGTGTTCGGCCTCGCGCATGGCGACGGCAGCTGGACGCAATCGCGACTGCTGCTGACGGGCGTGATCGTGGCGGCGGGTTGCGGTGCGGTGGTGGCGCTGTTGTTGTCGATTGCGCCCGAGCATCAATTGCGCGGCATGTTGTTTTGGCTCATGGGCGATCTGTCGCAAACCGCGACGCCCTGGCCGGCACTGGTATTGCTGACGCTTGGCCTGGCCTGTAGCTTGCCGTTTGCGCGCGATATCAGCCTGCTGGCGCGTGGTGAGTTGTCGGCGCAAGCGCTCGGCGTTCCCGTGGCGCGCCTGCGGCTGGGGATTTTCCTGCTGGCTTCACTGCTGACGGCAACCGCAGTGAATATCGCCGGCAGCGTCGGCTTCATCGGCCTGATCGTGCCGCATCTGGTGCGTCTCGGCATGCGCCGCTGCGCCGGCAACGATCAGCGTCTGCTGCTGCCGGCCACCGTGCTGGCCGGCGGCGCCTTGCTGGTGCTGGCCGATACGCTGGCGCGCACGATCGTTGCTCCCCAGCAATTGCCGGTCGGTGTACTCACGGCGCTGATCGGCGTGCCGGCATTTCTGTATCTGCTGACGCGCGCAGATGCCCGGGGGCATGCATGAGTGCGCCGCAGCAAAACCCGCTGCTTGCGACGCATCAGTTGCAGGTCGATGGCGGTGGCCGCACGCTGGTGCGCAATCTCGATCTGCAACTGCAGGGCGGCACGACACTGGCAATCCTGGGGCGCAATGGTTGCGGCAAGAGCACGCTACTGCATACCCTGGCGGGTGTGCGTCCGGCGGCAGCCGGGAGTGTCGAGCTGTGTGGCGCAGCGTATGCCGCGCATGCGCGGCAGGATCTGCGTGGCGTGGCGCGTTTGCGCGGCCTGCTGACACAGACGCAGCACGATGCTTTCCCGGCCACGGTGCTTGAAACGGCATTGATCGGTCGTCACCCGCATCTGGGGCGCTGGTCCTGGGAAACACCAGGCGACGAAAAGATTGCGCGCGATGCGCTGGCCGCAGTAGGCCTGGCCGGTTTCGCCGCGCGCGATGTGCATGCGCTGTCGGGCGGCGAACGTCAGCGCCTGGCGATTGCGACCTTGCTGACCCAGCAGCCCTTGCTGTATCTGCTCGACGAGCCGCTTGCGCATCTTGATCTGCATCATCAGATTGCCATGCTTGAACTGGCAGGACGCTATGCATCCGGGTGTCATGCCGGGTTCGTGATCGTGCTGCACGATGTGAATCTGGCCCTGCGCTATTGTCAGCGTGCGCTGTTGCTGTTCGGCGACGGCCGCTGGATCGAGGGGCCGAGCGATGTGGTGCTGACGGCCGCCACGCTCAGCGAACTGTATGGCCACCCGTTGCGCGAGGTGTGCGCGGATGGGCAGCGTCTGTTCGTGCCGATCTGATTTTCTGTTGCAGTCGCTGCCGGGTTAGACTGAAACCCAGTCGCCTGCCAGGAGATCCGCTGATGGATTTTTCGCTCAAACCACTCATTACGCTGCTGGCGATCGTCAATCCGATCGGCGTGATTCCGTTTTTTCTGCATTTCACGCGCAATTTCAGCCCTGAGCAGCGCAGTCGCACGGTGCGCGTCGCCGCATTCACGGCCTTTCTGGTGATTGCGCTGAGTGCGATCGCCGGGCTCAAGGTGCTGGAGTTCTTCGGTATTTCCCTGGCATCGTTCAAGGTTGGCGGCAGCCTGCTGCTGCTCATGAGCGCGCTGCAAATGCTGCACGCCGAACCGGCCGAGACGCGCCAGAAGGATGTCGACGCCGGAGCCCATCGCGCCGATGCGGGTGCGAGCATCGCCGTGGTGCCACTGGCGATTCCGCTGCTGACCGGGCCGGCGACGATTTCGACGATGGTGATCTACGCTGAGAAGAGCCGCGAATTCTGGAATCTGGCGCTACTCGTCGGTTACGGACTGGTGACGGCATTGGCGATCTGGCTCTGTCTGGCGGCGGCCTCGCGCATCGGTCGGCTCATCGGTCAGACCAGCATCGATGTCATGACGCGACTGATGGGTTTGATTCTGGCGGCCATCGCCGTCGAAATCATGTCGGATGGTCTGATCACGCTGTTTCCAGCGCTGGCGCACTGAACCTGATTGGAAAAGTTCAGCGCGGGGGGGCGGAAAAAATGCTGCCTTCGAGCATCGCCACATAGACGTTCATGGTTTCGACCAGCGCGGTAGCCTGCAGGCCGTACTGGAATAGTGCTACGCCCATTGCACTGCCGAAGAATGCCGCGATCAGATTGTCCGTGCTGGCGGTGGTCGTGATTTCGCCGCTGCGCCGGGCCTCTTCGAACATCGTCGACAGCGT
This sequence comes from Pseudomonadota bacterium, assembly GCA_052034445.1. Lineage (GTDB taxonomy): Bacteria > Pseudomonadota > Gammaproteobacteria > Burkholderiales > Rhodocyclaceae > Sterolibacterium. The sequence goes on along the minus strand of JBPOIN010000262.1, from coordinate 885 downwards.
TTCGAAAATTGCGTTATTGCGTTGTAACAACAAGGCATTGAGATCCGGATGACGGCGCATTTCGATCGGTACTGCGGCGAGAAACCCCGTGATCGTGCTGTCGCGGTCGTGTGCGATGGCCGATGCCATGACGATGCGTTTGAAACGTTCGCGCAGCGTGGTGCATTCCTGCAACGCCTGAACATAGTCCGGCAGCAGTTGTGCCTGGGTGTCCATGAGCGTCGCTTGGTACAGGTCGGCTTTCGAATCGAAATATGAATACAAAGCCGCATGCGTCATGCCCGCATCGCGTCCGACATCCTTGAGCGTGGTTTGCGAAAAACCGCGCTCAGCAAACAGTCTTCGTGCGACGAGCAGGATTTTTGCCAGCTTGGCCTCCTTGTTGCTGCCGCGTGGGCGTCCGACGGGCGCCGCTTTGCGCGCGCGGCCGGATTTGGCAACCGTATCCAGCCTTACGAGATCGCTCGCCATATCGATTGACTCCATCCGCACTGGTAAACTCACAGGCTGAATTATAGCCGGATGCGAAAAATAACTTGCACGAAAGTTATTTTTATGTACAATTAACACATATGTTAATTTAAACGACGTGTAACTTGCCAATTCGATGCGCTTGGTGTGTGCTCGGGCTGGTTCGGTTTTCAAGCGGAATGGTCGGTATTGTTGCGCTTGGGCCGGCAGGTAAGTGTCGATTAAATATGAATGGCAGGCTGCCGGTTCGGGCATGAGTTAACGAAACAACCACTGCATGAGGTACCTATGAAAGTCACATACAACGCCAGCGCCACGCTGGAACAACTGCTGGACCTGCATGGCGCCGTCTGGCAACAAGGCGCGGCGACTTCCCTGGCGCTGAAAGGCACACCGGCGGCGATGCAGCCGACG
>JBPOIN010000002.1:0-12048 GCA_052034445.1 Pseudomonadota bacterium | reverse complement strand
CTCAAAGAGCCGCGTGCGATGCCCAGGAAATGCAGAAACTCGGGCTTGCCGTTGCGTGCTGCGCCCTCGGCGATATTTGACGGCACAGAGATGGCAGCGCGCCGCATCTGTGCTGTCAAACCAAAACGTTCGGAGTCAGGAAACGCCGAAGTGAGCCGGTAGACTTCCTTGACCAGCTGGATGGCGTGCTGCCAGGCCAACAGGTCGCAGTGCCGTCACGCCTCACTCCTCACTAACACATCAATAACGATAGCTATCCGCCTTGTACGGCCCGTTCTTCGACACGCCGATGTAGGCGGCCTGTGCGTCGGTGAGCTCGGAGAGTTGCGCGTTGAGCTTCTTGAGTTGCAGACGCGCGACTTTTTCGTCGAGATGCTTGGGCAGCACATACACACCGACCGGATAGTCCTTGTTGCGCGTGAACAGTTCGATCTGCGCGATGGTCTGGTTGGCGAACGACGAGCTCATGACGTAGGACGGGTGGCCCGTGCCGCAGCCGAGATTCACCAGGCGGCCCTTGGCGAGCAGGATGATGCGTTTTCCATCCGGGAAGATGATGTGATCGACCTGCGGCTTGATTTCTTCCCACTGGTATTTCTCGACCGAGGCGACGTCGATTTCGTTGTCGAAGTGGCCGATATTGCAGACGATGGCCTGATCCTTCATCTTGGCCATGTGGTCATGGGTGATGACATGGTAGTTGCCGGTACAGGTGACGAAGATGTCGGCCTTGTCGGCGGCGTATTCCATGGTGACGACGCGATAGCCTTCCATGGCGGCCTGCAGCGCGCAGATCGGATCGACTTCGGTGACCCAGACCTGCGCCGACAGCGCACGCATGGCCTGCGCCGAGCCCTTGCCGACGTCGCCGTAACCGGCGATCAGGGCGATCTTGCCGGCGATCATCACGTCGGTGGCGCGCTTGATGCCGTCGACGAGCGACTCGCGGCAGCCATACAGGTTGTCGAACTTGGACTTGGTGACCGAGTCATTGACGTTGATCGCCGGAAACTTGAGTTCGCCGCGCGCATGCATCTGATACAGGCGATGCACGCCGGTGGTGGTTTCTTCGGTGACGCCCTTGACGGCGGCCAGACGCGTCGAATACCAGGTCTTGTCAGTCGCCAGCTTGGCCTTGATAGCGGCGAACAGGATATGTTCTTCCTCGCTCGTGGGCTTGGCGAGTACCGACAGATCGGTTTCGGCGCGCGCGCCCAGATGCAGCAGCAGTGTGGCATCGCCGCCATCGTCGAGGATCATGTTGGAATAACCGCCGTCGGCCCATTCGAAAATGCGGTGCGTGTAGTCCCAGTACTCGGCCAGCGACTCGCCCTTGACGGCGAACACCGGGATGCCGTCGGCGGCGATCGCGGCGGCGGCATGATCCTGGGTCGAGAAGATGTTGCACGAGGCCCAGCGCACCTGGGCGCCGAGCGCGGTGAGCGTTTCGATCAGCACAGCGGTCTGGATCGTCATGTGCAGCGAACCCGTGATGCGCGCGCCCTTGAGCGGCTGCGCAGCAGCGAATTCCTCGCGGATCGCCATGAGGCCCGGCATTTCGGTCTCGGCGATGCGGATTTCCTTGCGCCCCCAGTCGGCCAGCGACAGGTCGGCAATCTTGTAATCGGTAAATTTCTGGTCAGCCACAGCAAGCTCCTTTGCGTGTGACCGGGTGAGATGCCCACCTGCGCACCCCATGCCCGGCACGGGTTCAGGTGAGCGCCGTTCGAATGAACAGTTGAGAGTACCGAGCCTAGGGCAGTATGCCTTGCAGCGCTCCTCGGTAAGGAGTGCGATTATACGCGAACCGGCACAGCCGGTCAGCAGGCGGAAAACTACAGAACCTCGTAGCGGACGATTTCGCTGACGTCGGGCACGTAGCTGCGGCCGAAGGCAATCAGGCCACAGCCCTTGAGAATGAATTCCTCGTGCTTGAGCAGGAATTCATTCTCGCCCTGCGGGGTCACGTAGGTGCCGTTGGTGCTCTGATCGATCAGCACGAACTTGTCGCGCCGACGTTCGATGCGGCCGTGGTTGCGCGAGGCGCGCAGGTCGTTGATGACCAGATCGTTGTGAACTTCGCGGCCGAGCGTCGCCACGGGCGTGCTGTTATCGAGCAGGAGTTCGGTTTCGAGGTGATTCAGGCGCAGGCGCGCCGGCGCCGCCGTGGCGGCCGGATTCGCGGCGCGCGGCGCCGTCATCGTGAGTTCATCGACCTTGCGCCAGATGATTTCGTAAATGCGGACATCCTCGCCCTTGCCCTTGAGCGTCTGCAGATCGAGGTCGCGCGCCGAGGCGCGCATGTAAACCGGCAATGTGTCGATGCAGGCCGCGCTGGCGAGAATCTGCCCCGGCTTGGCCATTTCGGAAATACGCGCGGCGGTATTCACGGTATCGCCGAACACATCGTTGTTTTCTTCAAGCGCCGGGCCGAAATGAAAACCGACGCGAATCGTCAGCTTGACGCCCGACACGCCCGGCAGGTCGTCGACACGCTGCTGCATTTCGCAGGCCGCATGCATCGCCGCATCGGCGGATTCGAACACCGCCATGATGGCGTCACCGATGTGTTTGACGACACGCCCCTTGAAACTCACCGTGGCGCGCTCCATGCGATGCAGGCAGCGTTCGACCGCGCGCATGGCCTCGGCATCGCCGAGTTTTTCATACAGCCGCGTGCTGCCGGATACATCGGCAAACAACAGGCAGAGATTACGAACAGGTGCGTTCATCGTTGCGCCGGGGCAAGCCACGCGTGGCGGCAAGGAGTGATTGAAGAGTCAAAGCATAACCATCACGCAGAGTCTTGGCAACCCGCCTCCCGCATCACGCTTGCCAGCGCAGAAACCCGCCATGGCCTATGACCAAAGTTATGGCTCTTCGGACTTCGTGAGCCGGATCTCGTGCGTCTCGAACGTCGGCATGGCGCGCGGCGCAGCGAAGCTTTCTGGACTCACGAACTCTTCGGGATCGAAGGCATGGTCGCCATCGGGATCGGGTTGGCCGCTCGGTTGCAGGTTGACGAAATCGAACAGGCGCGTATCGGCCAGGTGCGAAGGAACGACGTTCTGCAGGCTGCGGAACAATGTTTCGATGCGGCCCGGAAAGCGCTTGTGCCACTCCTGCAGCATCTGCTTGATCTGCTTGCGCTGCAGCTGTTCCTGGCTGCCGCACAGATTGCAGGGAATGATCGGAAATTGCCGGTGTTCGGCCCAGGCGATCATGTCCTGTTCGTTGCAGTAGGCCAGCGGGCGGATCACGGTGTTCTTGCCGTCGTCGGAAACCAGCTTGGGCGGCATGGCCTTGAGCTTGCCGGCGAAGAACATGTTGAGAAACAGGGTTTCGAGAATGTCGTCGCGATGATGACCGAGCGCGATCTTGGTCGCCCCGAGCTCGCCGGCCACGCGGTACAGAATGCCGCGCCGCAGGCGCGAACACAGCGAGCAGGTGGTCTTGCCTTCCGGCACCACGCGTTTGACGATCGAATAGGTATCCTCGTTCTCGATGTGAAACGGCACGTTGATGCTGCGCAGGTAATCAGGCAGCACCTGTTCCGGAAAGCCTGGCTGCTTCTGGTCGAGATTCACGGCGACGATGTCGAAATGGATCGGTGCGTGCTCGCGCAGATGCAGCAGGATGTCGAGCAGACCGAACGAGTCCTTGCCGCCCGACAGACACACCATGACCTTGTCGCCGGCCTCGATCATGTTGAAATCGGCGATGGCCTGGCCGACGTTGCGGCGCAGGCGCTTGGCGAGCTTGTTGGTTTCGATGCGCTGCCTGTCGTGCTGCCGCGCCGTCAATGGCGCAGCGGGGTTTTCGTTGGCGGACTGGAGTTCACTCATGCTTGGCTCTTCATAAATAGGCGCTGCGCCCGCCATCAACATTGATGACCTGACCCGTGACATAGGGTGCGTCGAACAGCAGGAAGCGCACGGTGCGCGCCACATCGAGCGGGCAGCCTTCGCGCCGCAGCAGCGTGTGGGCGATGATCGCGGCGCGCGCGACGGCGTCGAAATCCGCCGTGGCGCTACCCTCGGGCCATTCGATCGGCCCCGGCGCGACGGCATTGACGCGGATTTCGGGCGCCAGTTCGAGCGCCAGCGCACGCGTGAGGCCCAACAGGCCGGCCTTGGCGGCGCAATACAGCGGGTAGTTCTTCAGCGGCCGTTCGGCGTGGATGTCAGTGATGTTCACGATCACACCGCGCGTGCGGCGCAGGTACGGCGCGGCAGCCTGGGACAGAAACAGCGGCCCCTTGAGGTTGCTGCCGATCAGATCGTCCCACGCCGCGAGATCGATGCTGCCGATGGGCGTGGCGTAGAACGACGAGGCGTTATTGACCAGCGCATCGAGGCTGCCGAAATGCTGCACGACGCGCTCGACGAGCTGCGGCAATTCCTCGCTGGCGCACAGATCGGCCTGCAGGCAGAGCGCGGAATCGGGACGCGCGGCATTCAGTGTCGCGGCGAGATCCGTCGCGGCGCTCGCCGAGCTGCGGTAATGCAGCGCCACACGCGCGCCGGCGGCATGCAGCGTAGTGGCAATCGCCGCGCCGACGCGGCGCGCAGCACCCGTCACAAGCACCACGGGTGCGGCGGGCGGGTTGGGAGGGGCGGCGCTGGAATTCATCGTGACGAGTATACCGGGCCGCGTTCAGGTCGTCCGGTCCGCGCTGAGAGCGTCGATCACGCGTGCCGCGGCAATCATGCCGAAGCTCGCGGTGACCGCGACGGCCGAGCCGTATCCGGCGCAATTGAGTCCCTGCGGCGCGGCATGGGCATCCCGGGGAGGCTCGTCGAGATCGCAGGCAGCCGCCGGATTGACGGGGCGCACGATGGCTTCGGTCGAATACACGCAGTCGATGCCGAACGTCTGTTTCGGCTGGCGCGTGAACGCATACTGCTTGCGCAGTTGCGCACGTAGCCGGGCCGCCAGCGGGTCGTACTCGGTGTGAGCGAGGTCGGCGACGCGGATGCGCGTCGGGTCACGGCGACCGCCCGCAGCGCCGGTCGTGATCACCGGCAGCCCCTGCGCCACGCAATGCGCCAGCAGCGCGCACTTGGCATTCACCTGGTCGATCGCGTCGAGGACGAAATCGCCGGCCGGCAGCAGCTGCGCGACGTTCTCCGGGGTAATGAAATCGTCGATGGTCGTGATCCGGCAGGCGGGATTGATGGCCTGGATTCGCGCCGCCATGGCGTCGACCTTGGCGCGGCCGTATGCACCGTCGAGCGCGTGGATCTGCCGGTTGGTGTTGGATTCGGCGATGTGATCGAGATCGATCAGCGTGAGACGCCCGAGCGCCGAACGCGCCAGCGCTTCGGCCGCCCACGAACCGACGCCGCCGATGCCGATGATCACCACATGCGCGGCGCTCAGGCGCGCGAGGCCATCGGCGCCATACAGGCGCGCGACACCGCCAAACCGCCGGGCGAAATCCATCTCCTCATGCGCCGCCATCAACCATCGCCCCGCCACAAAACCGCCATTCTATCGCGCATGGCGTCAGTGCCACGATGTTCGCGCCACGCTTTCGGTGGCACAATGCGCCCCCATGAAAACGCCCTCCCTACCTGAACCCGACGCCGACGCGCGCGCCGCCAGTGCCGCGCTGTGCGAACTGATCGCCGCCGAGATCACCGCTGCTGGCGGCTGGATCTCGTTCGAACGCTACATGGCCTTGGCGCTGTATGCGCCGGGACTCGGCTATTACAGCGGCGGCGCGCAGAAGTTCGGCGCCACGGGCGACTTCATCACCGCGCCCGAACTCACGCCGCTGTTTGCGCGAACCCTGGCGCGCCAGGCGCGTGAAGTCATGGCGGCCTCGGCGCCGCAGATTCTCGAAGCCGGCGCCGGCAGCGGGGTTCTGGCAGCCGAGCTGCTGCTGGAGCTCGAACGTCTCGATGCCCTGCCACAGCAGTATCTGATACTTGAACTTTCGGGCGAGCTGCGTGCGCGCCAGCAGGCCACCCTGCAACAACGCGCCGCGCATCTGATCGAGCGCGTGCGCTGGCTCGACCGCCTGCCCGCAAAGTTTTCCGGCCTCGTGCTGGGAAATGAAGTACTCGATGCGATGCCCGTGGCGCTCGTCGAATGGCGCCTGTGCGACGCTGGGCAGGATGCTGCGCAGCGTTACGAAATTTTCCAGCGCGGCGTGGCGCTCGGCAACGATGGCGGCTTCGCCTGGGCCAGGCGTCCCGCACAGGGCGAGCTGCTGGCCGCGGCGCAGGAACTCGTCCAACAGACCGATCTCCAGGTCGCCCCCGAGGACAGCGCACCGGGAACACCGTATGTGTCGGAGATCGGCCTCGGCGTCCGCGCCTGGATCAGCGAGTGGGGGCGAATTCTCGAAAGCGGCATGCTGCTGCTGATCGACTACGGCTTCCCGCGCGCCGAGTATTACCATCCACAGCGTCATCAAGGCACGCTGATGTGCCACTACCGCCATCATGCGCACGACAATCCACTCTGGTGGCCGGGCCTCAACGACATCACCGCACATGTTGATTTCACGGCCTGCGCCGAGGCCGGCTTCGCTGCGGGACTCGACGTGTTGGGGTATACGACGCAGGCGCGGTTTCTGCTCAATTGCGGCATTACCGATGTGCTCGGCGCACTGCCCAACGATGGCGGCCGGTTATATGTCAGCGAAGCGCGCCATGTCGACAAGCTGCTGTCGCCGAGCGGCATGGGCGAGCTGTTCAAGGTCATCGCGCTGGGTCGCAATCTGCAAGCCCTGTCCGGGCCGCTGCGCGGTTTCAGCCGCGGCGACCGCGTGCATACACTCTGAGCGCATGCCCGATCCTGGCGCGCTGATGCTCAGGCCGTGCGCTGGTACTTCAGATTGAATTGATTGGCTTCGCCGAGAATCAACCGCACCAGCTCATCCAGCGCTTCGTGGTTGAGTGCCTGCGGTGCGAACTGGTATTCGCTGACGCCGAAGCGTTCGATATTGCGTGTCCGCAACATGAGTTTGCCAGTCTCGAAATCGCCGGCGATCAGCAAGCCGGCCTTGACTTCGCAGGCACCGCTGAAGGTTGCACGCTCGACAAAACCACGATCATTGCGCATTTCATCGACGCCAAAGTTGATGCCATTATCAAACAATGCCTTGCGCAGCTTTTCAGAAACCGGATGCTCGCGCGTCACGTTGAAGCGCTTCGGACTGGCGAGCCGGAAACGCAACGTCACCTGATCGTAGACGCGATCCTCGGTCGCCCCCTCGCGCATGCGATAGTCGGCGCGCCCTTCCTGCCAGGCAAGTTCGTCGAATTCGCCAAAGCCGAACAAGGTATAAGTCTTGCCATAGGCCGGCTTGAGGATGTTGAGCTGTTGAACCAGATCGTTCAGGTAATGAAAACACGCACCAAGGGAGGCACTCACCTGCTGCAACTGCTCGCTCTTGAGTGTCGAATCCTGTTGGTCGCCCTGGCGCTTGGCCTCGGCTTTCTGCTTGAGCGTATTCAAGAGGCTGCTGCTGGCTGCCGGAGATGCCCCGGGAGCAGTCTTTGCTGCCTCCGCTGCTACGGCAACGGCAGGCTTGCCTGCCGATGGGGGTGTCGTGGGAGCGTTCGCCGCAACGGGGGGAGCCACCTGCACAGGAGCGGACTCTTCTGTCGCCGGAGGACCGAGCCGCGCAAAGGCTTCGATATCTTCAAGCAGACGTTCCCGAGTCTCGGGCCATTCCTCTTTTCCCATTTCCCCTCCGCGTGCTACCTGTTCCTGAAATCTTGCCGCTAGTTTAACCAAACTCGCGCAGAAACCTCAAAGGAAAAATCAGAAACGAAACCGCACCCGATAACTATGCCCAAAGACATACCTCGCAGCCTGCCGTAAAAGCCAGCCCACCCCATCGACACATCCGCTGGTGCTACTCCTGGTTCGCGTAGACGTCGCGAATGAACACCTCGGGATCGACGCCATCCTCCAGCGGCGTATGCATCCCATGCGCATGGTGGCCATGATCGGCAATCGCTTCCTGCAGGCCGAGTTGCAACTCGGGGCGTGGCTGGCATTCGGCATTCAGCACTTCTTCTTCGAAAGCGCCGAACTCATCCTCGATGACATGCTTGCCGGATTCCATGTTCATGATGATCACCATTTCAGGGCCTCCTTCCTTTCTGGAAGTGTGTAAATAGCTTAACGGAACTATTTGCAGAAAGTTTAACCACTGAAAATTATTTTTGCGCTGCCGTTCATCCCCCCGCCTGCACCGATTGGCAGGGTTGCTCACGCCACGGCGCGACGCGCAGCAACAGCAGCATGCCGGGCACGGCTAGCGCGGCGCAGAGCAGGAAGAAGTTGAACCAGCCAAGCTGTTCAACGAGCCAGCCGGCCGCCGCATTGATGAAGCTGCGCGGCACTGCGGCGAGGCTGGTGAACAGGGCAAACTGGGTCGCCGTGTATAGCGGATGCGTGGCGCGGGCAATATACGCCACGAAGGCGGCGGTGCCGAGACCGACGCCGAGCGCTTCGAGACCGATCACGCTGGCGAGGCTCACGAGTTGTTCGGAGCCGATGCCCGATTGCGGACCGAGCCAGGCCAGCCAGGCGAAGCCGAAGATCGACAGCAGCTGCACAACGCCAAACAGCCACAGCGCACGATTGATACCCAGCCGCACCATCCACAGCCCGCCAACCAGACCGCCGATCACCGCGGGCCACAGGCCGGCATGCTTGGCGACCAGACCGATCTGCGTCTTGGTGTAACCCATGCTCAGATAGAACGGCGTGGCGAGCGCCGTACACAGGCTGTCGCCAAGCTTATAGAAGAAAATGAAGCCGAGAACCAGCAACGCCTCGCGCACGCCGGCGCGGCCGATGAATTCATGGAACGGCTCGACCACGGCTTCGCGCAGAGTTTTCGGCGCCCCGACCACGAGTTTCGGCTCGCGCACCAGAAATGCCATCAGCATCCCCGGCAGCATAAAAAGCGCGGTGATGCCGAACACCGCCGACCAGGGCAAATGATCGGCGAGAATCAGCGACAGCGACCCCGGCACCAAACCGGCAATGCGATAAGCGTTCACATGCACCGAGTTGCCGAGCCCCAGCTCGGCATCGCTGAGAATTTCGCGCCGAAAGGCGTCGATAGCGATGTCCTGGGTCGCCGAGAGTACCGTGAGCAACAAGGCCAGCAGGATGATCTGCGTCAGATCCTGGCGCGGCGCCAGCATGCCGATGGCGACGATGGTGAACAGCAGACCGGTCTGGGTCAACAGCATCCAGCCACGGCGGCGACCGAAGCCCGGCAACGCATAACGATCGAGCAGCGGCGACCAGAGAAATTTCCAGGTGTAGGGCAACTGGATCAGGGTCATGGCGCCGATCTCGCGCAAGCTGACGCCTTCGGTGAACAACCAGGCCGGCACCAGATTGAGCAGCAGATACAGCGGCAGACCCGAGGTGAACCCCGTGGCGACACAGATCAACATGCGGCGTGTGAGCAGCGCCTGCAGCCAGAGCGGCATGGTTTGCGTCACGTCAGACGCGGCTCAGGCGATACACAGCAAGGCTGCCGAGAAAATTGTGTTCCTCGGTGACAAGCTTGCCCTGCTCGTCAAGCACCTGCCGTTCGCGCACGCGCAAATGCATCTGTTCGCAGAGCGATTCGAAATCGAGCATCGTGAAGAAACGCACGTTGGGCGTGTCATACCATTGATACGGCAGATCCTCGGACACTGGCATGCGCCCGCCCATCACAGCCAGGCGATTTTTCCAGTAACCGAAATTGGGAAACGAGACCACGGCCTCGCGTCCGACACGCAGCATTTCAGTCAGGATGGTCTGCGTGTGACGCACGGTCTGCAGCGTACGCGACAGCACCACATGGTCGAACGAGGCATCGGCGAATCCGGCCAAACCGGCATCCAGATTGCTCTGAATCACATTCACGCCATTGCGGATCGCCGCCAGCACATTCGCATCGTCGATCTCGATGCCGTAACCGCAGGCGCCGCGCGTTTCGATCAGCAGTTTGAGCAGCGAACCATCGCCGCAGCCCAGATCAAGGACCCGCTCGCCGGGTTGCACCCAGCCGGCGATCACGTCGAAATCGGCGCGTCCGAGCAGATTGGTCATGTCGTGATCCGTCCAAGATAGGAACTGATGACCGCGTGGTAATGCGGATCTTCCATGAGAAATGAGTCGTGGCCGTAATGCAGATCGATCTCGGCATACGACACATCGCGGTTGTTCGCCAGCAGCGCGGCGACGATCTCCTTCGAGCGCGACGGGCTGAAGCGCCAGTCGGTGGCGAACGAGACGACCAGGAAGCTCGCCTGGGTGCGCGCGAGCGTGGCGCGCAGATTGCCGCCATCCATGCGCGCCGGATCGAAATAATCGAGCGCCTTGGTCATCAGCAGATAGGTGTTGGCGTCGAAATAGCTGGCGAACTTGTCGCCCTGATGCCGCAGATAGGACTCAACCTCGAACTCCACATCGTAGCCAAAGCGGATGCCGTCATGCTTGAGCTCGCGGCCGAACTTCTCGCCCATCTGGTCGTCGGACAGGTAGGTGATATGCCCGAGCATGCGCGCCAGACGCAAGCCGCTCACGGGCCGCACGTTGTGTTCGTAATAATGTCCGCCGTGAAAATCCGGATCGCTCAGGATCGCCTGACGCGCCACATCGTTGAAGGCAATGTTCTGCGCCGACAGGCGCGGCGCCGAGGCAATGACAATCGAGTGGCGGACGCGCTGCGGATAAGTGATCGTCCAGCGCAGCGCCTGCATGCCGCCGAGGCTACCGCCGACCACGGCAGCCCAGGTCTCGATGCCCAGACGATCGGCCAAACGCGCCTGAGCATGCACCCAGTCATTCACGGCCACCAGCGGAAAATCCGCGCCCCAGGGTTTGCCGGTGGCAGGATTGGTGCTCGAAGGGCCCGTGGAACCATGGCAACCGCCCAGGTTATTCACACCGACGATGAAAAATTTGTCGGTATCAAGCGGCCGGCCCGGGCCGACGATGTTATCCCACCAACCGAGGTTGTCGGGCTGGTCAGCGTAGTAACCCGCGACATGATGATGGCCCGATAGCGCGTGGCAGACCAGAATGGCGTTCGACTTGTCGGCATTGAGTTCACCGTAGGTCTCATACACGAGATCGTAGGCCGGCAATACGGCGCCGCTGCGCAGTTCGAGCGGCGTGTCGAAATGGGCGCGGCGCGCCTCGACGACGCCGACGCTGCCGCGGTTATTGCGGTTGTTGCGAGTCACGATGAACGTTGCATCCCTATGCCAATAAAAAACCCGATCGGCCAATATGCGGATCGGGTTTTCATCCCTCTTCGCTTTAGCCGTATTTGTCAAGCGCCCGCAAGCTGAGCCAATCGCCTAGGATTGGCGCGATCAAATCGGCGCAGGGCGGAAAATTACGCCCGCGAGTCGAAAAAGTCAAATTGGCGCCAAAAATCCTACGTTTTTTGATCATGAGGCTGCTTGGCGGGGTCTTGTGTGGTGGATGGGTGGTGGCTGTTTCAGGAAAGCAGGACGGGGAATGAACTTGGCATTACATCAAGGGACTTGTTGGAATATTAGACCTGATAAACATCAAGTTTGGGACAACAGGGGACACCCATTAGCCGGCCCGTGTCAAGTGAACAAATGATCCCATGGCGGCGACAGCCGCCGGTTTTGACACTTTTCAAACACCAATTGCAGTTGCCGATCACGCCCGTTTCTTCAATTCATGGTTGCGACGAATCGCACCAGACACCCATCAGGATCAAGCGAGCGGCGAAATCTGCCTGTCGCCCTGGCGGCTTCGCCGCCCCAGAAGAACGTTGGTGCCGTAACGTGTCCAATGGGCTCATCACAGACCCGTGGCTGCCGAAGATTCGGCTCCAATCCATTGCTGGCTCACGTTGCGGGCGATCCGCTTTTACTGCAAATCGGTGACGGCGACACAGCATCCCATTCAGACCAAATGGCTGCAGCTCCAGTCCCCATATCCGGGCTTGCCGGTCGCCGTCATTGCTCATGCAAAGCAGCGCTTCATGTCAAATGGTTTTCGCTCCTTCAGAATGTGGAAACATGCCCGCGC
>JBPOIN010000170.1:0-4575 GCA_052034445.1 Pseudomonadota bacterium | reverse complement strand
ATCGTCATGCTGACGGCCAAGGGACGCGATACCGAGATTCAGAAGGGGCTGGCGATCGGCGCCGATGCCTATATGACCAAACCGTTCGCGACGCGCGAATTGCTCGACCGGATTCGTCAGCTGCTCGGGCCCGGCCAATAGTTTGCCCCAGGGACTTGGACGATTGAAGCGCTGGCCATGAAACACGACACCGCATTCGCCAGGCTGCCGCCATTGCCTTTGGTATTGCTGGCACTGTGCGGATTCCTGTTTTCTGCGCTGGCGCTTGCCGGCTATCTGGTCTGGCTCGATCTGTCCGCCGAGCAACAAGCCTTACTGGCGGAAGCCTTGTTGCCACGGCTGGCGTTGCTGATATTCATGCTGGGTGTCGCGGCAGCAGCACTGTGCGCGGCACTGGCCTGGGCCTGGCGGCGCTATGTCGTCGGACTGGCGCAGGTTTCAGAACAGATTCGGCTGATGCTTGATGCCAATATCGGCTACCGTTTTGCCCCCGCCGAGCCGGGAGCCTGGCAACCATTCGAATCATTGCAGCTCTCGGTCAATCAGCTCGCCGATCAGCGCGATGCCCTGCGCGAGGATGTGGCTGCACAGATTCTTTTCGCCCGCACTTCGGTCGAAGAGGAGCGCAATCGACTGGCGGCGCTGATGTCGGAATTGAACCAAAGTGTCGTGGTTTGCAATCTCGATGGCCGCATCCTGCTCTATAACCACTGCGCGCGCACGCAATTTCGCGCCTTTGAATCTCCCGATGTGGCTTCGGGGGCCGCGATTGGTCTGGGGCGCTCGATTTTTGCGTTGTTCGATCGCAATCTGCTCACGCATGCGCTGGAGAGCCTGCAATATCAGCTGACCAGCCCCGATAGCGCGTTATTGGCGCAATTCGTCACGGCCATGGGTGGCGGTCAACTTGTGCGCGTGCAGATGGCGCCTGTGATCGCCACCCTGAATTCAGCGCAGGAACCGCGGCCGGAACGCAGCATCGGCGGTTATGTGTTGATGATCGACGACATCACGCAGAGCGTCGAGAATGAAACCCGGCGTGACGAGATGCTGCGTCATCTGACCGAAGGCAGCCGTTCCGCGCTGGCCAATATCCGCGCCGCAGTCGAAACGCTGCTGAGTTATCCGGATGTCGAGACCCAACAGCGCGAGCGTTTTCTGCATATCATCGCCGATGAGGTCAGCGGCCTGGGACGGGGCATCGAAAGCAGCCTGCATGAGTATGCCGATGCCTTGAAGGCGCGCTGGCCGCTCGAAGAAATGCGCGCCGTGGATCTCGTCAGCGCGGCGCAGCGGCGTATCGAATCCCGGCTGAATCTCGGCGTCAAAATCGACACCCTCGATGCTTCGCTGTGGCTCAAGGTCGACAGCTATTCGCTGATCCAGGCGCTGAGCTATTTAGCGGGGCGATTGCAGGAGGCTTTCGGCATCACGTTGCTGCGCTTTCGTCTGACGCAGGAAGGGCGTTTTGCGCATTTGGACATGGTCTGGAACGGGGCGGCGGTTTCCAGCGAAACCGTGTTTGGCTGGGAGCTCGAACCGATGAACCTGTCGGGAGAGAATACGCCGCTCACGCTGCACGACATCATGGACCGCCATGGCGGCGAACTCTGGTTCAAGCGCGACAGCGCGATCCAGCAAGCCTATTTCCGCCTGCTGATTCCCCTGGTCCGGCGCCAGCACGCACCGGGGCTCGTGAATCTGCAGCGTGGCGACAGCCGGCCGGAGTATTACGATTTCGACCTGTTCAAGCGCGCCGATCAGAATCATGCGCTCGATGAACGGCCGCTGGCGGAACTGACCTATACGGTATTCGACACCGAAACCACGGGGCTGAATCCTTCCGCGGGCGATGAAATCATCCAGTTTGGCGCCGTGCGCATCGTCAATGGTCGCGTGTTGCGCAAGGAGAATTTCGAGCAACTCGTCGATCCGCGTCGTCAGATCGCCCCCGAGTCGATCGCCATTCACGGCATTGGCGCCGAAATGCTGGCCGGCCAGCCGGGCATCGAGCGCGTCCTGCCGGCTTTTCACAAATTCGCCGAAGATACCGTGCTGGTCGCCCACAATGCCGCCTTCGACATGCGCTTCCTGCAGCTCAAGGAAGAAGCCTGCGGTCTGCGCTTTACCCAGCCCGTGCTCGATACGCTGCTGCTTTCCGCAGTGCTGCATCCACACCAGGAAACCCACAACCTCGAAGCGATTGCCGCCCGCTTCGGGCTGGCGACGGTCGGCCGCCATACAGCGCTCGGCGACGCCATGGTGACGGCCGAAGTCTTTCTGCGCATGATTCCGCTGCTGCAGGCCATGGGGATCCGTACGCTCGGCGAAGCCCTCGCCGCAGCGCGCCAGACCTATTACGCGCGGATTCAATACTGACAGGCGCCTTGTCATGGACAGCTTCCATACGCCCTCTCCATCTGCTGCGAGCGCTGCGACGCCGAACGTCCACAGCCAGCTTTCCGCGCTGTTGCAGCGCCAGCCGGTCTCGACCGGGCCGGATACCCCAGTGCGTGAAGCCTTGCAGCTCATGTCGGCGCAGCAGATTGGCTCGATCGTGATCGTCGAACCCGACAGCGGCAAGCCGCTGGGAATCTTCACGCTGCGCGATCTGCTGGATCGCGTGGTGACCAAGTCCTGCGATCTTGAGCAGAAGATCGCCAGCGTCATGAGCGATTGCCGTCTGGTGATGCTCAACCTGCGGTCGACCATGTATCAAGCCGCGCTGCTCATGGCGCGGCATCCCGTGCATCATGTGATCGTCGTCGATGCGAACGGCCGCCTGGCGGGGGTCATTTCGCAGACTGACCTGTATCGCCTCGTGCGCGGCGGCGACAAGGCCATCAGCGGGGCGATCCGGAATGCCGGCGATCCCGACACACTGGTCGCCATTGCGACGGAAATTCGTCGCCTGACCATGCAGATGCTCAGCGACGGCAATACCGCCGAAGCCGTCACGCAGCGGATTTCGGCGCTCAACGACCAGCTGACGGTGCGTATCATCGAGCTGACGCAGGCTGAATTTCCCTTGCCCGATGTGCCCTGGTGCTGGCTGTCGTTCGGTTCCGAAGGGCGATTCGAACAAACCTTCAGCACCGATCAGGACAATGGCCTGATCTTCGCGGCGCCAGTCGCAACCGATGCGCAGCAGGCAGCGTCTGAAACGCAGGAACTGCGCGCGGCTTTCCTGCCGTTTGCGCGCGCAGTCAATCGTCGTCTCGACGCCTGCGGTTTCACGCTTTGCAAGGGCGAGATCATGGCCGGCAATCCCGAGTGGTGCCTGTCGCTCGAAGAATGGCGTGGCAAGTTCTCGAGCTGGCTGCATGCGGCGCACCCCCAGGCGTTGTTGAATGCCACCATATTTTTCGATTTTCGTCCGTTGTATGGCGCCGATGTGCTCGCCGATGAACTGCACGACTGGCTTCTGGCGCGCACTGCGGGAGCAGCCTTGTTTCTGCGCTTCATGGCCGAGAATGCCACACGCGTCAAACCGCCGCTCGGCGTGGTGCGCGAATTCGTCTATGACCACGACAAGATGCACCCGCATACGCTCGATCTCAAGGCGTTTGGTGCGCGCATCTTTGTTGATGCGGCGCGCATCTTCGCGCTGACGCATGGCGTAGCACAAACCGGCACGGCGCAACGCCTGCGCGAAGTCGCCGCAGCCATGCATTATTCCGCCGCAGAGGTTGCCGCCATGGTGGATGGCTTCTATTTCATCCAGCTGCTGCGTCTGCGGCATCAGCACGAGATCGAAAGTTGCGTATCGGCGGCGGGCGCTGCCGGGGAACACAGTGCAACCCCTGCGGCGCCCAACCGGATCGATCCTGATCGTCTCAACGAACTCGACCGACACATCCTCAAGGAGTCCTTCAAGCAGGCCCGCAAGCTGCAAAGCCGGCTGCAACTGGATTTCCGACTGTAACCGGATTCTCCACCCGACATGCGCTTGAAACCCTTTGCGCGCCGCATGCGCAACCTCTACGCCTGGTATACCCTCGGCTTCGTCCTGTTCGTGATGCTGCTCGCCGTTGCCGAACGTCACGGCATGGGGCCACGCACCATCGGCTACATTTTCCTGTTTTCCACTGTTGCCTTGTATGCCGGCATCGGCGTGATGAGCCGCACCACCGATGTCAGCGAATATTACGTCGCCGGGCGGCGTGTCCCGGCCATCTTCAACGGCATGGCGACGGGCGCCGACTGGATGAGCGCGGCATCCTTCATCGGCCTTGCCGGCATGCTCTACCATGGCGGTTATCAGGGACTCGCATTCGTGCTCGGCTGGACCGGTGGCTTTTGTCTGGTGGCCTTGCTGCTGGCGCCGTATCTGCGCAAGTTCGGTCAATACACAATTCCGGATTTTCTCGGTGCGCGCTATGGCGGCCGAACGGCGCGCCTGATCGGCGCCGGCATTACCGCACTGGCCTCATTCACCTATGTCGTGGCGCAGATCTACGGCGTCGGCCTGATTACCAGCCGGGTTTCCGGCATCGAATTCAACATCGGGGTTTTCGTCGGTCTGGCCGGCATCCTGGTGTGCTCGTTTCTCGGCGGCATGCGCGCCGTGACCTG
>JBPOIN010000157.1:0-2687 GCA_052034445.1 Pseudomonadota bacterium | reverse complement strand
ATCAATCACCTTGCCGCTGTAGCGCGGCCAGTCGTGCAGTTGCAGGATGAGATCGACCAAATAGGCCTGTTCGTCCACTTTTAATACGGTGGTTTGTTCTGCCAGCACCGCGCGGCGTTTGTTCCAGCATTTTTCATGGAAATTATCGAAGGCGCTGTGGATTTCGTGCAGGGCGTCTTGCGGCTCATTTTGTACCCGCAGTACGCATTGGATACTATGGGTGTCCAGCACATAGGCCAGCAGGCTGGCGCTACGCAGTTGGGCGAGAGCTTGCTTGGCGTATTCGTATTCAAATACCGAGTGAAAAATGGGCTGCCCTTTCATGCCAGTAAAGGCCAAAAAATAAACGCCAGCGCCTTGTGGATTGAGTTTAGTAGTCATAAACGATTGATTCTTTTGTATAAATGAGTGGACGCAGGTAAAGTCTAGCAACGATTTTAGGATTAGGAGAAAACGATGCCTTCTTTTGATGTGGTGTCCGAAGTGGACAAGCACGAAGCACAAAATGCCGTGGATCAAGCCAATCGCGAGCTCAGCACGCGCTTTGATTTTCGTGGTGTGCAAGCCAGTTTTGAAATGAAAGATCTGGTGGTCACCATGACCGCCGATCATGAGTTTCAGATCGAGCAAATGAAGCCGATGCTCACAGGTGCGATGGTAAAACGTGGTATCAAGGTGGAATGTTTGGAATACGGCAAAGTGGAAGGTTCGGGCAAGCAGGTGAAAGTCAAAGCCACCATGCGCCAGGGCATTGATGCCGACTTAGGCCGCAAAATGGTCAAGCTGGTCAAAGACAGCAAAATCAAAGTGCAAGCTTCGATTTCAGGCGACACCGTACGCGTACAAGGCAAAAGCCGTGACGATTTGCAGCAAGTGATGCAGCTCTTTAAAAAGGACGAGAGCATCGAAATGCCCCTGGCCTTTAAAAACTTCAAAGACTAAGCCTCCTCATAACGGAAATACGGCATGAACCCAAGCACAGGTCAGAGCGCATGGCTGCAAGAGGCCTTGACGATTTACCGCCAAAAACCGGTGCTGGTGGTGGCGCTCTTGGGCTTTGCGGCGGGCTTGCCTTTTCTCTTGGTGTTTTCCACCCTCACCGCTTGGCTTAGGGATGTCGGGGTAGAGCGCACCGCCATCGGCTTTTTTGCTTGGGTCGGTATTACTTATTCGGTCAAAGTATTTTGGTCGCCCGTGGTCGATCGCGTGCGTATTCCGCTGTTGCGCCGCCTAGGGCAAAGGCGCAGCTGGATATTGCTTGGGCAATTGGGCATTGCGCTGGGGCTTTTGTGGATGAGCACCTTGCATCCGCTGCATGCCCTCACGGCCGTGGCCTTGGCCTCGGTGTTGGTGGCGTTTTCTTCGTCCACTCAGGATGTGGCTTTGGATGCCTTTCGTATTGAGTCCGCTGCGCCTGAGCTGCAAGGCGCGATGTCGGCGGCTTATATTTTTGGCTACCGCTTGGCGCTTTTGGTGGCGGGTGCGGGGGCGCTTTATATAGCCGAATACGCCAGTTGGAGCTTGGCTTATCTGATCATGGCGGCGCTGATGCTGGTGGGAATACTCGCCATTTTATGGGCGGATGAGCCTAAGCGTCTGAGTCGCGCCGAGCGCAATATCCAAGAATATTCCCTGATCGATCAGGTGATGGGACGCCCCATGCACATGGCGCAGCGTTCTTTTACTCAGCGCTGGCTGATTGGTGCGGTGATTTGCCCCGTGTTGGAATTTTTTCAGCGCAATGGCCGGTTTGCGCTGCTGATTTTGGCCTTTATCGCGTTGTTTCGTTTGAGCGACATCACCATGGGCGTGATGGCGAACCCTTTCTACCTGGATTTAGGCTACAGCAAGGCCGACATCGCGGGTGTGGCAAAGGTGTTTGGCTTTTTTATGACCATCTTTGGTTCGGCGCTCTGTGGTGTGTTGGTGGTGCGCTATGGCGTGTTTAAGCCCATGCTGGCGGGCGCCATCATGGTGGCCAGTGCCAATATTTTGTTTGCTTTGTTGGCGCAGCTTGGCAAGGCGGGCACGCCCGATCTGGCTTATTTGGCGCTGGTGATCAGTGTCGATAATTTAAGCGGCGGTATCGCCAGTACGGCCTTTGTCGCCTATTTATCGAGCTTGGCGAATCGCAGCTATACCGCCACGCAGTATGCGCTTTTTAGCTCGCTGATGACCTTGCCAGGTAAGTTTATCAGCGGCTTTTCAGGGATGTGGGTGGACAGTTTTGGTTACAGTACGTTTTTTTTGATCGCGGCGGTGTTGGGGCTGCCTGCGATTTTGCTGGTGATGATTTTGATGCGCCATGAGCGGCGCATCAAAGTGCGGCCATCCTAGGCGGCATCTTGCGCGTAGCAGCGCAGCATAGCTCCTAAAGTGGGGGAGTGTTCCATGATGCGAAAGCCGTTGCCATAAAGGCTGGGGGTGAGTTTTGCGCTCCATACTACTTCGGCAATGCACTGGCCGCTGCGACGCTCGTTTAACTCTTGCGGTACATCGACCAGCTCCAGCGCAAAGCGCGTACCCAGTTTTAAGCTGTCGTAGGTGGAGATCATTAAGCCTTGTTCGGAGCAGTCCACTAAAAGACCGAGGTATTCTTTGGTTTTTTGTTCAAAAACGCTGACGCTGCTTTTGAGTACCCAACGAGGATGCATGCGTTTATCGATGCCAGAACTCATAATTGCTCC
>JBPOIN010000024.1:0-5312 GCA_052034445.1 Pseudomonadota bacterium | reverse complement strand
GTGATGGATACGGATTATGCGATCGAGACGCAGAACATGACGCGTAACCAGATTCTGCAACAGGCGGGCACGGCGATGCTGGCGCAGGCGAACCAGGTGCCGAATACGGTGCTGTCGCTGCTGCGTTAAAGTACAATGGTGTAGTGTGACATTGTCCCGACCGGGATGACCGGTCGGGATTTCGGGGTTAAAAAGGAGAGGCAAAATGCTCATCCAAAATTCGAATATTGGCAATGTGGCGCAGACACCCCAGCCCGGATTGTCGGGCGAAGTGTCGTCCAGAGGGGTTTCAAAACCCCAGCTCCAATCTGCTGATCCGGTGCCTGCATTGCAATCGGCGACCAAATCCGCACCCTCGCCGCAACCTTCTGCCGAGCAGTTGGCGAGGGCGGTCGATGCTATCAATCAGACATTGAGGCAATCGAATCATAGCCTCGAATTCACGGTCGATCAGGACACTCGGATGTCGGTGGTGAAGCTGGTCGATGTGGAAACCGGTGAGTTGATTCGACAGATTCCTTCTGAAGAAACCTTGGCGATTGCGCGTTCGATTGATCGATTTCAGCAAGGACAGCAGGGATTGTTGTTGAGGCAAAAAGCATAATTTCTGGGAGATAGGTCATGGCAACGAGTTCTGTTTCATCATCTGGCGGAATCGATGTCAACACTATTGTCACGCAGTTGATGACGATTGAGCGTCAGCCCATCGCCAAACTCAATACCAAGGGAACCAGTTACAAGGCAAAAATCACTGCGCTGGGCCTCATCCAGAGCAAAGTTGCCAGTTTCCAGTCTGCTGTTAAGTCCCTGCTTGGGTCGGGGTCGGCCAATAGCCTGCTGACTTACAAAGCGACCTCTTCGGATTCGAATGCCCTCTCCGCCTCTGCGAGTAATACCGCAGTGGCTGGTGTCTATTCGCTCGAAGTCACAAAGCTGGCTCAGTCACAAAAGTTGGTGGCAGCGGGTCAAACGAGCAGTTCCGCCGCGATCGGTGATGGTACGGCGACAACGGTCACGTTTGACTTTGGGACGATCAGTGGAGGGACGTTGACCAACGGTGTGTATAGCGGTGCGACCTTCAACTCAAATGGCAGTGGCGCCAAGAGCATTACAATCGATGGCGCCAACAATACCTTGACCGGCATACGTGATGCGATCAATGCCGCGAAGATTGGTGTGAGTGCGACGATCGTCAATGATGGCAGTGGTACTCCGTATCGACTGGCTTTGTCTTCCGACAGCAGTGGTGTAAGCAACAGCATCAAAATTTCGACGAGTGGTGGCGACGGGACCATTGACGCTTTGCTGGCCTATGACCCGGGGGGGGGGGCTGCTGCTCAGCATTTGAGCCAGACTGCGGCCGCTCAAAATGCCGAATTCAAGGTTAACGGCGTGGCAATCAGTAAATCCTCTAATATTGTGAGCGATGCGATTGATGGTGTTTCCCTGACGCTTGGCAAGGAAACGACGGCCCCAGTCACATTGACCGTGGTGGCAGATACTTCTGCTGTTACGGACAAGGTGAACGCTTTTGTGAAAGCGTATAACGATCTTTATAGTTCGCTGAAAAACTCTTCGGCGTATAAGTCCGGATCGGCTTTGGAAGGTGATGCCATGTTGCGTTCCCTGCAGACACAGATGCGCAGTATCGCGGGTGCGGCTGTTAGTGGCGGCAGTTTGTCAAATTTGTATGAAGTGGGGATCAGTTTTCAGGCGACTGGCGTCATGCAGCTTGATTCCGCCAAGTTGAGTAGCGCCATGAGCGCCGATTTCAATGGCGTCGCGAATCTGTTTAACTCGGCAACGGGGTATGCGACTCAATATGACGCATTGACCACGGCTGCGCTTGCAGTCGATGGGACGTTTGCCACCAAGACGAACGGGTTTAATCAATCGATCAAAAGCATTGACGCTCAAATTAGTACTCTTGAAGTCAGGATGAAGAACCTTGAGAAACAATACCGGACGACGTATAGCAATCTGAATGTCATGTTAAGTAGCATGGGTAAGACAAGCGCGTACATCGCGCAACAACTCGGATGACCACGTTTTGGGGGTGCCAACATGAACGCAATGAATGCAATCAGAGCCTATGAGAAAGTTCGCGTCGAATCAAGCGTGACGGCGGCCGACTCGCATGAGTTGATTTCTCTATTATTTCAGGGCGCGCTGTTGGCAATATCCCATGCCAAGGTCGGCATCGAACATAAGGATATCCCGGCGAAGGGTGCGGCAATCACAAGGGCAATCGCCATTATTGGCGACGGTTTGCATGCCTCTTTGGACAAGAAGGCCGGTGGGGAATTGGCGCAGAATCTGGCATCCTTGTATGACTATATGGTCGCTCGTTTGCTGACTGCGAATCTGGATAATGATGTGGCGGTGCTGGAGGAAGTGGAGAATCTTTTGTCTGGCTTGAAAGAGGCATGGGACGGTATTCGTCCGCAAGTGACACAAAATTCAAGCAAGCCCAGCAGCGCCGCTGTTTAACAATCCCATTTGCTCGGTTTTTTGCTTGCCAGTGTTTCTTTTTACCCCTTTGTCTTTGTCATTGTTTGCGCTGATTTGGTCATCCGCACAAACAAGGCATAGCGGCGAGCATCGATAAGATTGCTGGTGACGGCTTCCTTGATGGCGCAGCCGGGTTCGTTCTGATGATGACAGTCGCGAAAGCGGCAGTGAGGTAGGTAGCGGCGGAATTCGCGAAAACCTTGTTCGATGGCGCCGCGCGTGAGGTGGGACAAGCCAAATTCCTGCAATCCTGGGCTGTCGATGATGGCGCTGGCGGTGTCGAGCCGATACAGGCGGGCGTGAGTGGTGGTGTGCTTGCCGGAATCCAGGGCGGTTGAGACTTCGCGTGTGGCGGCGGCAGCGCCGGGGATCAGCGCATTGATGAGCGTTGATTTGCCCATGCCGGACTGGCCGACGAGCACCGAGAGTTGGCCGCTGAGTTGTTCGCGCAGGGCCTCGGCGTTCTGCCGTGCGCAAAGTTCAAGAACCGGGTAACCCTGTGCCGCGAGTGCGGCAAGGCGATCACGCGCTTCGTTGAGATGCGCACTCAGGTCAATTTTGTTGAGGACGATGAGGCTGCGGATGCCTTCGGTTTCCGCGGCAACCAGTGCGCGCGTGAGCAGTTCGTCGCTGAAGGAGGGCTCGGTGGCGACGACCAGCACGAGTTGGGTGGCGTTTGCGACGATGAGTTTTTGACGGAAGGCGTCACTGCGGTAGAGCAGTGAGCTGCGCGGCAGGTTGCGGATGATCTGCGCCTGGTTGGCCGAGGAGCGTTCAAGCACGACCTGGTCACCGCAGGCAAAGGGACTTTTCTTGCCACGCGGATAGCCCGTGATGAGGCTGCCGTCGGCGAGCTCGATTTCGTAGTGACGCCCGAAGGCGGCGACGATGATGCCTTCGAATTGGGTGAGCGGCATGGCGTCGAGGTTATTTGCTGAATTTGTAGTACTGCTGGTTGAGCCAGGCGGTCACATGTTCTTCGTCTTCAGGAAACCAGCCGGCATTGGTCTGATTGCTGCAGAAGGCAACGCGCTGGCGCAGGGCCGAGAGGCTGGCGATCTTGCGATCGGGGCGCGTATAGACTCTACTGCCATCGCCACCGACCTGGCGGACATGGCAGTTGACGCACTGTTTATCATGCATTGCCTGGCCGAGTTTGGCATCTCCAGCCGCATGTGTACTGCTGGCGGCGCTACAGCCGAGGGCCAGCAGCAGCGTCGCGTGGTAGATCGGTTGCGACAGGAGGCGATGCGCCATGGTTGCGTGTTGGCTCATGTTGAGGTTCCTTCTTTAGTGGCTGTTAAGAAATAAACTATCCATTTGAATCTTTCTGTTACAGCCACGTATGCAGAAGTAAAGAAAGAATCTGTGCAGGTTATTTCTTTACTGGCGCTTGGTTTTGCAGAGTCTGCAGATGGCGAATGCGCAGGCTGGCCGGGGGGTGGGAGTCGTGGAATAGCGAATGCAGTGGATCCGGTGTCAGCGTGGAAGCGTTGTCGCGATACAGTTTGACGAGTGCGCTGATGAGATCGGCGGCGCGCGTCTGGTGTGCCGCATAGCGATCCGCCTGGTATTCGTGGCGGCGGGAGAATTGCGCCATGACTGGTGTGAAAGGAAAGGTGAATACCGGCAGCACGAACGAGAACAGGATCAAGGCCAGGGCGGTGCTTGCCACGCTGCCCAGGTCATTCGGAATGATGCCGAGTCCGGCATAGAACCAGGGCTGATCAATCAGCTGACCGAGCAACCAGAGCAGGCCCAGGCTCAGCAGGGCGAGCAGGATGATGCGTTGCCAGACGTGGCGGTGGTGGTAATGGCCGAGTTCGTGGGCCAGTACGGCCTCGATTTCGCTGGGCGCCAGGCGTTCGAGCAGGGTGTCGAAGAACACGATGCGTTTGCCCACACCAAACCCCGTGAAGTAGGCGTTGCCGTGGCTGGAGCGTTTCGAACCATCCATGACGAACAGGCCGCTCGAACGGAAGCCGCAGCGTGTCAGCAATGCTTCGATGCGCGTCTGGAGCTCGGGATTGTCGAGCGGCGCGAATTTATTGAACAAAGGCGCGATGACGGTCGGATAGAGCAACAGCATCAGCAGATTGAAGCCGAGCCAGACGATCCAGACGGTGAGCCACCATTGTGCGCCCATGATGTGCATGAGCCAGAGAACAATTAGCAGCAGTGGTGCACCGATCAAAATGGCCAGCAGGATATTCTTGAACAGGTCGCCGACGAAGATGCGCCAGTTGCTCTGATTGAAGCCAAAACGTGCTTCAAGTTTGAAGGTGCGGTATAGATCGAAAGGCAGGTCAATCACGAAGCTGATGAGGCCCACGCCGGCAAACAGCGCGAGACCATGCAGATAGGCGGATTCGGGGAACAGATTGCGGCAGAGGTTTTCAACGGCTTGCAGGAGACCACCCAGCGTGAAGGTTAGCAGCATGAGGTTGGCGATGGCCAGTTCGAGCAGGCCGAGCCGGACTTTGGCGCAAGTATAGTCAGCTGCCTTCTGATGCTCGGCGAGGGAGATGCTGGCGGCAAATTCGGCAGGGATCTGCGTGCGATGCGCGGAGACATGGCGCAAGTGGCGCAGTGAGAGCCATGCGTGCAACATCAGGCTGGCGACCAGGGCAACGAGGAAAATCTGCGTGAAGAGTTGTGGGGTCATTGCGTGCGGTTTGGTGGCGAAATCGGGAACTGTGACAGAATACGCGCCTTGTTAATGTGAGAAGCGCGGCATTTGCTGCGATGGAAAATTATGGCACAAGATCAAAACGCCCTCGTCTGGCTGGATATGGAAATGA
>JBPOIN010000121.1:0-2722 GCA_052034445.1 Pseudomonadota bacterium | reverse complement strand
GCGTGACGTTGTGACCGCGCAGCGCGGCGATGCGCGCGGCTTCGCAGCCGGCCAGGCCGCCGCCGACGACGACGACGTTCTTCTTCTGTGCCGCGGGCTTGAACTGGTCGGCCCAGCGCAGCTCGCTGCCGATCATCGGATTGATCGAGCAGGTCGGCGTGTACGGGAAGGTCACGGGCTCGGAGGCTTCGTCGATGCAGCGCGTGCAGCCGATGCAGCGGCGGATCTCGCCGAGGCGGCCTTCCTTGGCCTTGATGGCGAATTCGGGATCGGCGATGCCGGCGCGCACCATGCCGACCAGGTCGCAATAACCGCCCTTGAGAAGTTCTTCGGCAACCACCGGGTCATTGATTCGGCCGGTGAACAGCACCTTGATCTTCGGATCGAGGTCGACGCGCGCACCCTTGCCGGCATCGCGGAACTGGCCGTGGCCGTAGTAGGAGTTCGGCACGTAGGACGGTGCGCCCCAGCAGTGGCCGACGTCGATGTCGACGAAGTCGAGCAGATCGTGTTCGGCGATCAGATACAGCATTTCGCGCATCTGCAGGTTGTCGTAACCGCCTTCGCGGACCTCCATGCCGGCCATGCGGATGCCGACCGCCATCTTGTTGCCGATGCGCGCACGCACGCGCTTCAGCGCTTCGACGACGAAGCGGATACGCTGCTCGGGACCGCCGCCCCACTGGTCGGTACGCAGATTGGTCGCCGGCGAGAGGAAGCTGTAGGCCAGGGTTTCATGCGCACAGTGAATCTCGACGCCATCGGCGCCGCAGTTCAGTGCGGCTTCGGCGGCATCGGCATAAATATTCAGGTGCGCCTCGATCTCGGCCTCGCCGAGCACGTGCGGCGTGTAGTCCTGCGCGCCGATGGTCGGCACGGCGGACGGTGCCCAGACGGCGGAAAGATGGGTCAGCTGAACGACGACGACGGCGCCGGTCTTGTGGATTTCTTCGCAGAACTTCTTCTTGCCTTCGAGGAAGGCGGGATTCTGGTAGCTGGCCCAGGGCGTGCCGAAGCCGACGGCGAGGCCGATTTCCGGCGGTGTCTCGGGCGGGAACGGCGCATTCAGCAGCCAGGTCTCGCTGCCGATCCAGCCGGTGCCGCCCTTGGCCTTGGCGCCGTGGTGGGCGATGAAGTGCTCGTCGATCAGGCCGGGGGCCATCGACGAGTTGATGGTGTTGGTGGTTTCGCAGATGCGGTTCGGCACCGTCATCGGGCCGACTTGCAGCGGCGAAAACAGGTGATCGAAATTCACGTTAGCCATGGTGCATTCTTCTCCAGGTGAGGGGCGGCTTGCAGATCATGCGGTGCGTGCAAGCGACAGGCCCAGGTCGATGCCTGGGCCCGGGGTGCACTGCGCTTCGGTTCAGAGCTTCTTCTGGATTTCCAGGCTGACCATCGGGAACGGACGGTCGGTGGTCTTCTGGAAGTAGCCCCAGGCCGGGAAAACCTGATCGAGCAGCGGCCACAGGCCCTTGCGCTCTGCGTCGGTCACGTCGCGGCCGATGCAGACGTACTGGTCGTGATCCTTCTGCACCCAGCAGGTACGGTTGGTCTTCATGTTCGTGTACCAGGTCGGGTCCTGGTCGTAACCGGCCAGCGAGCCGACGATGACCATGTGCTCGCCCCACTGCAGGAAGACCAGCGGCGTGGTGCGCTTCTCGCCGGACTTGCGGCCGAGCGTGGTGAGCAGCAGCGTCGGCAGGCCGGAGGGCGAACCCGTGCCGGTCGACCAGCCGTCCGGATTGGCCTTGTAGCGTTCGACGTCGGCCTTGGCATCGCCGCGGATCTGATCGAGCGACGCCGTCGCCTTCTTCAGCCACTCGAACTGTTCTTCGGTCATGAACTCGGGCTTGGGAAGATTGTCGCGATTATCGGTTGCCATGTTTAAAGCTCTCCTTTGATTGTCTTTGCGGCGGCCCTGCGACCGCTGCCCATTTGCGAATCGTTCAGCTATTCGGCATCAAACTGCGGGATTCTGGCGGCTTTCGGCGAAGTTTGCAATGTTTCATTCTGTCCGTGCGACCGCCAGCATGCGCCCCGTTCATGCAAATACGCCCCGATGAGCCGGGGCGTATTCTGCGACGGGGAAGTACTGAATTTCAGCGCTTCAGGATCGCCGCCGTGGCGTTGCCGCCGAGGCCCAGCGTCTGCGCCAGACCGACCTTGGCGTTCGGCACCTGACGGCCGCCCGACTGGCCACGCAGCTGCCAGGTCAGTTCGGCGATCTGGAACACGCCCATGGCCGTGGTGGCTTCGCCGAAGGAGACGAAACCGCCCGACGGATTGATCGGCATGCTGCCGGTCGGCAGGGTCTGGCCGGCTTCGAGTAGTTTCTCGGATTCACCCGGCTGGCACAGGCCCCATTCTTCCGGGAAGGCCAGTTCGTAGTAGCAGGTGTTGTCCTGCAGCTCGGTGAAGCTGATGTCCTTCGGGCCGATGCCGGCCTTCTCGAAGGCCTTCTGCACGGCGGCCTTGGCTTCGGTGTGGAAGCTGGCGCCAGCCGGCACCGGGCCGGCGAGGCCGCGCGGCAGCGCGTCATCGAAGGTCATCGTGGCGACGGCGCTGGAAGCGACCCAGACCGGCGGATTGTTCGTGAACTTCTTCGCCATTTCCTTCGAGCAGATGATCGCGGCGGCGGCGCCATTCGACACCGGGCAGATTTCGAACAGACGCAGCGGGTTGCTGACGTAGGGCGACTTCAGCACGTCCTCGATGGTGA
>JBPOIN010000091.1:0-8020 GCA_052034445.1 Pseudomonadota bacterium | reverse complement strand
TCCCGGACGCCCACCGCAGGCACTGCCGCAGTGGGATGAAAGCCGTGTAACGGATGCCGACGAGGAGATCGTCATCGCGCACAACTGGGATGAGTTGCGTCGATTCATGTGGGATTATGTCGGCATCGTGCGCACCAACAAGCGCCTCGAACGTGCGCTGCATCGCATTCGTTTGCTGGAACGCGAAATCGACGATTATTACGCCAATTTCCGCGTCAGCAACGATCTCATCGAGCTACGCAATCTGGTGCTCACCGCGCACCTGATCGTGCGATGCGCCGAACGCCGCCAGGAAAGCCGGGGCTTGCATTTCAGTCGCGACTACCCGGATCTGCTGCCCCACGCGCGCGATACGACATTGCGTCCGGCACGGCGCCGCTGAAACTCCTTCGATGCGCCGAGCCATCCCACGCTTCATGGCGTGCTGATTGCGCACCAGCGCAACCAGACACGCAAATGGCGATTAGCA
This sequence comes from Pseudomonadota bacterium, assembly GCA_052034445.1. Lineage (GTDB taxonomy): Bacteria > Pseudomonadota > Gammaproteobacteria > Burkholderiales > Rhodocyclaceae > Sterolibacterium. The sequence goes on along the minus strand of JBPOIN010000091.1, from coordinate 7,551 downwards.
TCCTCCTCCAGCGCATCGGGAAGCAATACCAAGACTTCGTGGCGCCGCCGCATCCGACCGCTGGCTTGCGGATCGCACAGCAGCAATGTGGTGATCCATGGCATCACGGTGGTAGCGTGCGAAACCTGCATTCTTGAAGGCATGCCATGCGCTCGCCGCACCTCAAGCGTCCCGTCGGCATGCAAGGTCAATTCCTCGATACGCCGGGAATCCGCGATACGCCGGAATTGCACAAACAGCGAAAGCAACAGGCTGGCAAGCAGGATTGCTTTGAGCCAGGGAGTCACGGGCAACAGCACAACCACTGACAGGACGGCCCCATGCGCCAGCAACAGCAACAATGCCAGCCAGCGCGACGGCCGAACCGTTATGACCAACGAGGGCGAGGAGAAAAGTAAAGGCTGCCGACGAGCAGCAGCCATGGCCTACTTATACGACGCGGCGCAGAGCCAGCGTACCGTTCGTGCCACCGAATCCGAACGAATTCGACAATGCTGCGCGAATTTCCATTTTACGCGCCGTGTTGGCACAGTAATCAAGATCACACTGCTCGTCCTGATTGAAAATATTGATGGTCGGCGGCGAAATCTGGTGATGCAAAGCCAATGTCGAGAATACGGCCTCAACGCCACCGGCAGCGCCGAGCAGATGCCCGGTCATCGACTTGGTCGAGTTCATCACCAAGCGTTTGGCATGATCACCGAAGCAGCGCTTGACGGCAACGGTTTCAGCCATGTCGCCAAGCGGTGTCGACGTGCCATGCGCATTGATGTAATCGATTTCGTCGAGATTCAATTTGGCATTACGCAGGGCATTGACCATGCAGCGTCGCGCCCCATCACCATCTTCGGCCGGAGCCGTCATATGATGAGCATCGCCGCTCATGCCGTAACCGGCCACTTCGGCATAGATTTTCGCACCACGCGCCTTGGCATGTTCATACTCCTCGAGTACGAGTACGCCGGCGCCTTCACCGAGAACGAAACCATCGCGATCCTTGTCCCACGGACGACTGGCAGTTGCCGGATCGTCATTGCGCGTTGACAGCGCGCGCGCCGAAGCAAAGCCACCGATCGCCAGCGGGGTCACTGTCGATTCGGCACCGCCACAAACCATGACATCCGCATCGCCGTATTCGATGATGCGCGCCGATTCACCGATGCAATGAGTGGCGGTGGTGCAAGCTGTGACCATCGCAAGATTGGGTCCCTTGAGACCGAACATGATCGACAGATGGCCGGAGATCATGTTGATGATGGTACTCGGAATGAAGAACGGGGAAATTTTGCGCGCTCCCGCCGCAAGATATTCGTTGTGCGTAGCCTCAATCATTTGCAGCCCGCCGATTCCCGAACCGATGTTCACACCGATACGTTCGGCATTTTCAGGAGTCACCTCCAACCCGCAGTCCTTGACCGCCTGAATGCCAGCCGCCAGACCGTAATGGATGAAGGTATCCATGCGGCGCGCATCTTTCGGCGAAAGATAAGCGCCGACATCGAACCCCTTCACTTCGCCAGCGATGCGCACTGACAGCGCAGAAGCATCAAAACGCGTCACCGGACCAATGCCAGAACGCCCGGCGACAAGGTTATCCCAAGCTTCCGGGATCGCATTCCCAACGGGCGAAATTATGCCAAGCCCGGTAACGACTACTCTGCGACGCGACACTATGGACTCCCTGTATGTATCTGACTGGCCGCAATCGACGCCAGCATGCGCAACTTGCGGCCGTAGCGAGCGAAGCTGAATTACTTCTTGAGATGGCCGTTGACGTAGTCAATAGCCTGCTGAACGTTGGTGATCTTCTCGGCTTCTTCGTCCGGAATCTCGCACTCGAACTCTTCTTCCAGAGCCATCACCAGCTCAACGGTATCAAGCGAGTCAGCACCGAGATCGTCAACAAATGAAGATTCATTCTTGATTTCGGACTCATTGACTCCCAGTTGTTCGGCGACAATCTTCTTGACACGTTGTTCGATGTTCTCCATGGACTACTCCTTCCCTTGCAGGCGTGGTAAATAAGCTTTGTATTCTAACAGAATGCCCGAATCGCGAAGAGCGAATATGCGGGCCTGAAAACGCTGATTTCTTTATTTAGCGGCTTCTCAAATCATATACATGCCGCCATTGACATGCAGCGTCGTACCGGTAATGTAACCGGCGCGCGGACCGGCCAGAAACCCGACGGCAGCGGCAATTTCAGCCGATTGCCCGAGGCGACCGAGCGGGATCTTCTGCAACAGCGCATCGCGTTGCGCATCCGGCAGCGCCTTGGTCATATCCGTGTCGATGAACCCCGGAGCGACGCAATTCACCGTGATGTTGCGGCTACCGAGTTCTTGCGCAAGCGCCTTCGTCATGCCCATGACGCCAGCCTTGGAGGCAGCGTAGTTAGCCTGCCCCGGGTTGCCGGAACTGCCAACCACGGAGGTAATATTGATGATTCGTCCGTGCCGTGCTTTCATCATACCGCGCATAACAAGCTTGGAAAGACGAAAAACAGCTTTGAGATTCGTATCGACCACGGCATCCCACTCATCGTCTTTCATGCGCATGGCCAGGTTGTCGCGTGTAATACCGGCATTGTTGACGAGAATACCAATCGCACCATACTTTTTCTCGATCTCGCCGATCAGATTTTCGCACGCAGCACTATCGGTCACATTCACAGCCGCTCCCCAGCCGATAATCCCGGCCTCATCGAGCCCCTTCTGAATATCTGCCGCACCATCCGCCGAGGTAGCCGTACCAATCACCGTAGCGCCCAGCCCACCCAGTTCGAGCGCAATCGCCCGTCCAATGCCACGCGAAGCGCCCGTCACGAGGGCTATCTGTCCTGTCAGCATCAAACTTTCCTTTGTCATGGGGAATTCAGCCTTTCACCGCAGCGATTGCCGCATCAATGCTGGCTTCGTCAACCAGCGCTCCGCCGACAACTCCTTCGGTGCAGCGCTTCACAAGACCTGCCAGAACCTTGCCGGGACCGCATTCATAAATATGCGTCACGCCTTGTGCCCTCATCGTCTGCATGGTTTCGACCCAGCGCACGGGCGCGGCAGCCTGGCGCACCAGAGCATCCTTGATCTGGTCGGAATTCGACAGACATGCGACATCGACGTTATTCAGCAGCGGAATGCGCGGTTCGGCAACCTTGAGAGTCGCCAAACGGTCACGCAGCTTCTCGGCAGCCGGCTGCATCAACGAGCAATGAAACGGAGCAGAAACCGGCAACAGCATTGCCCGCTTGGCACCGCGCGCTTTGCAGAGATCGGCCGCGCGCTGCACGGCAGCAGCATGACCGGCAATCACAGTCTGTTCAGGGGCATTGAAATTGACGGCCTCGACAACCTGCCCCTGCGCCGACTCGGCGCAGGCTGTACGCACGGTATCGGCATCAATACCGAGGATTGCAGCCATGCCCCCCTCTCCAGCCGGAACCGATTCCTGCATGGCTTTGGCCCGCAGCTCAACGAGCGGCACCGCCTCGGCAAAAGCCATCGCACCACAGGCAACCAGCGCCGAATATTCGCCGAGACTATGGCCAGCAACGATGTCCGGCTGGATACCGCCGCGCTCAAGCCACAGACGGTACGCTGCAACGCCAGCTGTGAGCATCAAGGGCTGTGTGTTCACCGTCTGATTCAGTGCTTCTGCCGGGCCTTCCGTAACGAGTTGCCAGAGATCTCGTCCCAGCGCAGTAGATGCTTCGTCAAAAGTTTGACGAATCACCGGGCTGTCGCCGTACGCAGCCATCATGCCGAGAGCCTGTGAGCCCTGGCCGGGGAAAACAAGAGCAAATTTCATTTTGGACATTCCTGCCTTCAATAACGCAGTAAGGTTGCGCCCCACGTGAAACCGCCACCGACGCCTTCCAGCAACAGGGTATCGCCACGCTTGATTTTTCCAGCACGCACAGCCTCATCCAGCGCCAGGGGAATCGAGGCTGCCGAAGTATTGCCATGACGATCGACACTGACAATCACCTTGTCGGTCGAAATACCAAGCTTCTTGGCAGTGGCCTGAAGGATGCGGATATTGGCCTGATGAGGAATCAACCAATCGACTTCCTCAGCCCGCATTCCCGCCATTTCGAGGACCTCAAGCGCAACTTCGGACAAGGCCTTGACGGCAAACTTGAAGACAGCCTGCCCATCCATCCGCAGAAAGGGCACGCCGATTACCTGACCACCGCTGATTTGTCCCGGAACGGAAAGAATATTGCCATAGCTGCCATCGGCATGAATCGCCGAGGCCAATATGCCGGGTTTGTCGCTGGCCTCAAGAACCACTGCGCCAGCGCCATCACCAAACAGGACGCAAGTGCCACGATCGTTCCAGTCGAGGATCCGCGAGAAGACTTCGGCACCGACCACCAGCGCACATCGATGCGATCCCGAGCGGATGAATTTCTCGGCGACGGAAAGACCGAACGCGAAGCCACTGCAAACGGCCTGGACATCGAAAGCTGGAGCACCATTCTTGATGCCGAGCTTGTGCTGCAACAAGGTAGCGGTGCTGGGAAAGATGAGATCGGGCGTGGAAGTCGCAACGATGATCAAATCAACATCGTCAGGTGCCCGACCCGCAGACTCAAGAGCGCGCTGACAGGCCTGCAAGGCCAGATCGCTGGCCGCCACATGTGCCTCGGCAATATGCCGGGTACGGATACCCGTGCGCTCGACGATCCAGCTGTCCGAAGTTTCAATCCCGCGAGCGACCAGATCATCGTTGCTTACAGGAGTGCCGGGCAGATAGCTGCCCGTGCCAGTAATGCGTGAATAAATCGATTGTGCGCTCATGCTCTTGCCGTGCCCGGAGAAGAAAGTAAGGCCATGCGGGCGGCAATCCGCTCCGGCAGATTGTTGCGTGCAGCATCGGCCGCACGCTCCAGCGCATGCCCGAAGGCCAGAGTATCGGCCGAGCCATGACTCTTGACCACGACCCCCTTGAGACCAAGCAAACTGCCACCATTGAAACGCCGCGAATCAAATCGATGTTTGAAAGCCTTGATGACAGGCAGTGCCAACAGGGCGGCAAAACGGGTATACCAGTTGCGCTCGAATTCTTCGCGCAAAGCCGCACTGATCATGTGTGCGAGGCCTTCCGAGGCTTTCAGCGTGACATTACCGACAAAACCATCGCAGACCACGAGATCGACAGTGCCCTTGTAAATATCGTCACCTTCGACATTGCCGTAAAAGTTCAATCCGCTCTCGCGCAACAGCTCGCCAGCACGTTTGACCACCTCATTTCCCTTGATGTCTTCCTCGCCGATGTTCAGCAGACCGACACTCGGGCGCTCCTTGTGCTCGAGTGCCGAAACCAGCATCGACCCCATGATGCCGAACTGCAACAGATGCTCCGGCTGGCAATCGACATTGGCTCCCAGATCGAGCACATAGGTGTGGCCATTGATGGTCGGCACAATGCTGGCGATCGCCGGACGATCGATTCCAGGCAACGTCTTGAGGACGAAACGAGAGATTGCCATGAGAGCACCGGTATTTCCGGCCGACAACGCCCCCTGCGCTTCGCCGCTCTTGACGAGATCGGCGATGACGCGCATTGAAGAATCCTTCTTGCTACGCAGCGCCGAAGCCACGGGCTCATCCATGCCAACCTGCTCGCTCGCATGACGAATCACCAACCGCGAACCAAACTGTTGTGCAGCGTTCCCGACGAGAGGAGAAAGAACTTCCTCGCGACCGACCAGAATCACCGCACAATCAGCATCCTTGCGCAGAAACTCAAGCGCGGCAGGCACCGTAACCTTGGGGCCATGGTCGCCACCCATACAATCAATCGCCAGCGTGACCGTCATCTCAAATAGGCGCGCAAGCAGGGCGCACGGAGAAAAGCGCTAACATGACAAACCATACGCAGCAGCCTCGCGAGCAACCGTGCAAGGCATGCTGCAAACGTTCAATCGCCGCAACAGCGATTACTCGCTCTTGCCCTTGGCGACTTTCTTGCCGCGGTAGTAACCGTTCGGGCTGATGTGGTGACGCAGATGAACCTCACCGGTTGTAGCCTCGACTGCCAGAGGAGGCGCAGTCAGAAAATCGTGGGCGCGATGCATGCCACGCTTGGAGGGGGATTTCTTGTTCTGCTGAACAGCCATTTTGATGCTCCTTCGAAAATTTCATTAATTCAGTTGCAATTCAATACCGCAATACCGAACCTAAGCGTCCTTCTTGAGCCGTGCTAATACGGCAAAGGGCGAGACAGCATGCTTGCCTTCAATGTTCCCCGGCAATTCACAGGATTCGTGGCGCGACGCAATCGGCAACGCCAACAGCACCTCATCCTCGACCAGCTCAAGCAAAGATTGCTCAGTCAATGCCTCGACCGGATCGAAGCCATCGTTCTCAAGCTCCTCGTCCGGCCAGTCGGCTCCAGGCGGGACCAGCAACAACCGCCCTTCCACCTGCAACTGAAACTGTAACGGGCCAAGGCAACGCTGACACTTCAACTGCAACTCACCGTCAACTGCAACCACCAAAAACGATTTGCGCTCGGCACCGCATTCTCCGCGCACACTCCACGCCAGCTCGCCACGATCGCCTGCCAACTTATCGGTCAGACGCAGCAAAGAGCGCACCGGCACATTTCCGCGCATCACACGCTCGCCGCGCGCAAATTCAAGGCTGTCGATAAAAATCTCGCCGAGTTGCTTCATGCCCTGCCTCGACACAAACGCGAGATGATATTATTTTTCCCTTCTTCAGTCAAAGCCCGTTCAACCTGCCATATTCCATGAACCCGACTTCCACTCAAAAATCCAACCCTCGCGCCCCACAAACAGAGACCATGCAGCTGGTCCTGGCCTCGACATCCACCTTTCGGCGCGAGTTGCTCGCCCGCCTGCAAATCCCATTCGAAGTCACCGCTCCCGACATCGACGAGAGTCCCTTGCCGGAAGAAGCCCCACCCAACACAGCGGAACGACTGGCGATTGCCAAAGCCGAGGCTGTTGCCGAAAAATTTCCGCACGCCCTCATCATTGGCAGCGATCAGGTGGCATACGTCGCCAATCAGGTGTTTGGCAAGCCGGGAACACGCCAGAACGCGATCAAACAGTTACAAGCCATGCGCGGCCAGGAAGTCGTGTTCCACACCGGGCTGTGCCTGCTCAATACCCATACCGGTCAACATCAGGTTTGCGGCATCCCCACCCAGGTGCGCTTTCGCGCGCTGACGGATGCAGAAATCGAACACTACCTGGATCGCGAAGATGCATTGGGTTGCGCCGGCAGCGCAAAATCCGAAGGACTGGGGATATCGCTGCTCGAATATCTGCGCGGCGACGACCCGAATGCGCTCATCGGCCTCCCTTTGATCGCCCTCTGCAACATGCTGCGCGCGGAAGGGGTCGCCCTCCCCTGAGTCGAAGCCATCCCAGCTGCGGGGCTCAGTGAAATTTTAGACGCCCAACGGCCGACACGGCCCCCTCGGCCATATCAGCACCAAACTGCTTGGCGAAGCGTTCGGCGATATTCTGTTTGACCGTATAGTCGCGAATATCTTCGGCCTTGACAACATCGCGCG
>JBPOIN010000143.1:0-8827 GCA_052034445.1 Pseudomonadota bacterium | reverse complement strand
TTGTATGTCGGCAAGTCGAATGTCGGCAATGTGCGCGAAACAATTGGGCTTCCCGCGCCCGAGCGGTCTGCGGATGGGGCTGTCGTCACACAGCCTCAAACGGCCTGGATTGACGAGGCGGCGCTTGAAGCCTCCTATGGTTTCAAGCCCGGTATGGCGCAGCGCATGCTCGGGACCTTTGTGAATTCGAGTCTGCTCAAACCTGAGCAATTGCGCGCAGCTGCAGCGGCTGCGGATTACGCGCAAATCGAGATGATCGGGCATAGCCTGATCAGTCTGCTGGGTTTCATCAAGGCGGATGCCGTAGCGCAAAAGGCCAGGGAAACCGCGACCGCCGGCAAAACCGAGGCGCCGCAAGCCGCCGGTTTGGCGCGCGAGCTTGCCGATATCGTCGAGCAGGTGATCGCAGCGGCGAAATCCCTGCTGCCGTCGGCGTGAATCAACCTGTAAATAGCCGTTGGACGCTCTTGCTTGATTGTCTGGAAGAGGCCTTGGCGTCAGCTCCTGTATCAAGTAGGTTCTGCGGGTGACGGCAGATGAGTAGTGTTCTGATGGGGCAACCCTATAGCGCTTGAGCGCTTTTCGCCATCTCCAGACATGGCATCCTCAATGCCACGACATGGCCACCGGCATCGTCGTTGCGGCGTGAGAGAACCCCGCCGAGGCGTGCGGCGCGCGCTTCCATGTTGCGGACGCCACGACCGCGCCGGGTGGTGGCCATGTTGGGGAGCGCCTGGTCGGATGTACTTGCCGCAGAGCCAATGCCGTCGTCGCGAATTTCAAGGTGCAGCATTTGTTCGTTGCAGCAGATGGTTACCCAGACCTGATGCGCACAGGCATGACGGATCACGTTGCTGACGGCTTCACGCAGGATGCGGCCGAGGTTGAGCGCTTGCGGTTGTCCCAGTGTCGCCCCTTGTATCGGCACGCTCTGTCGCCAGTGCAGCGTGATGCCGGCATCGGCGAGGCGTCGTTCGCATTCGGAGCGCCAGTCGGCGACGAGTTCGTCGAGTTCGAAACAGTCTGCGCCCGTGCGTGAAACAACCTCGCGCAGATCGCTCAGTGCCGAACGAGCAAGGTCGGCGTCTTCGGGCCGGCCGGCGCGATAGACCAGCGACAGCAGCTTGGCGCCGACATCGTCGTGCAGGTCGCGGTAGATGCGTTCGCGTTCATCGGTCACCGCCCGTTCCATCTCCAGCGTGCGCATGCGTGTGTAGCTTTCCTGCAGCTGGGCGTGGTTTTCGGCGACCCGGGCTTCAAGCTCGTTGTTGAGCGATTCGAATTCATTCAATACCTGAACGTAACGTCCGGTCATGACCAGACCGACCGCGAGAAACAGCATTGGAGCGCCGTAGTGCAACAGGAATACATCTTGCAGTGGCCAGGGGGTGGCGCCGAGCCAGAGGTGCTGGCTATGAATCAGCCAGTCGTGTAGTGCGAAGATGACCAGCACCACCATCGCTGCAGCGAGAAAGCGTGCGTCGCGGTTTGAATCGAACCAGGCGGCGCGCAGCAACAGACAGAATGTCAGGATGGTTGTCGCCAGCGTGTAGAGATGCCAGATCGCCGTCAGCGTGAGGAAGTGCGGGGCCGGTGTCAGCAACAGTGTGATCGGGGCGATGATCACCGAAGCCCCTACTGCGGCGTTTAATCCACGGCGGTCAATTCCGATGAAACGCAACAGCGAGATCAACAGCAAGCCCGCAAAGACCTGGAAGCCTGCATTGGCGAAGATTTCCCATTGCGCCGTGGCGAATGGTGTATCGCGCACATAGAGATTCGTTGACTGGATCGCCCAGACGAGCGCCGAGAGTCCGAAATAGCCATAGGCCGTATCGCGCCGACGTCGCCACCACAGTGTCAGCGTCAGCAGACCGATGGCGCCGATCAACAGACTGGCTGTTTGATTGATGGTGACGTTGAGAAACAGGGCGCGTTCGTAAGGCGGACGCAGGATGCGCTCAGGGCCGATCCAGAACGGTTCCAGTGTGGCCTGGGTGTATGCATGGGCGCGCAGGCGCACATGAATTTCATTATCGCCGCGCCGCAGAAGACCAGGGGGGACAAGGAATAGCAATGGGCGATTCCAGTTGCGCGCGACGGCTTCGCCGTCCATGCGGCCGCCGTCGCCAATGGGGACGCCATTCACCCAGACTGCTGCGTTCATGATGAGTTTGGGGAGGTACACCGCCTGTAAAGGATCGGATATTTCCAGCGCATCGCTGTGAAATCGGAAGCGGTACCAACCGACGCCATCGGCGCCAGGTCGCTCAATGCGCCACGGGTCGGGCAAAGTCTGTGGTCGCCAGGCGGCTTCCTGTCCCGGTGGTTGGGCCGCAGGGGCAAGGATGAAATCGCCGGTATCGATGCGCAGCGTCTGAGCGCTCCACGCCGGCGCGACGACGAACCAAGCCAGCAGCGCTAACCATACGCCAAGGCGGACTGCGGCGCCTGCCTTCATGCCTCAGAAAAAACTGCTGACGCGCAGGTAGACGTCGCGGACGCCGACGAAGTTTCGCCCACTGACGGCATCCTGTATCTCCAGTTTGACGATCAGCGGCAGCGGCAAATGCTTGGCGCGCCAGGCGTCGATGCCGCTCCAGGTCAGGCCGAGACGCAGCTGGTCGGCGCGGGTGTCAGTGTTCGACGACAGGTAGCGCGTGTTGGTTCCGATGCTGGACGTGTAGTGATCGGCCATTTCCTGGTAACGGTGCCAGGTCGCCGATAGGCGCCAGTCGCCAAAGCGTCGGCCGAATTCGATATCCGACTCCCAGTAGTCACCGAGGTTGCGCTTGAGTCTTTCTTTCGTCGCGGTCGTCAGGGGATTGCCAGGCCGCATCGTTACGTGGTCGGGCAACTGAATCTGGTATTCGCCAAGCAAGCGCATATCCCAGCCACTGCCGAGGTCGCGGAAGTATTCAAGACGCGTGCGAAGATCATTACTGCCGTCGCCTGGTGGCACATCGAACAAATCGTCCGGATCGTCGGCGTGGGCAATGCCGAGACGGACGCCGAAGCCGAACACTGCGCTGTCGCGTTCGCTCTTGTGGAAACGCCACAGCAGTCCCAACGTGGGGTCGCTGAACCCGCTTGACGCAACGCTGCGCGGCGGCTTGTAGCCGAGCGCGCCAAGCAGCGCCGTCATGCCTGCGGTGCCGATGCCGCCATCGACACCGAAGCGCACGTTTGTTTTTGTGCGCGTCCAGGGAATGATCGCGCCGAGCGTCAGGTTTTCATTGATGCCGTAACCAAGCATCAGTTCGGCATATTCGGTGACCACATCGCTATCCACGCGCAGGCGGCCGGCGAGAGCGGGATTCAGCAGGGTCAGGTCGAGGTCGTCATAGCCGGTATCAAGATCGACGCGGCGGCCATTGTCGTCAAATCTGGTGTCGTAACTGTTGCGCAGCACCGTCAGCCGCGTCGCCCAATGGCCGGCTGGCGCCATGCCATCGAGGGCGAAACCGGCAGCTGCAGGAATCACTTCTTCGGCTGTGACAGCATTCGACATGGAGAGGCAAGCGACGAAGCTGGCCCAGGCAGCGAAACGTTTCGGAGAGATCATGGCGAGGCGGCGTAAAGAAAACGGCAGCATATTACCCGAGCCGCATCTGATTACCCTCCGGGCGCGCCGTCTGGCGCATCCGGAGGGGCGGGGTGGCTATCGGCAAATGAAGAAGCTGCTCCACATCCCGCTGCCATCAATGTCGCCGACCACTGCTTCCTCTCCCGAAGAGGCTGAATTGAACAGGGTCAGGTTCGGATGGACTTCAATCTTGTGACCGGCGCCGTCCGTCATGGTGTACTCGCTGACGACACCGCCACCCGTCATTGAAATGGTGTCATTGTCCGAGCCACGGAAGCTGAAACTGCCGGAGGCATAGACATTTGCATTGTCGCGCTTCACGTCAATGATCGGCGGCGACATGGCCGGTTCGCTGATGATCACTGCGCAGCTGTCGGTCGAACTGGTGACCTTGGCTGAACCGCTCGGACCACTAATGATGTTCGTGACGGTTGGTTGAGGCAGGCCGCCAAGATACATCTTGTAGATTAATTGGTTGCTGCTGTTATGGGTGCACTGACCATAGGTCGCCCCGCCATCAAGGGCGATATTGGTTTTAGTTGCGCAGGCGCTGGTCAGCAGGGTCAGCAGGGCTGCGTTGTCCGGCGAAGAAACGGCGGCGTACTGACCGCTGCCGATTGCAGATCCGGCGCTGCCGCTACCACCGCTACCGCCCGAGCCGCCACTGCCCGAGCCGCTCGTGGTCCCTTGATACGCCGTCTGCAATGCATCGTTGAAGCCAGCGATTGGTGCGGTGAACTCCGGATTTGAAGCGTTCGACAGCAACGCATCGTGAGTCACTCCGGTCGATGTCAATGCGTTGGAGAGGGCGCTCAGCATGTCATCGCCGATGTTGCCTGGTGTGGCGACGAGCGACATCGTGATGGGATTGCGGCTATCAAGAGCGGTCAAGCCGCTCAAGGCGCTACGCAATTTGGTGATGGCGGCGTCGACCAGGGTTTGATTCATGGAGGTCAATGCACTGCCATTGCCATTCAGGCCGGCAAACCAGACGCTGGGCGTGGCGCTGCCTGCCAGATTGGCGACCACCAGATCGGTGAGCGGCGTGACATTGACCGTGCCTGCGGCGACGGCAAGCGAGTGATAGCTTGCCGCATTCGCTTGGCTGTCGATCGTGCCACCGCTGACCTCGACTGCGCACGGCAGGGTTTGGCCACTGAGCGGAACCTGCCAGGCGCCGGTGGACGCGGTGGTTGTATTGATGGGAGCGCCACCGTTAGCGCAACTGACGGCGATTGTGCCGCCAACAATAGGCGAACCGACTGCGGCGACGCCGCTCAGATTGCTGCCAGCCGGCGCTGCGCTGTCACCACCGCCGCTACAGGCAGCCGCGAGTGAGGCAGCAATGATGGAAAGGCCGAGGCCGAGCCTCGAAATGGATCTGGCATGAACGGTGGATGGCATTTGAGAGTTCCGTTTTTGATGAGGGATGAGAAGGAAAAACGGGGCGTAGCGTAACGGAGCGCCAATCACTGCGGCACCCCCTGTTCATGGGGGGCGTCCCCCCGCGTTTTTGGGGATGACCCAGTCAGCCAAGCCGGTATCATCTGAAACTCACCCTTGCACTCTCGCTCACGTCCGGAGCCTCTCATGCGTTATGGATTCATCCTCGAAGATCTTCCCGAGTCGCAAATTTGGTTACGCCAGGCTTTGCAGGATAGTTTTCCGGGCATCGCCATCACGGTGGCAGAGTCGGTGCAAGAGGCCCGTCTGGTGATCGCCAAAACGTCGCCGCCGGATATTGCTTTGGTCGACTTGAGCCTGCCCGATGGTTCTGGCGTCGAAATCATCGAATGGCTGCAGACCACCGTCCAACCGACGTTGTGTATCGTCGCCAGCATTTACGATGACGATGGCCACGTTTTCCCGGCGCTGCGTGCTGGCGCCCAGGGCTATCTACTGAAGGATCAGCCTGTCGAACGCATTGTCGAAGCGTTGACCGGAATTGCCGCCGGCAAGCCACCGCTGTCGCCTGCAATTGCGCGACGCATGCTGACCTATTTCAACCGTCCGCAGCCGGCGCCATCGCCCCCCGACGCGCTTACCCCCCGCGAACTGGAGGTGTTGCGATTCATCGCCAAAGGCATGACACAGGCCGAAACGGCGCGCTTGCTGGAGATTTCACCGCATACTGTCGCTGGTTATGTCAAAGTGCTTTACCGCAAGCTCAATGTATCCTCGCGCGCCGAGGCGGCGCTGTTTGCACGGGACATCGGGTTGGTTTGACGGTTGAGCCGCCATTTTGGGACATGCGACGCGGGGTGGAAGAGGGAAATCTGTGCTTGACTTCCAGGTTTTTGCTGGCTAGCATTCAAACAAATGTTTGAAACGGATGTTTGGAGCCCCTCATGGCCGAAGTCGAAACACGAAAACGGATTTTGCTGGCGGCAGAAGCCTTGTTCATCGAGCATGGATTCGAAGCGACCACCTTGCGCCAGATCACGGCCCAGGCGGGTGTGAATCTGGCGGCGGTAAATTATCACTTCGGCTCCAAGGAAACCCTGATCATGGAGGTTTTCCATCAGCGCCTGTGCTGGCTCAATGAGCAGTGCCTGCTTGAGCTCGACCGGCTCGAAGCCGCGGCCGGCGATGCACCGGTCAAGCCGAGCCTGATTCTTGAAGCCTTCTTCGGCGTGGCCCTGCGTCTGGCCGCCGACAAGAAGGGCGGCGGCAGCACTTTCATGCGCCTGTTGGGCCGTACCTATACCGAACCGTCGAATTTCGTCCGCAGCTTTCTCGGCGAAGAGTTTTCCGTCGCCGTGCCGCGTTTCAAGGCTGCCCTGTTCAAGGCCTTGCCGGATGTACCGCACGAGGAGATTCTCTGGCGTTTTCATTTCATGCTCGGCGCCATGTCGTATGCCGTGTCGGGCGCCGATGCGCTGCATATTCTCGGCGGCGTCGATGACAGCAACAGCGCCGCGTTGCATGCCCGTCTGATGAGCTTTCTGCTGGGCGGCTTGCGCGCACCGTTGCCGAATGCGGGCGTTGTGGCCGGTGCGCACAAGCTGCCCGCTGCCGCCAGCACCAATTCGCCAAAGCGCGCGCCGGCACGGTCGCGCGCCAGGCATGTTTCCTCAACCTGACTGAAGGAAAAATCATGGGCCAATACAATGCTCCGTTGCGTGACATCCAGTTCGTGTTTCACGAGCTGCTGAATGTCACGCAGGAATTGCAGCAGTTGCCGAAGCATGCGGCTGTCGATGCCGACATCATCAATCAGGTGGTCGAGGAAGCCGGCAAGTTCGCCACGCGCGTGCTGTATCCGCTCAATCATTCGGGCGATCGCGAAGGCTGCCACTACGATCCGGCGACGCAAGGGGTGCGCACGCCGCAGGGCTTCAAGGAAGCTTACCGGCAATATGTCGAGGCCGGCTGGCCGGCGCTGTCCTGCGAACCGGAGTTCGGCGGCCAGGGGCTGCCGATTCTGCTCAGCAACACGCTGTTCGAATTGCTCAATGCGGCGAATCAGGCGTGGACCATGTATCCCGGCCTGTCGCATGGCGCCTACGAATGTCTGCTGGCGCATGGCACCGAGGCGCAGAAGGCGCAGTATCTGCCGCCGCTGGTGTCCGGCGAATGGACCGGCACGATGTGCCTGACCGAAGCGCATTGCGGCACCGATCTCGGCCTGCTGCGTTCGAAGGCCGTGCCGCAGGCCGATGGCAGCTACCGGATCACAGGCAACAAGATTTTCATCTCGGCCGGCGAACACGACATGTCGGCCAACATCATTCACCTCGTGTTGGCGCGTCTGCCCGATGCGCCGGCTGGCACCAAGGGCATTTCGCTGTTCCTGGTGCCGAAATTCCTGCCCGCTGCCGATGGCAGCCCGGGGGCGCGCAATGCGATCAGTTGCGGGGCGATCGAGGAAAAAATGGGCATTCATGCGAATGCCACCTGTCAGATGAATCTCGACGGCGCGACCGGCTGGATGATCGGTCAGCCCCACAAGGGGCTGAATGCGATGTTCGTCATGATGAATGCCGCGCGTCTGGGCGTCGGCATGCAGTCGCTGGGCCTCAGCGAAGCGGCGTATCAGAATGCCGTGGCCTATGCGCGCGACCGTCTGCAGATGCGCAGCCTGTCGGGCGTCAAGGCGCCCGATCAGCCGGCCGATCCGATCATCGTGCATCCCGATGTGCGGCGCATGCTGCTCACGGCGCGCGCCTATGCCGAAGGCGGGCGTGCATTCACGGCGTATGTCGCGCTGCTGATCGACAAGGAACTCAACCATCCCGATCCGACCGTGCGCCAGGAGTGCGCCGATCTCGTGGCCTTGTTGACGCCCATCGCCAAGGCTTTCCTGACCGATAACGGCTGGATCGCCACCTCCGAATCCCTGCAGGTGTTCGGCGGCCATGGTTTCATCGCCGGGTGGGGCATGGAGCAATATCTGCGCGACGCGCGCATCAACATGATTTACGAAGGCACCAACACGATCCAGTCACTCGACCTGCTGGGGCGCAAGATCCTCATGGATAACGGCGAGAAGCTGCGCAAGTTCGGCGCCCTGGTGCAGGCGTTCGTCACCGAAAACAGCGGCGATGCGGCCATGCAGGAGTTCATCGAGCCGCTGGCCGATCTGGGCGACAAGCTCACCAAGCTGACCATGGAGCTCGGCATGAAGGCATTCCAGAATCAGGACGAGGTTGGCGCGGCGGCCGTGCCGTATCTGCGTATCGCCGGCCATCTGGTGTATGCCTGGATGTTCGCGCGCATGGCCAAGATCGCCCTGGCCAAGCGGGATTCCGGTGATTCGTTTTATGTCGCCAAGCTCGCCACGGCGCGCTTCTATTTCGCGCGATTGTTGCCCGAGACGGCCATGCTGATCCGTCAGGCGCGTTCCGGTGCGGCGTGTCTGCTCGATCTCGACGCCGCGTTGTTCTGATCAACGTTCTTGCAAAGGAAGCATTGTGGATAATTTCATCGTCAGGAAAGTCGCGATTCTCGGCGCCGGCGTGATGGGCGCGCAGATTGCCGCGCACTGCGTCAATGCCCGGGTTCCCGTGGTGCTGTTCGATCTGCCGGCCAGCACCGGCCCGAAGAATGGCATCGTGCTGCGCGCCATCGAAAACCTCAAGAAAATGAATCCGGCGCCGCTCGCCAGCAAGGACGATGCCGCGCTGATCGGCGTGGCGAATTACGCCGACGATCTCGAACAGCTGCGCGATTGCGATCTGGTCATCGAGGCGATCGCCGAGCGCATGGACTGGAAGCACGACCTGTATCGCAAGGTGGCGC
>JBPOIN010000211.1:0-2586 GCA_052034445.1 Pseudomonadota bacterium | reverse complement strand
ATGCGATGATAATCCACTCAGGAATCAGGCGGCATTCACGGTAGACATGCTGTCTCTTGAATAGATTTTGAAGCCATTGCGGCCGGAATTTTTGACTTCATACAAGGCCAGGTCAGCCTGCTTGATGATTTCTTCGCGCCTCATATTGGGATCTCGCACCAGACAAATCCCGATACTTGCGCCGACACTGGTACTGATGCCCGTTTTAGTGACGATTGGCCGACTGATGTTGTTGATCAGATTCTGTGCGAGTCTGATGGCAATAGCTTCATCAGCGACATAGGACAATAGCAGCACAAACTCATCACCACCAAGACGCGCGGCGAAATCGGCCTTACGTACTGAATGTTCAATACTGCGCGCCACATGTTCCAGAATGGCATCGCCCACATCGTGACCATGCGTGTCATTGACCTGTTTGAAACGATCAAGATCGATCATCATCAAGGTGAAGTTTTGAGTCGGTTTGACGAGCTTTTCGCTGATCAATGCATCGATATGCCGCTCAAAACCTAAACGATTGCCAAGTCCAGTGAGCGCATCGGTCAAGGCCAATTTATTGGCCAACGCCTCGCGCATTTTGCTTTCAGTGATATCGTTGATAACTCCTTGAATTTGGTTATCTTCGACTGGATTTAGAATGATGTTAACCCAGCGGACAGTATCGTCGGCCGCAGATAGCTTAATTTCGTCCTTGACAGTTATTTTTTCCAGAATGCAAGTTTCTATTTGCAATTTGATCCGATCGGCATTTGAGCCGATCAGGTCAAGCAAGGAAATTGAGCCATTGGGCTGTGTGGGCGCTTGGCCTGGGCGCAGCGTGCGGCCAAATGATGCGTTATAGGAACTTAATATCCCTTCGTGATCGATAACGAAAATTCCGGTTTCGGCATTTTCAAAAATTGCCCGAAAACGCCTCTCGTCTTGCTCGCGTTTATGACGCAGCTCACGTTCGGCAAGAATGCCACCGACAAGTTTGTCGATCAGCAAGTTCACATTGGTGACCAATTGGCCAATCTCATTCTTTGCATGCCCTGATGGAACATCAAGTTTCTGGCCATCTACAGCCGAAAGGGAATTCAGTCTTCTTGAAATCTGATGAATCGGGTGCGCGATGTAACCGACTGAAATCAAAGTTACAACCAGAATAATTGCACCGGTCTGCATTATGATCAGCAGACGTATGAATGCCGAATATTCCTGAACCTGCAAGGCTATCTCTGTTTCATTCCGGACAACCAGAATTTCGCCGACTGCAGTTTCAGGTTTGAATGGGGAAGAGAGATTTCGAACAATGGAGTTTTGCGGCGGAATGAGAATGCTGTCAGGCTTTCCCTGCATGGGAGGCGCATCTGGCGGCAAGTTTTGAAGTGGAGTTTCGGTAATCTTTTTCAGATCCGAGCGGTTCAGATCTATCAGCGTCCCACGTTCGTTACGGATGACGACACGTTCCACGTCACGATTATTCAACAACCCCTTTGCCACTTCCTTGGCGAGACTTGTATCACCCAAATAGCATGCAATTTGCGCCGTACTCTCGACAGTCTTGACCAATTCAGCAATCCGAAAAGACAAGTTTTGCTGGATCTTGTCCTCGACGTAATTTGATATCTGGTTAATCAAACCATAACCGACCACTCCGGATATAAAAACGACAAGCAAAGCACTGCGTAAAACGATGCTTGAGCTAAATCGCCGAAGAATTGAATTACCCACAAAAGCCGTCCTTTGATTGGAAGGAATCAGTTCCCGATGGAGATGTTGTTAACATTGGTCAAAACTGACTCCTTAACCACTGTTTTAACTGCGAGTTGTGGCCATCATATCGTAAAAATTCAATCAGTGTCTTGTCGCGCAAGATTGAACAGGAATGGCGCATTAGTCGCATAATGTACATTATGTAAACATCTACACGTACTGCGTTCAGAATTTCTGCTTTGCGCCCAGATCCAACCGATTGCGGCGGTCACGTTTTTTCGTCCACCCCGGTGGCTGTCCAAGCTACCGTGACCACCGCACGAACCCCTTCGACAAGCTCAGGGGAAACGGGTTCCAACATCATCGTGCCGGATCAATCGGGGTGCATGAGTTGAAGATCTTGCGTACTGAAACGCATACGGGGCATGTGCAAGAAAAGAAAAACCCGCAAGACCATGATGGGTTGTGCGGGTTTTTCTTACAAGTGGTTGGCGGAGTGGACGGGACTCGAACCCGCGACCCCCGGCGTGACAGGCCGGTATTCTAACCAACTGAACTACCACTCCAAGTGATCTGCTGCATGCAAGTCACACCGTGCGATGAGGCTTGCTCGAATCTTGGCGTCCCCACGGGGATTCGAACCCCGGTTCATACCGTGAAAGGGTATTGTCCTAGGCCTCTAGACGATAGGGACAAATCTTTGGTGGAGGTAAACGGGATCGAACCGATGACCTCTTGCATGCCATGCAAGCGCTCTCCCAGCTGAGCTATACCCCCACAAGGCACTTGACTCTTTATGAAAAAAACCGCCCAGCGGCGGTTTTTTCTGATTGGCGGAGTGGACGGGACTCGAACCCGCGACCCCCGGCGTGACAGGCCGGTATTCTA
>JBPOIN010000096.1:0-2513 GCA_052034445.1 Pseudomonadota bacterium | reverse complement strand
TGGCCAACTCGGCGCGCAGTGTAAGGGTTTTCATGCCAAGGTGCTAGTGTGCCTAGGCTTTCATCCGAAGCAGCCTGTCGTAGAGCGCTTTTTTATTTTCGCCTGTGACCTCGGCCACCAGCGCGGCGGCTTTTTTGGGCGGCAGCTCGGCGCTAAGCAGGCGCAATAATTTTTCGCTATCGAGGTGGCCTTCGGTGCTTGGGTTGGGGTGGCCTGCAATCATCACCACAAACTCGCCTTTTTGCTGGTCTTCATCGGCATTAAGGCACGCCAAGATGCTGGGTAAGGTGCCGTGATAAAAGGTTTCAAAGGTCTTGGTCAGCTCGCGGGCGACGCAGGCAGAGCGTTCACCACCAAAAACCTCAGCCATCAATTCTAGAGTTTCTAAAATGCGGTGTTTGGCTTCGTAAAACACCATGGTGCGCGGCTCTTGCGCTAGGGCTTCTAGCTTTTCACGCTTGCCGCCCATTTTGTGTGGCAGAAAACCTTCAAAGGTAAAGCGATCGGTGGGCAAGCCCGCTGCCGACAGCGCCGTAATAACAGCGCTCACCCCAGGCACGGGCGATACCTGAAAGCCCTGCTCGCGCAGCGCCTGCACCAAGGGGTAGCCAGGATCGGAGATTAACGGCGTGCCCGCATCGGAAATCAGCGCCAGGTTTTGCCCTTGGCTAAGCAGCGCCGCGATCTGCGCTACGCGCTCGCGCTCGTTGTGTTCGTGCACCGATAAAAGCGGTTTTCTTAGCCCCAAGTGTTGCAGTAATTTGCTGCTATGTCTGGTATCCTCGCAGGCGATTTGATCGACCCGTGCCAGCACCTCGCGCGCACGCTCAGTAAGATCAGCCAAGTTCCCTATCGGAGTGGCCACAACATACAGTGTGCCTGTTTGAGTTTTGGATATTATCGTCATGCCTGTTGCTTTACCTTCGGCCAAAAATCGCTATTTCGCGCCCATTATGGGCAGTTTTTTCTGCGCTTGCGCGCTGCTTTTTACGGGCTGCGCCAGCAAGCCCACCCCTATTACCGAAACCTCAGTCACTGAGCTTAATAACAGCCATTTACTGGAAAGCGCCAGCGCCTCGCTGAAAGCGCGCGAGTTTGGCAATGCCGCGCTGGCATTGCAAGCTTTGCAAGAACGCCCACTTACAGGGCAGGATAAAATCGAAGCCTTGCTCCTAAACCTTGAGCTTGGCCTCGCTACAGGGCGCGTCGATGAAGGCCGCCCACTGCTGCAAAGCTTGGCCGAGCTGATGGACGCCGCCAACAGCAACCAAGAAATCCGTTATAGCCTGCTTAAAGCCCAATACCTAGAAGCGGTAGGCCAATATTTAGCCGCCGCACGCGAGCGTGATTTTCAAGCCGCCATCCTCAGCGGCGCCGACGCCGAAAGCAATCACGAGCTGATTTTTCAAGACCTGATGCGCGTTCCCGAGGAAGAATTTAACAGCCTCAATAGCGCGCAAATGGCACCGCAGTTTGCGCAGTGGTTGCAGCTGGCACAGATTAGCCGCAATCCGCGTCTTGCCTTGGATGAACTACTGGCCGAAGTCAAACGCTGGCAAAAAAGCCACCCCAGCCACCCTGGCGCTCAAAAACTGCCAGGCGGGCTGGCGCTGTTGCAAGATGCCGCCAACAAGCGCCCCACTCAGGTTGCGCTGCTGTTGCCCTTGTCTGGCCCTTTAGCCAAAACGGGCGCGGCTTTGCGTGACGGCTTTATGGCCGCCTATTACGAGTCGTTAAACAAAGGTTTTAGCGTGCCTAAAGTGCAGCTGTACGACAGCCTGCAATACCCCGATATCAACGCCGCCTACAGCCAAGCGCAATTTGACGGTGCGCAGTGGCTGGTAGGGCCTGTGACCAAGCCCGATGTGCAGGCTTTGAGCGAGCGCGACAGCTTGCCTTTGCCCACTTTGGCGCTGAACTACAGTGATAAAACCAGCGGCAACACCAGCGCAGGCCCTCAAAATCTCTATCAATTTGGCCTAGCCGCCGAAGATGAAGCCGTGCAAATTGCCGACAAAGCCTGGGGTGACGGCAAACGCACCGTGCTGGCGTTATTGCCACAAGGAAACTGGGGCGAGCGCATTTATACCGCTTTCAAAAACCGCTGGCTGGAGCTGGGTGGCACCATTGCCGACCAACGCTATTATCCCAACCGCCCCGACTACAACCCCGATGTGCGCGCCCTGCTGAACGTCAACGACAGCCAGCAGCGCTACAACACCATGCGCCAAATCCTGCGCCAAGAAACCGAGTTTGAACCCAGCCGCCGCGACGACGCCGACTGGGTGTTTTTAGTGGCTTTGCCGCAGCAAGCGCGCCAAATCAAACCCACGCTGGCCTTTAACTTTGCAGGCGATTTGCCTGTCTACGCCACTTCGCACCTGTATTCAGGCGAAGTCCAGCCCAACAAAGACCGTGATTTAAACGGCATCATTTTTTGTGATGCCCCCTGGCTACTGCAATACAGCCTGCTGGCACAGCAAGTCGAAAAGGCCGTACCAGGTGGCCAAGGT
>JBPOIN010000184.1:0-19441 GCA_052034445.1 Pseudomonadota bacterium | reverse complement strand
AATGTCGACTTCGAAGACGTGCGCACCGTGATGGGCGAAATGGGCAAGGCCATGATGGGATCGGCTGCCGCAAGCGGCGTCGATCGCGCCCGCATCGCCGCCGAGCAGGCCGTCGCCAGTCCGCTGCTCGAAGGCATCGAGCTTTCGGGTGCGCGCGGCGTGCTGGTGAATATCACGGCTAGTCATTCGTTGGGTCTCAAGGAGGTCAAGGAGGCCATGAACACCATCCGTAACTATGCCGCTGCCGAGGCGACGATCATCTTCGGTACGGTGTACGACGACAATATGGGCGACCAGTTGCGCGTCACAGTGGTGGCTACCGGCCTCGGCGGAGTCCAGGCGCGCCAGTTGCGCAAGCCTGAAATTAGTGTGGTGCAGGGTTTGCGCACGGGTACCGACGATCGTCCTTTCGATATGAGTTCCGCGACAGGTTCGGTCGATATGGATGGTTTGCCGCCGGTGTTCCAGTCGGGACGCAGCGCACGCAACGCCACCGTCGATGAAATGAGCAAGAATGGCGTGGATAAGTATGACATTCCGGCGTTTTTGCGCCGCCAGGCGGATTGATCCGCCGCGCGCTTGGGCATGGATGAAACCCAATAAAATCATCGTGGTAGAATTCGCCTCCTGCCATTGTTGATGACCATGCTCAAGCAGCGCACCCTGAAGTCCCTGATTCGCGCCACCGGTGTCGGCTTGCATAGCGGCGTCAAGGTGTGCATTGTGCTGCGTCCGGCTGCGCCCGATACCGGTATCGTGTTTCGCCGGATCGACCTGGACCCGCCTGTCGATATCCCCGCCGACCCGCTCGCGGTCGGCGATACGCGTCTTGCCTCCTGCCTCGAACGCGATGGTGCGAAGATTGCGACAGTCGAACATCTGATGTCCGCGCTTGCCGGGCTGGGGATCGACAATGTCTATATCGATGTCGATGCCGCGGAACTGCCGATCATGGATGGCAGCGCCGCGCCCTTCGTTTTTCTGCTGCAATCCGCCGGTGTTGTCGAGCAGCCGGCGGCCAAACGTTTTCTGCGCGTCATCAAAACCGTCGAGGTCCGCGAAGGCGACAAGTGGGCGCGCTTCGAGCCTTACGATGGTTATCGGCTGACGTTTTCGATCGATTTCAATCATCCGGCCGTCGCCCAGTCGGGCACACGGGCCAGCATCGACTTCGCCGAGAATTACTACACGCGCGAGGTTGCCCGGGCGCGCACCTTCGGTTTCATGCAGGATGTCGAGTTCATGCGCGATCGCGGTCTGGCGCTGGGCGGCAGCCTCGATAACGCCATCGTGATGGACGAATACCGGGTGCTGAACAGCTACGGCCTGCGCTATGCCGACGAGTTCGTCAAACACAAGCTGCTTGATGCGATCGGTGATCTGTATCTGGTCGGCCATCCCTTGCTGGCCCACTTCGTCGCGCATAAATCCGGCCATGCCCTCAACAACAAGCTGTTGCGCGCGCTGCTGGCCGACGCCTCGGCATGGGAACTGGTGAGCTTTGAGCGCGCCGAGACGGCGCCGGCCGCGATTGCCCATTTGTATCCGCGCCTGACCTAGAGCGTATTCATGCTGTTGCTGCGGATTGTTGCCCTGCTGACCGTGATCGCGATTGGCGGTGGAATTCTGGCGTATCTGTTTACGGCCGACCGGCGCTACCTCAAACTGGTCGGGCGCGTGAGCAAGTGCGCACTGATCTTCGCATTCGTGGTGCTGGCGCTGCTGCTGCTCGAGCGTGTGATCGCCATCTGAGGCGACCCGTGCAATCGCGCAGCAGCCTCTGACGCGCCGCCAAGCGCCAGTAAAGAACTAACCTGCGCAGGTTAGTTCTTTACTTCTGCATAAGTGGCTGCAACAGAAAGATTCAAATGGATACTTTATTTCTTAACAGCCACTAACGGCGCGTGGAAAACTATCCGGCAGGTTTGATCTTGCCGACTTTCTGCATAAAACGGCGCAAGGAATCGCGCAGCGGTCCGTCGGGCAAATCGCCGGCGAGCCGCTCGATGCTCGCCCGGCTCGCTGCGCCCAGAACGGCCGCCACAGGGGTATGGATTTGCTGCAATGCAGCATCCAGCGGTTGCACCTTGATTCGGATTTCGGTAACCTCTTGACCTCTTTGGCGGAATTCGGCAGTCAGGCTTGGCGCCAGCTGTCGCAGTTTCGCTGCCACCGCGCCGTTTTCGGCGTGAATGATTACTACCCCGGCCTTGTAATTCGCCACTCTGCTGGCGCGCGCCATGGCTGCCGGAACGGCAGCGACGAAGACTTGCTGCAATTGTTGCAGGCGCGCAGCGTGCGCGGCCAGGCGCGCCATTGCATCATCCGCATTCAGGCAGTCGTCGAGTGTGCGCGCTTGCATCGAGAGAAGGAGGGGGCGTGAGGGCTGCAGGAAAGGAACAACGGCGTGCATATTATTCTTGTCTCGGATCGAATGGCAACCGCCAGAAGCATTCACATCAACTGGCGACATTTGCTGGTCGCCGGTGTCAGTGGATTGTTCATGGTCGTTGGTTGCGCGTCGATGTTTTCGTATGTGACGGTGCGTTACGCGGCCGAGATCCGGCTGCCGTTTTTGCAGCAGATGCTGGTTGCGGTGAATGCCGAGGAGTCGCAACGGAGCAAGGATTACGTGCGCGAGAACCTGAATGCCATGGCGGTCAAACTGGGCCAGATGCAGGCGCAACTGGCGCGCCTCGACGCATTGGGCGACCGGCTTGCGACAGCGGCAGGCATCAAAACGACGGAATTGCGCCGCGTCGGCGAGGGCAGTTCTGCACCCCAGGTTTTGATCGGCGCCCCGACCGGCGAGTCGCGCGATGGCCGTGGCGGTCCGTTGATCCAGGCCAGCCCGTTAACCGCGACGGAGCTGCAGAATGCCATGAATGCTCTGGCACGGCAGCTCGAAGCGCGCAGTGACGCCATGTCGCTCATCGAAGCGGATGTTCTGGAGGCGCGTATTCGCAAGAGCCGGTTGCCGACTTCGTTGCCGGTGGCGGTACCCTGGAATGCTTCGACTTACGGTTGGCGCATTGACCCGATCACGGGCGAGCAGGCCATGCACGAAGGTGTCGATTTTTCTGCCGAAACCGGCACGCCGATCAGTGCGGCGGCTGGCGGGGTGGTGGTTGGAGCAGAATTTCATCCGGAGTATGGCAATCTGATCGAAATCGACCATGGTCACGAAGTGACGACGCGATATGCGCATGTCGCAAAAATGCATGTCAAACTGGGCGCGTTGGTGCGGCGTGGCCAGATGATTGCCGAGGTCGGCAATACCGGACGCTCGACAGGGCCGCATCTGCATTTCGAGGTGCGTCTGCGCGGCGTGGCGCAGAATCCGAACCGGTTCCTGCAAAGCGCGCAGGCTACGAATCAGGGCCGGTTTGTGCGCGGCGTTGCGCAAGCGCAGCGACATTAACACCGGCGTGCCCTGGCGCAAAATCAGTCAGGCTGAAACAGCGCGCATCTCCTCCATTTTCCGGGAAGGGGACAGGGTGGCGTTCAAACCTTGCTCTATTCCATGCTTCGCGGGTGTCGTTTGCTCTCTTGCGCGTTAGGGGGCCTGAGACCAACGTGGTAAAATCCCCTTTTTTTCGCCGTTACGGGCTTTAGCGCATGATTTCCGGCATTCTCAAGAAGATATTCGGCAGCCGCAATGATCGGCTCGTCCGGCAGTATGGCCAGACAGTCCAGAAAATCAACAAACTCGAACCCGCATTGCAGGCCTTGAGCGATGAACAGTTGCGCGGCAAGACGAAAGAGTTCAAGCAGCGTTTGACGCAGGGCGAAACCCTCGACGATCTGTTGCCTGAGGCGTTTGCCGTGGTGCGCGAAGCCGCCAAGCGCGAGCTGGGCATGCGCCATTTCGATGTGCAGATGATCGGCGGCATGGTGCTGCATTACGGCAAGATCGCCGAAATGCGCACCGGCGAAGGCAAGACACTGGTCGGCACCTTGCCGGCTTATCTGAATGCCCTGTCCGGCCAGGGCGTGCATGTCATCACCGTGAATGACTATCTCGCCCGCCGTGATGCCGAATGGATGGGCCGGCTGCATGGTTTCCTGGGACTCAGCGTCGGGGTCAACCTGTCGCAGATGAATCACGAGGAAAAACAGGCGGCGTATGCGGCCGACATTACCTACGGCACCAACAACGAGTTCGGTTTCGATTATCTGCGCGACAACATGGTCTACAGTAAGGCCGAGCGCGTTATGCGCGGCCTGAATTTCGCTATCGTCGATGAAGTTGACTCGATCCTCATCGACGAGGCGCGCACGCCACTGATTATTTCAGGCCAGGCCGAAGATCACACCGATCTGTATCTGCGCATGAATGCCGTGGCGCCGCTGCTGACGCTTGGCGTGGCAGCCGAGAAGGATGGCGATCCGGAGACGGGCGACTATACGGTCGATCTCAAGGCCCATCAGGTGTTGCTGACCGAGGCTGGTCATGAACGCGCCGAGGAAATTCTGGCGCGCATGGGGCTGCTGGCCGAGGGCAGCAGTCTCTACGAGCCGGCCAACATCCTGCTCATGCATCATCTGTATGCGGCGTTGCGCGCCCATTCGCTGTATCACCGCGACCAGCAATATGTCGTGCAGAACGGCGAAGTCATCATTGTCGACGAATTCACCGGGCGACTGATGGCTGGACGCCGCTGGTCGGACGGCCTGCACCAGGCGGTCGAAGCCAAGGAAGGCGTGGCGATCCAGAACGAGAATCAGACACTGGCCTCGATTACCTTCCAGAACTACTTCCGCATGTACGCCAAGCTCGCCGGCATGACCGGCACGGCGGATACCGAAGCCTACGAATTTCATCAGATCTACGGTCTGGAAACCGTGGTGATTCCGACGCACCGGCCGATGGTGCGCGACGATCGCATGGATCAGATTTATCGCACGGCGGCCGAGAAATATGCGGCAATCATTGCTGACATCAAGAGCTGCCACGAGCGTGGTCAGCCCGTGCTGGTCGGCACGACCTCGATCGAAAATTCCGAATTGTTGTCCGGCCTGCTGCAGAAGGAAAAACTGCCGCATCAGGTGCTGAATGCCAAGCAGCATGCGCGCGAAGCCGAAATCGTCGTGGAGGCCGGGCGGCCAGGCGTGATCACCATCGCCACCAATATGGCCTGTCGCGGTACCGATATCGTTCTGGGCGGCAGCATTGAGCGCGAGATCGACGCCATCAAGAACGACGAAAGCATCTCCGCCGCCGAGCGCGACCAGCGCATCGCGAGTTTGCGCGCCGAATGGCAGAAGCGCCATGACGCGGTGCTGGATGCGGGTGGTCTGCACATCATCGGCTCCGAACGCCACGAGTCGCGCCGCATCGACAACCAGCTGCGCGGTCGTGCCGGCCGCCAAGGCGACAAGGGATCGTCGCGCTTCTATCTGGCGCTCGACGACCAGTTGCTGAAGATCTTCGCCGGCGAGCGCCTGAACGCCATCATGGTGCGTCTCAAGATGCCCGAGGGCGAGGCCATCGAGCATCCGCTCGTGACGCGCTCCCTCGAATCCGCGCAGCGCAAGGTGGAGCAGCGCAACTTCGACATCCGCAAACAACTGCTCGAATATGACGATGTCGCCAACGATCAGCGCAAGGTGATCTACCAGCAGCGCAACGAACTGCTGGAAACCGATGACATCAGCGAGACCATTACGGCGATGCGCCAGGGCGTGTTGCACGACACCTTCCGCCTGTATGTGCCGGCCGAAAGCGTCGAGGAGCAATGGGACATTCCCGCGCTCGAAACCGCACTGTCTGCCGAATGGAAGATACAGCTGCCGGTGGCCGAATGGCTCAAGGCCGAGCCGGAACTTGGCGATCACGACCTGCTCAAGCGCATCCTCGATGCCGCCGATGCGCTGTATGCCGAGAAAATTGCGCTCGTTGATCTCAACGCCTGGCGGGGCTTCGAACGCAGCGTGATGCTGCAGGCGCTTGATGGTCATTGGCGCGAGCATCTGGCGGCGCTCGATCATCTGCGTCAGGGGATTCATTTGCGCGGTTATGCGCAAAAAAATCCCAAGCAGGAATACAAACGCGAGGCCTTCGAGCTCTTCGAGACCCTGTTGCAAGCGGTGCGTACCGAAGTTACCCGCTTGCTGATGACGGTCGAAATTCGTTCCGAGGAACAGATCGAAGAAGCAGAAGCTCCGCCTCAGCTTGAAAATGTCCAGTACCATCATGCCGATTACGACGAGGCGCTGGCGAATGCGAATGCCGAACAGCAGGCTGAGCAGCCTGTGGTCCGACATGTCGACAAGATCGGCCGCAACGATGTCTGCCCTTGTGGCTCAGGCAAGAAATACAAACATTGTCACGGTAAGCTCAGCTGATGCGCTTGCGCATCGGCGCAGCACCGTGATTGCCTTCTCCCGATGATGCAGCCTCAATCTCCACTGGCAACGATTCGCGAAGACGGCGATGCCGTCGTGATTCTCGATCAGACCCTGCTGCCCGGCGCAGCGTCTCTGCGACGCTTGTCCACGCTTGACGATGTGGCTCAGGCGATTCGCAGCATGCAGGTGCGTGGCGCGCCATTGATCGGCGCGAGCGCCGCGTATGGCGTGGCGCTGGGGCTTGCGCAGGCGGCCGACGATGAAACCCTCGAACAAGTTTTGGCCACCCTGGCTGCTACGCGTCCGACGGCCGTCAATCTGCATTGGGCATTGGCGCGCATGCGGGCCGTTCTGCAACCGCTGCCGCTTGTGGCGCGATGCGCTGCCGCCTGGCGGGAGGCGCGGGCAATCGCCGCCGAGGATGCTGCGGCGAATGCGGCCATCGGGCGTCACGGGCTGATGTTGATCCGGCAGCACGAGGGCGGCGCGCACGACAAGGTTGTGAATGTCATGACGCATTGCAACGCCGGCTGGCTTGCCACTGTGGCGCATGGTACGGCGCTGGCTCCGGTTTACGCCGCGCATGCGGCAGGCGTTCTCCTGCATGTCTGGGTCAGCGAGACGCGCCCGCGCAATCAGGGATTGCTGACGGCCTGGGAGCTTGCCGCAGCCGGCGTGCCGCATACGCTGATTGCCGATAATGCAGCGGGCCTGCTCATGATGCAGGGCAAGGTTGATCTGGTCATCGTGGGCGCCGATCGTATCGCGGCGAATGGCGATACGGCCAACAAGATCGGCACCTATCTCAAGGCGCTCGCGGCGCGTGCGCATGGCGTGCCGTTCTATGTCGCTGCGCCGCGGTCAACGATCGATTTTGATTGCCCGAGCGGTGAAGAAATTCCCATCGAGGAGCGTGCTGCCGCCGAACTTGGCGTCGGGAATACTCCGGTGGCCAATCCGGCCTTCGATGTTACGCTGGCCCCCCTGATCACCGCCATTGTCACCGAGCATGGCGCGATCCTGCCGCATGAACTGCGGTTGCGCATGCCCCAATGAACCAGCAAATTCTCGCTGCCGAGGTATTGGCCACGGCGCGCGCAATCAATGAATCCGGCATCAACCGGGGCACGGCCGGCAATGTCAGTGTGCGCGCAGCGGAGGGCTTTCTGATCACGCCGACCGGCATGGAATATCCCGCCCTGCAGCCCGAAGACATCGTGCCGATGCTGGCTGATGGCACCTGGCAGGGACGGCGCAAGCCTTCGTCGGAGTGGCGTTTTCATCGCGACATCTATGCGGCGCGCCGCGAGGTCGGCGCGATCATCCACACCCATTCCCCATTTGCCACCACGCTGGCTTGCCTGGGGTGCGATATCCCTGCATTCCATTACATGATTGCACGCTTCGGCGGCAAGGATGTGCGTTGTGCGGAGTATGCGATCTTCGGCAGTCAGGAGCTTTCGGATGCTGCTGTGCGTGCGCTAAAGGGGCGCTCGGCCTGTTTGTTGGCCCACCATGGAATGATCGTCTGTGGCGAGGATTTGTGCCAGACGCAGATGTTGGCGATCGAGTTCGAGACGCTCTGCGAGCAATACTGGCGCGTATTGCAGATCGGCACGCCGCGACTTTTGCCTGATGACGAGATGGCGCGCGCGCTGCAGAAGTTTGTTAACTACGGTCAGCAAACGACGCTGCGGATTGATTGATCCACTACATGCATGCTCAGTCGGGGCGCGCCATGTGTTGCAGCTTCTGGGTGATGGTACGGAACTGGTCGCTGACCGCCTTGCCCTCGCCGAGCAGCGTGCCGATGTTTTCCGCTGTGCGGCGCGCGAGTTCGGTGAGTGTGTCCTCCTGCCCTTGTGTCAAGCCTAGATGTACGAAACTGCTTTCGAGTTCGAACACGAAGGCATCCATGATCGCCAGGCCGCGTAACCGGTGGCCGGCCTGCTGGCTGTCGATGGTTTCGAGTGCCGTGGACATTTCTCGCACAGCCTCGATGATGCTCATCGACTGGGTGAGCCGCGTTGCTTCGCTGTCCAGACTCACGATGCGGGCATCTGCTCCCTCGGCCAGAGTGGCTAGGTGGTCGCGCAATCGGCCGACCAGATCGGGGTCTTTCGGTAGATCAGGCATAACCAAAGTGACCCCTGGGTAGTTGATGACCAGTCGGCTGCCGAACTGGAAAATCCGTTCGAGATCACGCGCATGTTTTAGCATGGATACCTCCAGTGGCGAACATTCGCCCTGGGTTGATACGCAAAGACTGCCGGCTTGGCTGCGTAACTCGATGATGCCAAGCAGGCCATACTGCTCCAAGGCTGTACGTAGTTCGTCGGCAAGTTGCATCAGATTTTGACAACCAAACGAGGCGCGCAAAAAACGCAAAACCACGCCTAGTTCCCCCATCGATGACATGGCCGAAAAAGCAGCTTGTTGAGCGAATTTAGATTGTTGCAATAAACCAAACTGCTTGGTGATCTGTTGATGTCCGACCCGGACCTTTTGCAGCAACTCCTCGGAAATGTAGGGTTTGACGAGATAATCCTGGCCGCCAGCATCGTAGGCGCGTAAGCGGGTGTCGAGATCGTCATGCGAGGAGATGAAAATGATATAAGCGTTTTCCTCGCCGCTCGCTCGCAACTCGTGACAGCATTCGACGCCGCTCTTTCCCGGCATTTCTACATCCAGCAGGATGATGTCGGGTTGCTGCTCGATGGCTGCCAGCAAGGCTTCGCCGCTCGAAAACTCACTGACCCGATAACACTGTTCGTCGAAAGCGTAATTAGCGATCATTCGCGATGTGGGGTCGTCATCGACGATGAATACTTTCAATGTTTCATCTTGCATGGTGCGTCTCCTGAGAAATGCGCTTCACGTAATGTGTCAGGGTGGCCAATAGTGTTTCAAGATTTTCGCTGAGCTGTTGAGCGAGAGCGAATGCCTTCGGGTCTTCGCTGCGCGAAGCAAGTTCTGTTTGTTGTGCCAGCGTCCGCACGGTTTCGGCCATCAGGTTACTTGCCGCACCTTTCAGGTTGTGCGCGAGAGATGTTAGTGTTGCGAAATCACCATCCCGCGTGGCCTGGGTTAACTTGGATGGCGTCGTTTTTTGGCTGTCCAGCATCGAGGCATAGAGTTTGGCGAGGAAATCCGGCTTGCTTGGGTAGCGTGCTTCGAGGGCCGCGAAATCTATGATTTTTGTGTTTTTTGACGTGTCATTCAGGCTGATGGCATCGCGCGCGGTGCTGGTTTCGATGGACAGATCAGGCTTGTTGGCGAGTGAGGCAAGTCGGGATGGCAAGGTGAGTGACGCCGGGCGATTCGGCAGAAGACGCAAAATGGTGGCAACCAATTCATCCACCTCCACGGGTTTGCTCAGGCAGTCTGACATACCTGCGGACAAACCGCGTTCCTGCTCTTCGACCAAGGCATGTGCTGTCAATCCGATCACCGGAAGATCTGGCGCCATGGTTTTGATGAGCCGAGCAGTTTCATAGCCATCCATGATCGGCATCCGAATGTCTGTAATGACTATGTCAAATCCTTGGAGGCGCTGCTCGATCAGCAGATTGCAGGCCAGATTGCCGTTTTCTACGATGACTAGGGCCGCACCTTCGTGGTCAAGAATTTCTTTGAGAACTAGCTGGTTGGTCTGATTGTCCTCGGCGGCCAAGATTCGCACGCCAGATAATCTGGGTTTGAATTCTGAACGTTTATCAGTGGACTGCTTGTGTTTGAGGTTAAGAATTTGACGGGCACGGATCGGACGCAACAGCAATGGAACACGTTGGCGGATTTTGTCAGCCACATCAAATTGCTGCAATGGCGAGCAAATAATTGCGGCGTTGATGCTTCCCGTGGCCAGCAGGGTACGAATAGCATCAGAATTTGCGATACATGGATAGTCAATGACGAACAGCGTGTCACTGTCGTGAGTCTGGGCGATCGACAGAGGTGGCGTGGTTGTAGTGACATGGCTACCGTGCGCTTGCAATTCGGCAGCCAGTTCCGCAGTTTCAGTAAAATCGAAGCCGTGCAAGCTGATTTGTGGTGCGCCGGCCGTGAGTGCCGAAGGCGAGGCTGGCGCGATTGGAACGCACACTTCAAATTGACTCCCCTTGTTTGGCTGGCTTTGAACCTGAATCGTGCCGCCCATGAGTTCGACAAGACGGTGCGAGATGGTCAAACCGAGCCCAGTCCCGCCGAAACGACGCGTCGTCGAGCGATCGGCCTGGCCGAATGGCTGAAACAACTGGTCGATTTGCTCAGCCGTCATGCCTATTCCTGTATCGACGATGCGAAATATCATGGCCTGAAGATTGGCTGTCACTGAAAGGGTTACAACGCCATGCTCGGTGAATTTCACGGCATTCGTCAGCAGATTGCTGAGCACTTGGGTGATCCTGGTTGGATCGCCAATGCATGCGGATGGCAGGTACGGTTGTTCTACTACCCGGAACTCCAACCCTTTAGCATAGGCGTTTCTGGCGTTCATATCTACCGCCTGATCGATGATTTGCCCAAGGTCGTAACGGATATTTTCGAGCAACATTCTGCCGGCGTCGATTTTCGAGAAGTCGAGAATGTCATTGACAACGGAAAGCAGGATTTGTCCGGAATTCAGAATGCGCTCGAATGTGGCGCTGCCCCCCTCGTCTCGATGTTTGCGTGCACCGATTTGCGCCAGGCCAAGTACGGCATTGAGGGGAGTGCGAATTTCGTGACTCATGTTTGCCAGAAATTCACTTTTGACTCGCGCAAGATTCTCCGCATTCGCGCGCGCCTCCTCGTTGGCTGTGGCGCTGGCTTTCTGCACGGAGATGTCACGCAACACGCCGATGAAGATCGAGCCTTGATCGTCGATTAGCTCCTTGGTCATCAGTTCCAACGGAAATGTGCTGCCATCCTTTCTCTGTCCGTGTATCTCTCCGCACTGTCCGGTGCGCTGGAACTGGTGTGTTCGCTTGTAGATGGTGCTCACGCTGTCATCTGCCGAGTCTGATGATTGGGCAATCAGTAGGTTGAAGTGTTTGCCCAATAGATCGTCTTCGGCATAGCCAAACAACGTTTCCATGGCTTCGTTGCTCGCTTTGATTACTCCGGTGGCGTCGAATTGCACGACGCCTTCGTTGAGGCAGCGCAATACCGCATGAGTGCGTGCTTCATGGCGAGACATCTCGTCAGTACGCTTTTTAACCAGTTCTTCCAGATGCTCTCGCTGGTGCGCCAGTTGTTGTTCGCTAGATTCTCGCCGTATATAACTCGAGAGTATGCCGGCTATGGACGACAGAAAATTGTCATGCTCAAAGTCTGGATGGACATCGCTCGCTAGATAAAGCACCAGAACACCACAGATCTGCTGGCCTGCAATGAGAGGTACGCTGATGTGTGCCTGTTGCGGCAAGCCGCCCTCTTGGTTGGGACAGCAATTTTCAATGTGGCCGACATACTGTATTTGTGCTGTTGTGACAGCCAGTCCGCAGCTGCACTGCCCCGGGGTGACATGCGCGCAACCTGTGACAATTTCCGCCGGCAGATTGCGCTCTATCCTGAGCGTGAGCAGGGACTGCTCATCGTTCATGGTGAATATTCCACCCATGGGCAACAGATCCAGCCATGACACAGTCAGAATCTTGTCAAGGCAGCGCCCCAGTGTTACTGAG
The DNA here is from genome assembly GCA_052034445.1 of Pseudomonadota bacterium. Classification (GTDB taxonomy): domain Bacteria; phylum Pseudomonadota; class Gammaproteobacteria; order Burkholderiales; family Rhodocyclaceae; genus Sterolibacterium. The sequence goes on along the minus strand of JBPOIN010000184.1, from coordinate 7,427 downwards.
AGCGGTTGGTTTTGGAGGATGATTTCGAGCAATTCACGAAGTAAAATTTGCTGCTCGCGGTTTCGTTCGCGCAACGCGTCGGCTGTTTTCTGCGCGGTGATGTCCCTGAATATACAAGCAAACTGACCACGTTGCGGCGAGTAATAGTGGCTGGAGTAATGGCGTCCGGTTCCCGCGAAATAGCCATCCATGCTGCTGGATTTGCCGCTCAGCGCCGTTTGCACATGTAGATCGAACCAGCTTTGTTCGATATTTGGGAACATCTCGCGCACGGTATGACCAACGACTTCTGTGCGCGAGCGGCCTTCGATCTTCAGGTAAGCGGGATTGACCGCCAGAAAACGCCAATCCACGGGGTGACCGTTTGCGTCGAAGACCAGTTCGGCCAAGTAAACGCCTTCTTCCATAGCCTCGAAGAGGCGGCGAAATTGCTGAGCTTCGCCCTCCAGTCTCTTTGCCGGTAATCGGTCACACGATTTTCTCGGCAAGCGACGTGACATCCGCGGTATCTCCAGTTGATCAAGAATGCTGCGGCTCTGCCGAGGGGGAGACCGGATACATTTCCTTCATTCGGTTTGTCAGAGTTTTCTCTGTATTTGTCGGTTAATTCTGACAATCATCGACTATGTTGTCAATATGTCAAAAGTATAAAATAGCAGGGAAAGTGGATTTTCGGCCTTGGATTCCCGATGCCGCTAAAGATTTTTGCGACTGTGACGTAATACTTCTTAAATAGTGTCGATAAAGGAGCATGGTCATGAAGTTCAGGGTTAGCCACAAGGGAATCACGCAATATTCGGGCGGATTAAGCTCGGTGTTCGATTTCGTGATCAGAACTTGGGGTTCCTTTCACGAGGCTTCGGAGATCGGCGTCAAAGTTGAGGCTCTGGCCTGATGCAGCGTTGCGATAGCCAACGGTTGCGCGAGGGAGGGGTTCCTTACACTTGCTGCCACTGTCCCCCACCTTTTAGAAGGTGACTTTGACCGTAAATGTTTTGGCTCACGCGTGTTGTGGCTTGACGACTTTAATCGTCTGCATACTCGCCGCGTTAACCCATTTAATTTTTTCTGAAATATCGGGGCTGCCAGCTTCTGCTGGCGATGCAAAAATTCCCCGCCACCACCCAAACAGGCGAGAATACGCGTCCTGTATAACAGAATGGAATGCGAAAGGGGTGGGGATGTCTGTGACAAAGAGCGGCGCTTCAAACGCCCCCAAGCTCAAAGAGGAAATTCTCAAGCTCGACGATATTCAGTTGCGGATCGGTGAGTCGTTGCAGCTGCAATCGAATCTCGAACAGAGCCAGGGGCGTTATTACGTCAAGCTGATCGGCTACAACAAGGGGCGCAGCTTGCTGGTCAGTGCGCCCATGGTGGATGGCCGGGTGCAGCTGATCCGCGATGGGCAGACCTTTGTGGTGCGGGCATTTTCTGGCAAGAGCGTGTATGCCTTTTCGGCTTCGGTGCTCAAGTCCACGAGTACTCCGTATTCCTATCTGCATCTTACCTATCCGGCCGAAGTGCGAGGCATTGTGGTGCGGCGTGGATCGCGTGCCGATGTCAAGGTAATTGCCGCCGCCGTGCGAACCAGTAGCGGCGACGAGGCATCGATTCCCGGATTGATCACGAACATCAGCACCAATGGTTGCCTGTTTCAGTCGCGCACCTGCATGGGGCAGAAGGGTGATGCTGTGACCGTAAAGTTCAAGACGGTCGTCAATGAAGTGGAAACTTATCTAGTGCTTGACGGCGTGATCCGCATGGTCACTAGCTTGCAGTTGAGCGAGAGCAGCGCTCCGGAAACACAGCATGGTGTCGAGTTTCTGAAATTCCAGGCGCAAGATAAGGTTTCGCTCTCTGCGTTCGTGTATCAGGAATTGCTGCATCAGGTTGCCGAGATCTAGTTGCCGAACAGCCGTGCGAGCTCGGCCCCGGGACTCGGGGCACGCATGAAGGCTTCGCCCACCAGGAAGGCGTGCACATCGTGCTGCTGCATGAGCGCGACATCCTGCGGCGCAAGAATCCCCGATTCGGTGACCACCAGACGATCCGCCGGAATGCTGACGAGCTGGTCGAGGGTGGTGGTCAGACTGAGCTCGAAGGTGCGCAGGTCGCGGTTGTTGATGCCGATCAGCGGTGTATTGAGCTGCAGCGCCAGTGCGGTTTCCTCCGCGTCGTGCGCTTCGACCAGCACGGCCATGCCGAGGTCGTGAGCGATTACTTCCATTTCCTGCATTTGCGCCAGTTCGAGCGCTGCGACGATCAGCAGGATGCAGTCGGCACCCATGGCGCGCGCCTCATACACCTGGTATGGATCAATGAGGAAATCCTTGCGCAGCACCGGCAAGGCGCAGGCGGCGCGGGCCTGCTGCAGGTATTCCGGGGCGCCCTGGAAGAACTGGCGATCCGTGAGTACCGACAGACAGGCAGCACCATGCCGTGCGTAATCGGCGGCGATGGCGGCCGGATCGAAATCGGTGCGCAACACACCCTTGGACGGGCTGGCTTTCTTGACCTCGGCAATCACGGCGGGTTTGCCCTGCGCGATCTTGGCGCGCAGCGCAGCGACAAAGTCGCGCGGCGCGAGCTGCGACTCGGCTGCGGCGCGCATGGCGGCCAGTGGTTTGGCGGCCTTGGCGGCGGTAACCTCCGTGTGCTTGACGGCGAGGATTTTCTTCAGGATGTCGGGCGGATTGGCGGCCATGGTTTTCTCAAGCGGTGAAGCCGCGCGTGTATTCGACGAATTCGGCGAGTTTCGCGCGTGCCGCGCCGCTGGCGATGGCTTCGCGCGCGCGTGAAATCCCGGCGCCAATCGAGGGCGCCAGGTTTGCGGCATACAGCGCCGCACCGCTGTTCAACAGCACGATCTCGCGCGCCGGGCCGGGCTGATTATCGAGCGCGGCGAGCAGTACCTGTTTCGAGGCCTCGGCGCCTTCGACACGGAAGTTGCGATTCGAGGCCATCTGCAAACCGAAGTCCTCGGGATGGATCTCGTATTCCTCGACATGACCGTTCTTGAGTTCGCCCACCATGGTGGTGGCGCCGAGTGAAATCTCGTCCATGCCGTCGCGGCCATGCACCACCAGCACATGGTTGGCGCCGAGGCGCTGCATGACGCGCACCAGGATGCCGACCAGATCGGGGTGAAAGACGCCCATCAGCGAGTTCGGCGCGCCGGCCGGATTGGTCAGCGGACCGAGGATGTTGAAGATCGTCCGCACGCCCATCTCGCGCCGGATTGGCGCGACGTTCTTCATGGCGGTGTGGTGATTTGGCGCAAACATGAAGCCGATGCCCGTGGCGTCGATGGATTCACCTACCTGCTGCGGGGTGAGCTGGATGTTCGCGCCGAGTGCTTCGAGCACATCGGCGCTGCCCGAGCTTGACGACACGCTGCGCCCACCATGCTTGGCGACTTTTGCGCCCGCTGCGGCGACGACGAACATCGAGGCCGTCGAGATGTTGAAGGTCTGGATGCCGTCGCCGCCCGTGCCGACGATGTCGACGAAATTCTGCGTATCGCCGACCTCGACCTTGGCCGATAGCGCGCGCATGACGATCGCCGCGGCGGAGATTTCGCCGACAGTTTCCTTCTTGGTGCGCAAGCCGGTAAGGATGGCCGCGACCATGAGCGGCGAAATGTCACCCTGCATGATCTGCTGCATCAGATGCAGCATCTCGTCATGAAAAATCTCGCGGTGCTCGATGGTGCGCTGGAGCGCTTGCTGTGGCGTGATCATGTGCGCACCTCGGCATCCGGCAACAGGCGTGGCGCGTCGTCGAGGAAATTCTTCAGCATCGCGTGACCGCATTCGGTGAGGATTGACTCGGGGTGAAACTGCACGCCCTCGACCGACAGCGTCTTGTGGCGCACGCCCATGATCTCGCCATCGGCCGTCCAGGCCGTGACTTCGAGACAGTCGGGCAGCGTTTCGCGCTGGATGGCCAGCGAGTGATAGCGCGTCACGGTCAGCGGATTCGGCAGATTGCGGAATACGCCGGCATTCAGGTGCTGCACGGGCGAGGTCTTGCCGTGCATGAGTTGCTTGGCGTGCACGATGTCGCCGCCGAAGGCCGCACCGATCGCCTGGTGGCCCAGACACACGCCGAGCAGCGGGATGCGGCCGGCGAAGGTCTTGATCGCGGCGACCGAAATGCCGGCTTCGGCCGGCGAACACGGTCCTGGAGAAATCACCAGACGTGCGGGATTCAACGCGGCAATCTGTTCCAGCGTGATCGCGTCGTTGCGATATACGTGCACATCTTCGCCCAGCTCGCCGAAATACTGCACGAGGTTGTAGGTGAAGGAATCATAGTTATCAATCATCAGCAGCATCGCCGCACCTCACTCGAAACGCGTGTCGAGGCCGCTCTGGGCCATTTCGGCGGCGCGCAGCAGGGCGCGCGCCTTGTTTTCGGTTTCCTGCCATTCGTTTTCCGGAATCGAATCGGCGACGATGCCGGCTGCCGCCTGCACATGCAGCATGCCGTCCTTGACGATGCCGGTGCGGATCGCAATTGCCAGATCCATCTCGCCCGAGAAGCTCAGGTAGCCGCAGGCGCCGCCATACAGGCCGCGTTTGACGGGTTCGAGTTCGTCGATGATTTCCATGGCGCGCACTTTGGGCGCGCCGGCCAGCGTGCCGGCCGGGAAGGTGGCGCGCAGCACGTCGAGATTGCTCATGCCGGGTTTCAGGATGCCTTCGACGTTCGAGACGATGTGCATGACGTGCGAGTATCGCTCGATCACCATCTGGTCGGTCACCTTGACGCTGCCGGTTTCGGCAATGCGGCCGATGTCGTTGCGCGCCAGGTCGATCAGCATCACGTGCTCGGCGCGCTCCTTCTCGTCGGCGAGCAGTTCCTCGGCCAGGGCGCGATCCTGTTCGGGCGTCGCGCCGCGCGGGCGCGTGCCGGCGAGCGGGCGGATTGTGACCTTGCGGCCGGCCGAGGTGGCTTCCTGGCGCACCAGGATCTCGGGCGAAGCGCCGACCACCTGAAAATCGCCGAAGTCGTAGTAATACATGTAGGGCGACGGATTCAGCGAACGCAGCGCCCGGTACAGCGTCAGCGGCGAGGTGGTGAACGGTTTCTTGATGCGCTGGCCGATCTGTACCTGCATCATGTCGCCATCGGTGATGTACTGCTTGGAGCGCAGCACGGCGGCCAGATAGTCCGGCTTGGCGAAGTCGCGGATGGTGTCGGTCGGCGTGGCCGGGCGGCTCTCGGGCGGTGGCAGCGGGCTGCGCAGGCGGTTTGCGAGTTCGCGCAGGCGCGCCTGGCCGTGCGTATACGCGTCGGCCTGCGCCGGATCGACATACACAATCAGATACAGCTTGCCGCTCAGGTTATCCACCACCGCCAGTTCTTCGGTCTGCAGCAGCAGGATGTCGGGCATGCCGATTTCATCGGGCTTGTCGAACTGCGCGAGCTTTTCCTCGACATAGCGCACCGTGTCGTAACCGAAATAGCCGGCCAGGCCGCCGCAGAAGCGCGGAAAGCCCTCGGGCACATGCACCTTGAAGCGCGCCTGGTAGCTGGCAAGAAAATCCAGCGGGTTGCCGCTATGGCGCTCGATCACCGCGCCGTCGCGCATCACTTCGGTTGCGAAGGCGCGCACGCGCAGCAGCGTGCTGGCGGCGAGGCCGATGAAGGAATAGCGGCCGAAGCGTTCGCCGCCGACCACGGATTCGAGCAGGAAACTGTTGGGCTGGTTGCCGAGCTTGAGATAGATCGACAGCGGTGTGTCGAGATCGGCGAAGGTTTCGAGCGTGACCGGAATGCGGTTATAGCCCGCGGCGGCCAGGCGTTTGAATTCGGATTCTTGCATGATGAACATGAGCTCCACGAGAATTTGTCGGGGTGTGGCTGTGGCTCGCTGCGGGGGAATGCCCTGCCCATGCGGCAGGGTGCGCTGCGGCGAGCGCGATCAGGCGTTCTGGCAGGGCCGCCAGGGCCAGGCCTCCAGGATGCTGCGCAGTGGCGCATCCTGGCGCGCATTGATCATCAGCGTCGGCAAATTCATCGCGATATGCTAGTTGAGTGTGTCGGTGCGGCAGTCAGGTGGGCGCCAGTGCCACGCGCCCGGCCGCTGCTGCAAGGGTTGGAACTATAGCATCGCAATCCAGTTCGCGCACCTCGCTACCCTCGTTGTAGCCATACGGGACGCAGAAGACATGGCAGCCGGCGCCGCGCGCGGCGCGTACATCATTCAGCGAATCGCCGATCAGCAGCGTCTGTCCGGGCGCCACGCCGAGGCGTCGGCAGGCCTCGAAGACCGGCATCGGATCGGGCTTGGCGCGGGCGACCGTGTCGCCGCTGATGACTTCGACGAAATATCCGGCGAGTCCCGTGCGCTCGAGCAGCGGCAGCGTGAAGGCGCTGGCCTTGTTGGTCAGGCAGACCAGCGGTAGCCCCATGGCGCGCAATGCGGCGAGGCCTTCCAGCACGCCCGGATAGATGCGCGCCTGCTGGCCGTTCGACACGGCGTAATGGCGGCGGAACAGCGCCAGTGCTTCCACCGGCGCTTCGGCGCCATCCAGCTCGCGGCTTCCCGCCAGGCAGCGCTTGACCAGGTTGGCCAGCCCGCGGCCGATATAGGTGCGGATGCGCGCCACATCGACAGGCGGGCGGCCGAGGTCGTGCAGCATGGCGTTGGCGGCTACGCACAGATCCTCGGCAGTATCGAGCAACGTGCCATCGAGGTCGATCAGCACGGCGCGTACGGCCAGCTGCCCAGCCTCGGTGGCAGGTCGGCTCATGCGCTTACACCTTGGCGAGTTCGGCACGCAGCGCGCCGATCACGCTGTCGTAGCGGTGCGGATCTTCGGCGCGGCTGGCGCCGAACACCGCCGAGCCGGCGACGAAGGTATCGGCGCCGGCGCGGGCGATTTCGGCGATGTTGTCGGTTTTCACGCCACCGTCGATTTCGAGCAGGATCGCGCGCCCCGTGCGTTGCGTGTAGGCATCGATGCGGGCGCGCGCGTCACGCAGCTTGTTGAGTGTCTCGGGAATGAATTTCTGGCCGCCGAAGCCCGGGTTCACCGACATCAGCAATACCACATCAAGGCGATCCATGACGTGATCCATGTAATGCAGCGGCGTCGCCGGGTTGAACACCAGGCCGGCCTGGCAGCCCGATTCGCGGATCAGCGCCAGCGAACGGTCGATGTGCTCGGAGGCCTCGGGGTGAAAGGTAATTACGTTGGCGCCGGCCTTGGCGAAATCCGGAATGATGCGGTCGACAGGCTTGACCATCAGATGCACGTCGATCACGGCATCGGTAACCGGGCGCAAGGCCTCGCAGACCAGCGGGCCAATGGTCAGGTTCGGCACATAGTGGTTGTCCATCACGTCGAAGTGAATCCAGTCGGCGCCCGAGGCGATCACATTCGTGACTTCCTCACCGAGTTTGGCGAAGTTGGCCG
>JBPOIN010000208.1:0-8465 GCA_052034445.1 Pseudomonadota bacterium | reverse complement strand
ACTTGATCATTTGCCGATGCCGAAATACGCGCAGTAGTCGGCAAACCGGGCGTTGTCGCGCGCCGGGTCGATGCCGAAATCCGTTGCCGAATAGGTGTGCGAGCCGTGCTTGTCGCGGGTATTGTTTTGCATGAACTTGTGCATCGCGTCCTTGACGGCAGGTTTGAGTTCGTAGCCGAAATGCGCATAGATGCGCTCGACCGCGCCAATCGGATCGGCGACCGTTTCCTGCATCTGCAGGTCGAAGAACTGGCCGGCGCGGTGCGGGTCGCGATCCAGTTCCCGGCGTTGTGCGAGCGAGCGATTCAGCAGCTTTTCCCACCAGTCGAGTTGCTGCCGGCCGATGGCCTTGAGGTCGATGGCGTCGGAGCCGACACCGCGCAGCATGGCGACCAGACTGCTGATCGAGGTGCACACGGTGACCGGATCGCGATGCGTCTGGATGATATTGGCATCCGGATAGACTTCAAGCAGGCGCGAGGTCAGATGCAGATGGCACGGCGACTTGAGCACCCAGCGCGCGCCGGTGACGCCGCCCGACTGCAGGTGCTGGAGGAAGTGCCGGTGCAGCTGCAGGCTGTAGGTCTTGGGCTGTTCGTCGAGCCAGTCGGCGTACCCCGGCAGATTGAACATGCAGTGGAATTGCTCGGCCATCATGTCGAGCGCCAGGATCGCCACGCACTCCTGCTGCAGCCGCGCCTGCATGACATGCACGGCCTGGATGCCCGGGCAGAGTTTCTCGAACTGGATCAGCGCCTTCTCGACTTCGGCGATGCGCGGATCGCTGCTCCAGGTGGCCGGCATCGGCGGCGGCACGGGCTTTTCGACCTCCCAGAACAGCGGCGAGCGATTCGCCGGATCGACCGCCAGCAAGGCATGCAGGATCGTCGTGCCGGTACGCGGCAGGCCGAGGATGAACAGCGGCTGGCGGATCTGCTGCGCGGCGACTTCGGGATGCTGCTTGCGCCAGGCCACGAGCCGCAGGAGTGTCGTGAGCTTGTCGATCAACGAGGTCTGCGCCATGAGGCGGCCGACCAGGTTCAGCTCGGCCTCGCGTTCGAGCGAATCGAGCAGGCGATCGAGGCCCTCATGGAAACTCGTGTCGCCGAAATCGCTGCTGCCGGCGCGCTGAATGGCCTTGGCGATCAGCGCCGATTTCTTGAGCGTCACGGGTTGCAGACGCAGGCGCTGCAGTCCGCGCCCGGCCGCGTTGATGAGGCTGACAGGCAACGGCCGGTAAGGTTTGTCGAGGGCGCGGACTTGCATGGCGGGATTTCCGGCAGATGGATTCGGGCTGCACATTCTAGCCGCCAAACTCATACCAGGCGCGGAGATGCGGGGCTGGCAAGGTATAATGCGCGTTTGCCCTTGCCGGACCGAGACAGACCATGGAAGCCGAACAACTCAATGCCATTTCCAACCACCTCGCCGGGCTTGCCAGCCGTGGCGACGAACTGCGGAGGTATCTTTGACTTCGATGCCAAGGCAGAGAAGCTCGAAGAACTGAGTCAGGCGCTCGAAGACCCAAAGGTCTGGGACGACGCCGAACGCGCCCAGGCGTTGGGCAAGGAAAAGAAGACACTCGAAGGCGTGGTGCTCACGCTGCGCAATCTGAGCCAGCAACTCATCGACACGCGCGATCTGTTCGATCTGGCGCGCGGCGAGGATGACGAGGAGACGCTCAATAGCGTCGCCGCCGATATCGACGCCATGGAGAAAGTGGTGGCGGATCTCGAATTCCGCCGCATGTTCGCCAACCCGGCCGATCCCAACAACTGCTTCATCGACATCCAGGCCGGCGCGGGCGGTACCGAGGCCTGCGACTGGGCCAGCATGCTGCTGCGCCAGTATCTGCGCTATTGCGAGCGCAAGGGTTTCAAGACCGAGCTGCTCGAAGAAACGCCCGGCGACGTGGCCGGCATCCGCAGTGCCTCAATCAAGGTCGAGGGCGAATACGCCTTCGGTTTCCTGCGCAGCGAAACCGGCGTGCATCGTCTGGTGCGCAAGAGCCCGTTCGATTCATCGGGTGGCCGCCACACCTCGTTCGCCAGCCTGTTCGTATACCCGGAAGTCGACGACTCGATCGAGGTCGAGATCAATCCGGCCGATCTGCGCACCGACACCTTCCGCGCCTCGGGCGCCGGCGGCCAGCACATCAACAAGACCGATTCGGCGATCCGCATCACCCACATCCCGACCGGCATCGTCGTGCAGTGCCAGAGCGACCGTTCGCAGCACCGCAACCGCGCCGAAGCAATGCTGATGCTCAAGTCGCGCCTCTACGAGGCCGAACTGCGCAAGCGCCAGGCCGAGGCCGACAAGCTCGAAGCCGGCAAGACCGACGTCGGCTGGGGCCACCAGATCCGTTCCTACGTACTCGACCAGAGCCGCATCAAGGATCTGCGCACCAACGTCGAAATATCAAACACCCAGAAGGTGCTCGACGGCGACCTCGATGCCTTCATCGAGGCAAGCTTGAAACAGGGTGTTTAAGGACTAAAGGCTGAGGTCAAAGGGGCGGCTGGCGCATGCGTCAGCCGCCCCTTGCGTTTGCACCGCTTAATCCGCGCTGTAGATCAGCCGGTAGGCCGCTTTGGCGCCGGGCGGAATCGTGTCGATCTGCGCGAACTGTTGCTGCACCTGGGCGTCGAGCGCCTGACGCAGCGAATCGGTGACGAGAATCTCGCCGGCCTGCGCCGTATCCTCGCCGAGCTTGCTGGCGGCATTGACTTCCGCACCATACACATCGCGATCGCCGATGCGCAGCATCGGGCCGTGACCGAGACCCACGCAGAGCAGAATCTGCTCGTCCTGAGTGCGCGTTTTGTTTTCCAGCGTCAACCGGCGTTGCATGTCCAGCGCGCATTCGAGGGCCTTGCCAGCATTGCGGAAGATCACCAGCATGCTGTCGCCCTCGGTCTTGAGCAGAATGCCATCGTGCTGATCGATGATCGGAATCAGCAGTCGCTCCGATTCCTGGATGATCTGCAGGAAGTGGATGATGCCGAACGAGGCCACGCCGCGCGAAAAACCGGCCAGATCGGTAAACATCACGGCCCAGGTTTCGCCGAACAGATCCCAGATCCGTCCGTCGATGGCGACCTTGTCGGCGCCGGGCCGCAGACGCTCGGCAATGAGTTTTTCGAGGCGGTCTTCCGAGGCGCTGAGGCCGACCTGATGGGTAAAGGACATGTCGCGTCGGCCTCCAGGCTGCGGGTTATTCGTCCGGTGTGCCGGACGCCATGAGGGACTGCATCTCCTCGCTGAAACCGAAGTAGCGCAGGTCGCGCACGCGCATCGGGTACAGGATGCCATCGAGGTGATCGCATTCATGCTGCACGACGCGGGCATGGAAGCCTTCGACTTCGCGTGCGATGGGCCGGCCATACGGATCGAAGCCGCTGTAGCGCAGGCGCGTGAAGCGCGGCACGCGGCCGCGCAGGCCAGGCAGCGACAGACAGCCTTCGAAGCCCTCCTCTTCGTCGGCGCCGAGCGGCGTGAGCACGGGGTTGATGAGCACAGTGAAGGGAACCGCGGCGGCGGCCGGATAGCGTTCGCTGGCCTCGAAACCGAAGATGACCAGGCGCTGCGACACGCCGATCTGCGGCGCGGCGAGGCCGACGCCGTCGAGATGGCGCATGGTGTCAAGCATGTCGGCGATCAGCGCATGCAACTCAGGGGTGTCGAAGGTATCGAGCGGCTGCGCGCGCAGCAGCAGGCGCGGGTCGCCCATGCGCAAGACGTCACGAATCATGGCTGTTACGTCGCGCAGCGCATCAGGCGCAGTCGCCGGTTTCGCAATAATGCGAAATCACGTTGCGCACCTTGATCATGGCGACGCGCAGTTCGGCTTCGAGGTTTTCGAACTTGATGCCGTGCGTGCTATCGACGCGGCCGGCGGCCCAGTTGGCGACCACCGTGAGCGCAGCATACGGAATGCCGGCTTCGCGCGCCAACGAGGCTTCGGGCATGCCGGTCATGCCGACGATGTCGGCGCCGTCGCGCTCATAGCGATTGATTTCGGCCGCGGTTTCCAGGCGCGGCCCCTGGGTCGCGGCGTACACGGCGCCATCCAGCATCTTCTCGCCGGCGCGCGCAGCGGCCTCGATGAGTTGCTGGCGCAACAGCTTGTCATACGGCTCGGTGAAGTCGATATGCACCACGGGGACATCGAGCCGGTCGTGAAACGTCACTTCGCGCCCCCAGGTGTAATCAATGATCTGGTGCGGTGCGATCAACGAACCAGGCTTGAGATCGGCGCGAATGCCGCCCACCGAGGCCACCGAGACGATGCGCGTGGCCTTGGCGCCATGCGCGAGCGCCCAGATATTGGCGCGGTAATTCACGAGATGCGGCGGAATCGTGTGGCCGTAACCGTGACGCGCCAGAAACACCACATCCTGCTTGCCGATGCGGCCGAACGACAACGCACCGGAAGGCTCACCGTAAGGCGTACGCACGACTTCCTGGTGCGACAGATCGAGACTGGCGAGCTGGGTCAGACCGCTACCGCCGATGATTGCCAGCATGTTGGCTCCTCTTGATTCTCAACGTGAATAGCCGGAAATTCTAGCATGTTGCCGCGCCACGGTTAGCGAATGGAGCCGGCTGCATGATACAATGCGCGCCCTCTTGTGCACTGCAAAAAACACTCATGTCCCGCGCCATTCGAAATATCGCCATCATCGCCCACGTTGACCACGGCAAGACCACCCTCGTCGACCAGTTGCTCCGCCAATCCGGCACCTTCGCCGCCCATCAGCAGGTTTCCGAACGCGTGATGGATTCGAACGATCTGGAAAAGGAACGCGGCATCACGATTCTCGCCAAGAACTGTGCGATCGATTACGAAGGCACGCACATCAACATCATCGACACCCCGGGCCACGCCGACTTCGGCGGCGAGGTCGAGCGCGTGCTGTCGATGGTCGACGGCTGCCTGCTGCTGGTCGATGCCGTCGAAGGCCCGATGCCGCAGACCCGCTTCGTGACGCGCAAGGCGCTGGCGCTGGGTCTCAAGCCGCTCGTCGTGATCAACAAGATCGATCGCCCGGGCGCGCGTCCGGACTGGGTCATTGACCACACCTTCGATCTGTTCGACAAGCTCGGCGCCAATGAAGAGCAGCTCGACTTCCCGGTGGTGTTCGCCTCGGCGCTGAACGGCTTTGCCATGCTCGACGCCAGCAAGCCCGGCACCAACATGCGTCCGCTGTTCGACGCCATCCTCGAACACGTGCCGCAACCCAAGGTGGATGCCAGCGCCCCGCTGCAGCTGCAGATCTGCTCGCTCGACTATTCGAGTTATGTCGGCCGCATTGGCATCGGCCGCATCACCCAGGGCACGCTCAAACCTGCGCAGGAAGTCGCCGTGATGTACGGCGATGAGGCGCGCGGCAAGGCCAAGGTCAATCAGATCTTCGTTTTCAAGGGCCTCGAACGCGAGCCCGCCCAGCAGGCCGAAGCCGGCGACATCGTGCTCATCACGGGCATCGAGCAGGTCGGCATCGGCGTGACGATCTGCGACGTTGCCAACCCGGTGGGCATGAAGCCGCTCAAGGTCGACGAGCCGACGCTGACCATGAACTTCCAGGTCAACACCTCGCCGTTCGCCGGCAAGGAAGGCAAATTCGTCACCAGCCGCCAGATCCGCGAACGCCTCAACAAGGAGCTGCTCGCCAACGTCGCGCTGCGCGTCGAGGACACCGACGACGCGGACGTGTTCCTGGTCTCCGGCCGCGGCGAACTGCACTTGACCATCCTGCTCGAAAACATGCGCCGCGAAGGCTACGAACTGGCCGTCTCGCGTCCACGCGTGATCTTCAAGGAAATCGACGGTGTCAAGCAGGAGCCGTATGAACTGCTGACCGTCGACGTCGAAGAAGGCCACCAGGGCAGCGTCATGGAAGAGCTCGGCCGCCGGCGTGGCGAACTGCAGGACATGCAGCCGGACGGCAAGGGCCGCGTGCGTCTCGAATACCGCATCCCGGCGCGCGGTCTGATCGGCTTCCAGGGCGAATTCCTGACGCTGACGCGCGGCACCGGCATGGCCAGCCACATTTTCGACGACTACGGCCCGATGGCCGGCGACATGGCCGAACGCCGCAACGGCGTGCTGATCTCGCAGGAAAACGGCATGGCCGTCGCCTATGCGTTGTGGAAGCTGCAGGAGCGCGGCCGCATGTTCGCCTCGCACGGCGACCAGGTGTATGAAGGCATGATCATCGGCATCCACAGCCGCGACAACGACCTCGTCGTGAACCCCATCAAGGGCAAGCAGCTCACCAACGTGCGTGCCTCGGGCACCGACGAAGCCGTGCGTCTGGTGCCGCCGGTCCAACTCACGCTCGAATCGGCCGTCGAATTCATCGCCGACGACGAGCTCGTCGAAATCACGCCCAAGACGATCCGTCTGCGCAAGCGCTATCTGTCGGAAAACGACCGCAAGCGCGCCAGCCGTGCAACCGTCGCCTGAACGTCGCTGATCCACACTGAATCCGGCGCCCCCGGATTCAGCCCCAGCGCCATGTCGGCACCCGTCGGCATGCTCAGATTCGGATGACCGGCTACCTCGGACTGTTTTTCGCCGCCTTCGGCGCCGCGACCTTGCTGCCGCTGCAATCGGAAGCGCTGCTGGTCGGTCTCATCGCGCTCGGCGAACATCCGGTGCCGTTGCTGGTTGCCGTGGCCACCGCCGGCAATGTGCTCGGATCGCTCGTGAACTGGTTACTCGGGCGCGGCATCGAACACTGGCGCCACAAGCCCTGGTTTCCCGTCAATGCCGCGCAACTCGCGCGTGCGCAGAGCCGCTACCATCGTTATGGCCGCTGGTCGCTGTTGCTGAGCTGGCTGCCGATCGTCGGCGATCCCATCACGCTGATCGCCGGCGTGATGCGCGAGCCGCTGTGGAGCTTCCTGCTGCTGGTGCTGATCGCCAAGGGCGTGCGCTATCTGCTGCTGGCCGCCGCTACGCTGGGTTTGTCCGGCTGAAAGCAGGAAATCCGCCGAGGAATTTGTCCCTGCCCGGCATGCCGAGGTCAGGGACAGGTCCTGACAAGGCTAAGCGTCTCCAAGTGCGTATATGTCCGGCAGATTGCGCCAGGCGCCGCGCACGTCCATGCCGCAGCCGAACACATAACGGTTCGGCAGCAGCACGCCGGTGAAATCGGCCTTGAGCGGCTTCGGCCGGCCGGTCTGCTTCTCCGACATCACGGCGATCAGCACCGCCTTGGCGCCCTGCTCCAGCAGGCGCGTGCGGATGGCGGCCAGCGTGATGCCTTCATCGAGAATGTCATCGAGCAGCAGCACGGTGCGGCCGACCACGCTGATCTGCGGTTCGCGGATCCACTGGATGGCGCCGCCGCTCGTCAGATCGCCATAGCGCGTGGCATGCAGATAATCGAATTCGAGCGGGAAAGCCAGCTGGGGCAGCAACTGGCCGGCGAACACGATGGCGCCGCCCATGACGGGCAGGACCAGCGGATAGGCATCCTGCAGCCGGTCGGTGATTTCCCGCGCCAGACGCTCGATGGCCTGGCTGACTTCGGTCGCCGTGCAGACGATATCGGCCGTGGCCAGGATCTGCCGGGATTCCTCAGCGCTCATGGACGCTTTTCCCGCTGCTGCAGATAAGCCGCGAACTCCTTGCCGACCTCGGCGTGACGCAGGCCGAACTCGACCATGGCCTGCAGGTAGCCGAGCTTGGAGCCGCAGTCGTAGCGCACGCCGTCGAAGCGATAGGCATGCACATGCTGTTCGTCGAGCAGCGCCGAGATGCCGTCGGTGAGCTGGATCTCGCCGCCCGAGCCGGGTTGCACGCGTTCGAGATGATGGAAAATGCGCGGCGTGAGAATGTAGCGGCCCACCACGGCCAGCGTCGACGGGGCATCCTCGGGCTTGGGTTTCTCGACGATGGCGCTGATGCGCTCGATGCGTTCGGCCAGCGGCTGCGCCGCGACGATGCCGTAGCTGCGCGTATCGGCGCGCGGCACATCCTGCACGCCGAGCACCGAACATTGGTAGCGATCGAAAACATCGGTCATCTGCTTCATGATCGGCGCCTGGCCATCCAGCAAGTCGTCGGCCAGCAGCACGGCGAAAGGCTCGTCGCCAATCACAGGCTTGGCGCACAGCACGGCATGGCCCAGACCGAGCGCCTCGGCCTGACGGATGTAGATGCAGTTGATGTTCTTGGGCAGCAGGTTGCGCACGAACTCGAGGGTTTCGAGCTTGCCGCGAATTTCGAGTTCGGATTCGAGTTCGTAGGCCTTGTCGAAATGATCCTCAATCGAGCGCTTGCTGCGCCCCGTGACGAAAATCATGTCGGTGATGCCGGCCGCGATGGCCTCCTCGACAGCAAACTGGATCAGCGGTTTATCGACGATGGGCATCATCTCCTTGGGGCTGGCCTTGGTGGCCGGCAGGAAGCGCGTGCCGAGTCCGGCGACGGGGAATACGGCCTTGGTGAT
>JBPOIN010000040.1:0-12097 GCA_052034445.1 Pseudomonadota bacterium | reverse complement strand
CCGCCCCACTGGTGCAGGTTCGGCGCAACCTTGGGATCCGGCACGTTGTATTTTTTCTTGATGCTTTGTTCGAAGTCGCGGTGGCTCTGCGGGATCATCGCCAGCAGTTCCTCGACGGTTTTTTCTTCAGGCACGGAAGCCGGCAGTACCAGGTCGATGCCGAACTTCTTGCCGCCGATGCGGTCGCGGATCCACTTGATGTCGGCGGCGATCTCGTCAGGCGTATGCATCGCTTCGCCGAGCACGGCGAAACCGCCCGCGTTGATGACGGCCACGGCAACGTCTTTGCAGTGGGTGAAGGCGACGACGGGGTACTCGATGTCGAGTTTGTCGCACAAAGGGGTATGCAAGGGACCGCTCATATTCACTTCACTCCTTAGGAAACAGGTTCAACCTAGAGTCAGCACCGGATCAGGGGCCGACACGGCAAAAATCAGACAAAAATCATACAAATCGATGCAACAAAAATCAGCAGACAAATCCATAGCCCAGCCTATTTGGGCTGGCAATCTAGCGTTTCTGCGCAGCAAAATAAAGTCCCTGCGCAAGCCAAGCGCCAAGATGGCCCGAAATGAAACCTCATAGGCCCGATTCGATTCGTGGGGGCTTGATTCCGGTCAGGGTTAGTCATTAGACTGTCAAGGTTATGCTTTGCGCACAGGCTGTAAAGCCGCGCAGCGACTGGCATCGGCGGATTCTACCGCTGGCGTCTTTTCCCCTGTTCCCGACATCTGGAAATCGCAATGAAACCGGCATCCTTTGAATACCGTGCCCCGGAGACGCTCGACGAAGCCGTTGCGCTGTTGCAATCCCTCGAAAACGACGGCGTTGACGTCAAG
The DNA here is from genome assembly GCA_052034445.1 of Pseudomonadota bacterium. GTDB lineage: Bacteria > Pseudomonadota > Gammaproteobacteria > Burkholderiales > Rhodocyclaceae > Sterolibacterium. Next base: position 11,258 of record JBPOIN010000040.1, on the reverse strand, counting down.
ATCCTGGCGGGCGGGCAAAGCCTCGTTCCCATGCTGGCGTTGCGTGTGGCGCGCCCCGAGGTATTGATCGACCTGCGCAAGGTCAGCGAACTCAACTATATCCGCGAAGAAGCGGGCGTCATCGCCATCGGCGCCATGGCCACCAAGCACGCGGCGGGCGAATCCGAACTCATCAAGGCCAAACAGCCGCTGTTCCACGATGCCACGCATCTGGTCGGCCACCGCCAGATCCGCAACCGCGGCTCGGTGGGCGGCTCGTTCGCGCATGCCGACCCGGCCTCCGAATACCCGGCCGTGGCGCTGGTGCTCGACATGGAATTCAAGGCCGCCGGCCCCGACGGCACGCGTCTGATTCCGGCCAGCGAGTTCTTCGTCACCTATATGACGACCAGCCTCGAAACCAACGAAATTCTCACCGAAGTGCGCATCCCGACCCTGCCCGCCGGCGCCGGCTGGGCGATCCGCGAGGAAGCACGTCGCAACGGCGATCTCGCGCTGGCCGGGATCTGCCTCACGCTGCGCAAGAACCAGGGCGTCTGCAGTGACGTGAAGATCGGCGCCTTCGGCGTCAACCCGACCGCCGTGCGCCTGACTGCCGCCGAACAGGCGCTGACCGGTCAGGCCGCGACGACCGAGAACTTCGCCAAAGCCGCCGCCGTGGCTGCCGAGTCGCTGGTCGAGCCGATGACCTGTATCCACGCCTCGGCCGACTATCGCCGCAGCCTGATCCGCGCGCTGGTCGAACGTTGCCTGGCTGACGCCGCAGCGCGCGCCAGCTGATGCCGCTCCGTTTTCCGCACCAACAAATTTAGAAGGTCTTCTGATGACGACAAAGCAAAACATCTGCGTCACGGTCAATGGCACGCGCTACGAGCGCGAAGTCGAACCGCGCCTGACGCTGGCCGATTTCCTGCGCCATGAACTCCATCTCGGCGGCACCCACGTCGGCTGCGAACACGGCATCTGCGGCGTGTGTACGGTGCTGATCGACGGCGCTTCGGCGCGCTCCTGCCTGACCTTCGCGGTGCAGGCCGACGGCGCCCAGGTCACCACGGTCGAGGGTCTGCGCAATCGCGAAACCGGCCACCTGCACCCGATCCAGCAGGCCTTCGTCGAGGCGCATGGCCTGCAGTGCGGTTTCTGCACGCCGGGTTTCATGATGACGACGCTGGAACTGCTGAAGGAAAACCCCAACCCCAGCGAAGAGGAAATCAAGGAAGCCCTGGGCGGCAACCTCTGCCGTTGCACGGGTTACCAGGCCATCATGGAATCGGTGAAGCTCGCGGCGGAAAAAATGCGCGCGGCGCAGAACGCCTGACAAGGGAAAACGGACATGACCATCAAAATCCCGACCTGCCCCACCCAGCTGCCGACCAGCACGCAGCGCTTCATCGGCAAGGAAGTGAAGCGCGTCGAAGACCCGTCGCTGGTCACCGGCGAGACCGAGTTCATCGACAACGTCAAACTGCCCAACATGCTGCATGCGGCGATCCTGCGCAGCCCGCATCCGCACGCACGCATCGTCGCCATCGACACCACGGCCGCCGCGGCCATGCCCGGCGTACATGCCGTGATCACCGGCGATGACGTCAAGGCCTGGAGCAATCCCTGTACCACGGCGCCCGAAGGCTGGGGCAACTACTGCATGGCCGTTGGCAAGGTGCGTTTCGTCGGCGAGCCGGTGGTCGCCGTCGCCGCCGAGAGCCGCTACCTCGCCGAGGATGCGCTCGAACTGATCAACGTCGAATACGAAGTGCTGGCCCCCGTACCAACGCCCGCCGTGGCGCTGGCGCCGAATGCGCCGGTGGTGTTCGAGCAGCACGGCAGCAACGTGATCATGAAGAAGGAATTCGTCTGGGGCGAGGTCGACCGCCTGTTCGGCGAGGCCGACCACGTCATCAAGGACAGCTTCCGCTGGAACCGCTGCGGCGCCAACCCGACCGAAACCTTCGGCTGCATCTGCACCTGGGATGTCGTCAATCACGAACTGACTTGTCGCGGCGCCTATCAGGCTCCGCGCTTCTTCGCCCTCGGTCGCGCCACGGTGCTCAACCTGCTGCCCAACAAGGTCAAGCTGATCAGCCACCCGCAAGGCGGCGGCTTCGGCGGCAAGGGTGGCCCGCGCGGCACCGACATCGCCGCACTCTTGTCACGCAAGGCCAACGGCCGCCCGGTCAAATACATCGAAGACCGCATGGAATACCTGCTCGCCGGCGGCGGCCAGGCCTGGGACCGTTATTACGACGCCGAACTGGCCGTCAAGGCCGACGGCACCGTCACCGGCTTCCGCGTCAAGCTGATCGACGACCAGGGCGCCGGCTGCGAAGGCTACGGCACGATTTCGGTGGCCAAGCCGATCGCCGCGTTCACCGGCCCCTACCGCATCGAGGCCGCGTCGTACGACACCACCATCGTCGCCACCAATCGCGCACCGACCTATCCCTATCGCGGCTACGGCCCCCCACCGCATTTCTTCGTCCTCGAATCGCTGATGGACATGGCCGCGCGCAAGCTGGGCATGGACCCGGCCGAGCTGCGGCGCAAGAACTACATCCGCCCCGAGCAGTTCCCCTACACCATCCCGAGCGGCAACGAGTATGACAGCGGCAACTACGAGGCAGTGCTCGACAAGCTGCTCGACATGGCCGACTACCAGAAGCTGCGCGCAGAGCAGGCCGCGGCGCGCGCCGCCGGCCGCCTGGTTGGCATCGGCGTGGTCAGCACCGTCGAACCGGGCGTGTTCGACTGGAACGTGTATTCCGCCGTCGGCGTGCCCGGCGTCGGCGTGCCGGAAGGCGCACGCGTCGCCATCGACGTGTTCGGCGGCATCACCGTCATCGTCGGCTTCGCGCTGCAGGGCCAGGGTCAATACACCGTCGCCTCGCAAGTGGTCGCCGACTACTTCGGCGTGGACATGAGCATGGTCAAGGTCAGCATGGCGTCGACCGATGTCGCGCCGCCGCACTTCGGCCCGGGCGGCAGCCGTCTCGGCGTGGCGATCACCGGCGCCATCCTCGGCGCCTGCGAAAAGCTGCGCGGCATATTCTCCCAGGTCGTCGCCGGCCTGATGCAGACCACGCCCGACCAGATCGAATTGATGGACGGTCGCTTCCGTCTCAAGGCCATGCCGGAACACGGCATGACGCTGGCTGAAATCGCCGGCACCATGCTGTTCCGCAGCGATCTGCTGCCGCCCGGCGTCGAGCCCTGCCCCGAGGCCACCTCGGTGTGGACCGCGCCGAACCGCAACATGCCGGACGATCAGGGCCGCTGCCGCAGCTACCTGACGGCCGCCAATGCCTCCCATGTGGCGATGGTGGAAATCGACCGCCAGACCGGCCGTACCCACATCCTCAAGTACTTCATCGTCGATGATTGCGGCACGCGCCTCAACCCGGCCACCGTCGAAGGCCAGATTCAGGGCGGCGTGGCGCAGGGTGTCGGCGCGGCATTGTTCGAGGAGTATGTGTATAACGACGAAGGCCAGCCGCTGGTGACGACCTTCGTCGATTACCTGCTGCCGACCATCCACGAAGTGCCGATGACCGAGAAGGCCGCCGTGTGCACACCGTCGCCCGTCGCACCGCTCGGCGCCAAGGGCTGCGGCGAAGGCGCGATCCACACCACGCCAGCGGTTCTGATGTGCGCCATCAACGACGCCTTCGCGCCGCTGGGCCTCAAGATTCACGAGACGCCGGCCTCGCCGCATCGCCTCTGGAAGTTGTTACAGCAAGCCAGGTAAGCCCCGCACACCGCCGGCAACCGCCGGCGGTGTTGCCTCATGGCCACGCGCCCATTGACAAGACCTGCGCCGACGCCACGAACACTGCGTCCTGCCCCCGTCCCCACGTGGCCGATGATCCATCCACAGGAATCGTCCCATGAAAAAACGACTCGTCACTCTCGCTCTTGCCTGCACGACACTCACCGCACCGGCGCTGGCTGCCGGCGCGCCCGAAGTCGGCCCGTCCGACAGCGGCACCTATGTATTCCTCAAGCAGGGCGCGCCCACCGAGATGTTCCTGCGCCTGTCGAAAGGCGGCGGCCAGTGGATCGTCGAAATCAAGAAGCCCGGCGGCCACTGGCAGAACACCATCTGCGACCAGGGCTGCGATTACGGCAAGTCCACCGAACAGGAAATCCAGCGCTACTTCCCCGCCGACTGGCGCGCCAACACCGATATTGCCTGCATCCAGAACATGGCCCAGGCGTTCTGCCGTTACAACGACAAGGGCGCACCGCAACGCGTCGCGTATGTCGTCATCGCGCTGGCCACGGGGCGACCGATCCCGATGTTTGTACGCCGCGTCGGTCAGCTCGAAAACCCGCTGCTGACGCCCTGATGCGGGCTCATTCCAGAAACACCACCCAAGGACATTCATATGGCTCTGCTTGTTGAAACCGCCATCTACGGCCCCGACACCGACCAATACGCCGGCCAGGGACAGAATCGCCCGAGCATCGCGCGCATCGCCGAAATCGCCCGACAGATGGAAGGCGTCGGCTACGACGGCCTGACCACGCCCGAATCCGGCCACGATCCGTTCCTGCCGTTGATGATCGCCGCCGAACACACGCAGCGCGTCAAGCTCGGCACCAACGTCGCCGTGGCCTTCCCGCGCAGCCCGATGGTGACTGCACAGGCCGCCTGGGATCTGCAGACCTTCTCGAACGGCCGCTTCACGCTGGGCCTCGGCAGTCAGGTCAAGGGCCACAACGAACGGCGCTACAGCACCGCCTGGCCGAGCCCGCCCGGGCCACGCATGCGCGAATACTTCCAGTGTCTGCGGGCGATTTTCCAGAGTTTCCAGAACCCCGACAAACCGACCTATTTCGAAGGCGAGCACTATCGCTTCACGATGCTGCCGCCGTTCTTCAACCCCGGCCCGATCGAGCATCCCGCCATGCCGATCTACGCCGCCGCCGCCAACACCTACATGGCGCGCCTGGCCGGCGAACTCTGCGAAGGCCTGCGCCTGCACCCGATCGCCACCTTCCGCTACACACGCGAAGTGATCCTGCCGGCCGTCGCCGCCGGCGCGGCACGCAGCGGCCGCGATCCGGCCGCCTTCGATCTGGTCGGCGCACCGTTCATGGCGCTCGGCCGCAACGAGGAAGAACTCGAAAAATCCAAGAACGCGCTGCGCAAGCAGATCGCCTTCTACGCCTCGACACGCTCCTACCACACGGTGCTCGAACATCACGGCTGGACCGATCTGGGCATGAAACTGCATGAGCTGTCGGTCGCCAACAAGTGGGCCGAAATGCCGGCGCTGATCAGCGACGACATGCTCGAAGAATGGGCCGTCATCAGCACCTACGACAATCTCGCCGACACCATCCGCGCCAAGTCGATCGGCGTGTTCAATACCGTGGTGCTGGTGCTGCTCGGCGAAGCACGCAACGATCTCGAACTACAACGCGACATCGTACGCCGGCTGCACGAAGCCTGAAGCTTCCGCCGGCGCGCAAGCAACTCACCTTCTCAAACATCCACTGAAAGAAGATGCACCATGAGCAAACCTGACTTTTCGAACGGCCCGTTGTCCGGGCTGCGTGTCCTCGATCTTTCGACGATGCTGGCCGGCCCCTACGGCGCGACGCTGATGGGCGACCTGGGCGCCGATGTGATCAAGGTCGAATCGCACTATGGCGACGAAAGCCGCCATCTGGGCCCCAAGCGTGGCGAGGAACGCGGCCCGTATCTGAGCCTGAACCGCAGCAAGCGCGCGCTGGTGCTCGATCTGCAGCAAGCCGACGCGCAGGAAAGCTTCGCGCGCCTGTGCGCGACGACCGACATCATCGTCACCAATGTGCGCGAGCCGGCCATGAGCAAGCTCGGCATCAATTACGAACAGATCAAGCAGCACAAGCCCGACATCATCTGGATCTGGGTGACCTCATTCGGCGCCGACGGCCCCTACGCCGGCCGGCCGGGCATCGACTTCCTGGCCCAAGGTTATACGGGCGTGCTGAATCTCAACGGCGAGCCGAAGGGCAACCCGGTGCGCACGGGCTTCCCGGCTGTCGACGTGATGACGTCGCTGCTGGTCGTCAATGCCGCGCTGGCCGCGCTGCGCGTGCGCGATGCGACGGGCGAAGGCCAGCGTGTCGAGGTTTCGCTGCTCGACGCGCTGATGCATGCGCAGGCCAGCTCGATCGGCGGCTATCTGGCGACCGGCGAGCGTCCGACGCGCACCGGCAATCGCAGCCTGTATTTCGCACCCTCCGGCGTGTATCCGACCAAGGACGGCAAGTATGTCGTGATCACCACGCCGGGCGAAAAATTCTTCGGCAACATCTGCCGCGCGCTGGCGGTCGACTGGGACAAGGATGAGCGCTTCAGCAACATCGACGCGCGTCTGGCCAACGAGGACGAACTGGATCGCGTGATGAGTGAAGGCACGCGCCGCTTCACGCGCGCCGAGCTGGTCGAAAAACTCATTGCCGCCGACGTGCTGACCGCGCCGATCAACGAAGTCGAAGACGTTGTGGAGGACCCGCAGATCCTCCACAACCAGATGATCGTGCCGACCCAACATCCCGAACTTGGCGAGGTCAAGGTCACGGGCATCCCGCTGCGCTTCTACGGCACACCGTGCAGCGTCAAAAAACATCCCCCCATGCAGGGCGAGCACACGCGCGAACTGCTGACCGAACTTGGCTACACCACGGCGCAGATCGACGACATGATCGCCAAGGGGCTGGCCGCCGACCACGCCGAACTCGTGCGTCTGCGCGAAGCCCGGCGCGCCAAAAAGGCCAACAAGGGTTGAGGACTGAGGACCCAGTGCTGAGGGTGGATTCCGAAGACCGCCCGACACTCCCATCCGACATATCCCGTAGTCCGTCTGGATTATGAATCGGCTGGACGGCTGTGCTAGAGTCGGTCGGTTCGGCCGCTTGAATGCGGCTTAATGTTTTAACCACTTGCAAAGGATTTCTCGATGAGCGAATTGAACGGAAAGGTAGCAATCATTACCGGCGCTGGCGCCGGTCTGGGGCGCGAGCATGCGCTGTTGCTGGGCAAGATGGGCGCCCGCGTGGTCGTGAATGACCTCGGCGGCTCCCCGGCAGGCGAAGAAGCCGCCCGCAAGGTGGTCGACGAAATCAAGAGCGCCGGCGGCGAAGCAATCGCTCACTTTGGCGACTGCGCCGACTGGGGTGCAACCGAAGCCCTGTTCAAGAAGACCATCGACACCTATGGCGACCTCAACATCCTGGTTAACAACGCCGGCTTCTGCAAGGACGCCATGCTGTTCAACATGAGCGAACAGGATTTCGACGCCGTCGTCCGCGTGCACCTCAAGGGCCACTTCTGCAACATGCGCCATGCCGCCAAGTACTGGCGCGACAAGAGCAAGGCCGAGGGCGCACCGGTGTATGGCCGCCTGATCAGCACCTCCTCGGAAGCCTTCCTGTTCGGCTCCGTCGGCCAACCCAACTACGCCGCCGCCAAGGCCGGCATCGTCGCCATGACCATGGGCGCCGCCCAGGCCCTGATCAAGTCCGGCGTGACCGCCAACGTGATCTGCCCGCGCGCGCGTACCGCGATGACCTCCACCGGCCCGATCGCCGCAATGTTCGAGAAGCCCGAAACCGGCTTTGACTACTTCGCGCCCGAGCACATCAGCCCGCTGGTCGGCTACCTGGCCTCGCCGCGCGCCGCCAATGTTTCCGGCGAAGTCTTCGTCGTCTGGGGCAAGCAGATCTCCGTCGTCCAGCGCCCGACCGTCGGCCCGAATTTCGACAGCGCCGAGGCCTGGACCGTCGATGGCGTCGAAAAGCATCTCGGCGACTACTTCGCCAAGCGCACCCCGATCAAGGACGGTTTTGCCGTCCCGGCCATGTAAGTCAAGGAGTCCGCACATGAAACAATACCAGTTTGACGACATCGCGGCGCTGCAGGAACTCGTCAGCGACCAATGGGGCGAGTTCAGCACCCAGTTCGAAGTCACCCAGGAGGTCATCAACAAGTTCGCCGACCTGACCGGCGACAAGTACTTCCTGCACGTCGATCCCGAAGCCGCCAAGAGCAGCCCCTTCGGCACGACCATCGCCCACGGCTTCCTGACGCTGTCGCTGATGACCCAACTGAAGCTGCAGGAAACCTTCGAAGTCACCGGTTTCAACTTCATGGTCAACTACGGCTCGAACAAGCTGCGTTTCGTCGGCGCCGTGCCCTCGGGCAGCAAGATCCACATGCGCTCGCGCGTGATCAAGGTCGAGCCGGGCGCCAAGGGCGGCATGGAACTGACGCGCGAATTCGCGATTCACGTCGTCGGCTCGGAAAAGCCGGCGATTCTGTACGAAATGATCGTACGTTACATGTAACAGCCAGCGGTGAGTATTGGCTGTCATTCCCGCGCAAGCGGGAATCCATGGGTCCCCGCACCCCAAGGGTATTTCCTTCGGGGCACTTGCACGGGGACGACGCCCGATAAACACCGGCATTCCCTGTTCCGACTTCAACTATTCAAAGGAATTCAACATGCGTGAAGCAGTCATCGTCGACGCCATCCGTAGCCCGATCGCCCGCGGCAAGCCGATTGTGGGCGACCTCTCCGGCGTCCATCCCGTCATCCTGCTCTCCAAGCTGCTCGACAGCCTGGTGACGCGCAACGGCCTCAAGCACGCGGATGTCGAGCAAGTCATCGCCGGCTGCGTGACGCAAGCTGGCGAACAGTCGAACAACCTCGCCCGCAACGCCTGGCTGTGGATGAACAAGGGCTTTTCGACCGGCGCCACCACCGTCGATTCGCAGTGCGGTTCGGCCCAGCAGGCCAATGCCATGATTTCCGCCATGATCCAGGGCGGCTCGCTGGATATCGGCATCGCCTGCGGCGTCGAATCGATGAGCCGCGTCGGCCTCGGCACCAACGTCATGAGCGGCCCCGGCTACTTCCATCCAGATGGCTGGCCCTATGACATGACGCGCGAACAGTTCACCAGCGTCGAGCGCATGGTCCAGAAGCGCGGCCTGAAGCGCGAAGACATCGACGCTTTCGCCTGCGAATCGCAGCGCCGCGCTGCGGCCGCCTGGGATGCCGGCCACTTCGACCGCGAAGTGCTGCCGATCGAAGCGCCCATCCTCGGCGCTGACGGCGAGCCGACCGGCGAAACCAAGATCGTCAAGCGTGACCAGGGCATGCGCCCGACCACGCTCGAAGGCCTGGCGGCGCTGAAGACGATTCAACCGGGTGGCACCACCACCGCCGGCACCTCCTCGCAGATTTCCGACGGCGCCGCCGCCGTCCTCTGGATGAGCAAGGAAAAGGCCCAAGCGCTGGGTCTCAAGCCGCGCGCGCGCATCATCTCCGATGTCTGCGTCGGCACCGATCCTTACTACCTGCTCGACGGCCCGGTCGATGCCACCGAACTGATCCTGAAGAAGTCGAAGATGTCGATGAAGGACTTCGACATCATCGAAATCAACGAAGCCTTCGCCACCGTCGTCCTGTCGTGGGCCAGCGTCTACAACCCCGACATGAGCAAGGTCAACGTGAACGGCGGCGCCATCGCCCTCGGCCACCCGGTCGGCTCCACGGGCTCGCGCCTGATTGTCACCGCGCTGCACGAACTCGAGCGCACCGGCAAGCAGACCGCCTTCATCACCATGTGCTGCGGCGCGGCAGTCGGCACCGGCACCATCATCGAGCGTCTGTAAGCCGCACCGCGCACGGGAAACACGTTTTCCCGCGCCGGCGCCGAAACGGCCGGGTCTGTCACCTGACAGGCCCGGCCGTTTGATTTAATATCCACGCCTCCCGCTGCAACCGAAAGTCCGCCCACCATGATGCGCTTCCTGAGTCTCGACATCCTTGGCGAAGCCGCATTCCAGAAAAACTCGCAGGGCGCCCCGGTATTTTTCCCCTACGGCCCGTTCACCAAGGGCTATATCGCCGACTCGGATGCAGTGCATCGCGAACTGATCTGGCTGCAGAAATGGTGGACCATCATCACGCTCTGCATCGGCATTCCCATGGGCATCGCCAAACTGCACTGGGCCATCCAGGCGCCCGTCCTGATCGGATTGAACCTGATGCAGTACTACTCGATCCGCAACATCACCAAAACCCTGCCCGTATCCGCCGAGCGCTGGCGCGCCCGACCACCGAAATAGCCAGCCCCCGTGGCGACTTCGGCATCGACCGTGGTTTGGCAGCACGTGCAACCGCCACCCTTGGTGCAAACGACGATCAACCGCCGCGCGGATCAACTTGCCAGCACAATCAGAATACATATCAAAACCCACCCTGCCTGGCCGCCAAGCCTTGCCACGACGAGCAACTCCTGCAGAAAAATCGGCCAACCTGAAAACACCTCAACCACTGGCCCGCATGGCAAGGCCTGCAGGCAATATGGCCAAAAATCCAATATTCCAACGTCAACTCGATGACATCCGAGCGTTTTGCGTGACGCCCCTCCCAACGGTTGCAAGATGGAAACCGGCTGGCGCCTCCATGTCGCGCGGATGCCGCTTGCCATGGAAGACGATGAATCGCTTAATCCATTGAACATACTGCGCCGCGGTGCGTATGCTATAGTTCTCGACCCGAAGCCGATCCCGCACCTGATCGAACAGCTTCCGCGCCGCAGGTGTGTCTGGCGGTGTATTCGCCATAGAGACCCCAGAGAGAACTGTTTATATTCAAATGAATATACCGATACCGATCCGTAGTATACGCACAGCACAGACCCGGTATACACCGATTTGTGTGCTCACTTAAACGTTGGGCCTCTCGATCACAGGGACCCACCCATCGCCGTGCTCACCATCAATCATGAAAGAAACAGCCCCTTGGGCCTTGTCGAACCAGGCCATCGGCGTCTCTTTGGCTAGCCTGCTCCGCTCCAGTGCGCCCCCCTTCTTTTGGTGCAGTTCCGCCAGTTCGGCTTCCAGTCGTTTTATGACCAACGATAGCAGTGATATAGACACCCATTCGTCGGTTCCATTCATGTCAACATGAAACCCGTCTAGCTCTATAACGCCATTATCTACTTCCCTGATAGTCCCGAATTTCATCAATTGTTGTGTTTCCATTTCAATTCTCCTTGTCATGTGAACCGAGGCCCAACCCATCATTCCACCGGACCTGCGCAAAAAGCCGCGCAGGCCGGTGAATTCAAACGTTAGCCACCATGAGACTCGTTCTGCTCTCTTTCGTCATTCTGCTATTTCCTTCCATCGGTCTGTCGCAATCGCTTTGCCACAAGGGCGAAATTGACTATTTCTCGTGCAAGACTATGGCAAGTGA
>JBPOIN010000209.1:0-11183 GCA_052034445.1 Pseudomonadota bacterium | reverse complement strand
GCCACCCATATTTGCCGCATCTGCGCGCTTATCTTCGACAAATAGGCCGATCTCCGCATAAGGCCGAACTGCCAGGAACAATGAACGGTTCAGCTCCGCAACCGCCATCAGCAGATCGCCGCGAAGTTTTACAATGCTCAACTCGTCAAGACTGGCCGGACTTTCCCGTGCGGCGAAGGCGACAACGGCGATACTGGCCCAGAGATTTTCGGGGTGATTGCTGCTGGTTGCGATGGCGTGCAGCGCCATCATGGAAATACTGCCCTCATCAAGACGCGCCGCCCACCGTAGCGATTCGATGCGGCGATCCAGCGCGCTACGCTTCTTGTCCGCCAGTGCGGGAGTCCATTTCTCGGCGATAATCTCTCGCCGGTTTTCGATCCAGTCGGCTGTGCGTGTGAATTCCTCTTGTGCCGCCCGCAGTAGCGGCGGAAATACCGAATTCAGCCACAGGGATTCGCGGCTGGTTGCGTTCAGCGAATCCCAATCATCGGCAAGCCCCGCCCACTCGCGTAACAAGTAGCCAATGTTATCGACTTCATCGGGTTCAAGCCGGTAGCCCCTTGCCTCGTAGTCCGCCAGAAAGTGCCGGACTTGCTCGATGCGCAGCAGTTGTTCGTCGGCAGTAACCTTGCGCGGATTGGTCTTGCGAGAGCGAGGCACAGTCAGACGTTTAGACGGCCGCTCGTTCGCGCTTGGTGATCGGAAGCGCGCGCATGTCGGATTTGTGATCCTTCGCAATCACATTCAGCAGGACCAGCGCAGGCCCGGCCGGGGCGCGGTCGCCTCGCTCCCAGTGTCGCAACGTCGCCACGGAAAACCCGAAGCGCGCGGCGAACTGCTCTTGGGTCGTGCCGACACGCTGGCGCACCTCCCGTACGTCGACCGTGTGCGGCCGATACATGCGCACCCCTGCGCCGGCCTTTTCGCCCTGCGCGTGCGCGATGGCTTCGTTCAATCCCGCCTTGATGCTTTCGAATGCCTTGCCCATATTCAAGCGGCGATCCGCTCGATGGCCGCGTAATCGCTGGCCTTGGTGTTTTCCAGTTCCCACAGGTCGACAGCCTGTTGCATGCGTAGCCAGATGCCGGGACCATTGCCCAGCATGCGGCCCAGGCGTAGCGCCATGTCGGGTGATACGCCGCGCTTTTCATGCAGCAGTTCGGAAACCGTCAGGCGGGACACGCCCAACCGTTGCGCACATTCGGTTTGCGTCATGCCCAGGGACGGCAATACATCCTCCCGCAGGATTGCGCCGGGGTGCGTCGGGCGGCGCTTCGGGTCGCGTTTCGTTGCCATCAGTGATAATCCTCCAAGTCGATTTCCATGGCGTCGCCATCGTCAAAGGCAAACGTGATCCGCCAGTTTCCCGACACGGATACGGCCCAGCGGCCTTTCTTGTTGCCTTTCAGCGGGTGCAGTCCCATACCGGGAATGTCCATATCTTCGGGACACTCCGCCGCATCCAGCAGGTCAAGAATGCGGCCGATGCGCGGAACATGGGCGGCTTGCAATCCCTTCGTTTCGCTACGCTCGAAATAACGGGACAACCCTTTGTGCCGGAAGTTGCGAATCATGACGTTTGTGTATTGTCAGACATTACATTTTGCAATCGCTTGGTTTTCTTCGTCGCGCGTTGAGATGGGGCGGCAGGCTTCGATTCGCGCGGCGCTTTTCGCTTGGCATTCGCTCCCGCATCCGCCAGGTGGGCGGCGATCTCCCGGCGCGCGTCGTGGATCAGGTAGGCGACCAGCTCGCAGGCCTCCACGCCCGAATCCTGCCGCGCCTCAATGAGTGTGGCGATACCGTTGGACGGTAGCGCCGCGCCGAAATCGTGGGCCAGATTCACCCGCAACAGGTCGATGACGGCCTCGGCGCGGGACAGGGTTTCGAGTACGTTCACGGGGTTCCCCCTGGTGCAAAACATGGCACATCCGGGACGGCAAAACGCGCGAAACAACGGCCCGCCGCCCGGAACGATGCTACGTCCTGAAACGTCCTGATTCCGAAGTGTCCCACCTGTCCCAGTAGTGTCACAGTGACAAAGGCATAACCGGGACAGTCACTTTCGCTTAACCACGTGGGTTTCCGGCGAGTGTCCCAGTTGTCCCACTTGTCCCAGTCGGTTTTTCGGTAAGGGAAGGCAAAAAGGATGTTCATGCGCGCTTCAGCGGGACCACATTGAAGGTGCTTCCGGTCTCGATGGCGGCCAGTTTTGCCGCCCAAAGTTCGAGCGCCCGGCGGCGTTCGTTCAGGTAATCGTGTTTGTCGTAGACGGCGACCAAACCGCCCAGGGAATGATTCAGGCAGCGTTCGGCGATCAGCACGTCCACGCCCAGCATGCCCCGGTGGCTGCGCATCGTGGAGCGCAGATCGTGCGGGGTGAAACGGCGGCACTTGTCGCCCAGGGATTTCGCCAGGCCATCCAGTGCGGCGTTCAATGTTGTAGTCACCATTGGCGCATCGCCTTCGGTGCCGTGATTGCGGCAGCGGATCGGCAATACATAGCGGGAACCGAAGGACATTGCTTGCAGATCGGCAAACCAGCCGGCAACCATCGGAACCAGCGGTATCATGAACGCTTTTTTGTTCTTCGAGTGTTCGGGCGGGATCGTCCATTCCGCCGCTTCGAAATTCACATGCCGCCATTCGGCTTGCGCCAGTTCGCCGATGCGCGTCCCGGTTGCCAGCAGGATGCGAACCATCAAGGCGTTCGACCGGCTCAACTGGGGCAGCGCATCGAAGATGGCGGCAATTTCGCCATCGTTCAGCATGACGCGTTCCCGCTGTTGCTTCGTCCCGCCGATGATGGCCTTTGCCTTGATATGGGCGCAGGGGTTTTCGGTGACAACATGCCGGGCGATGCCGTGGGCGAATACTTCCCGTATGGCGATCAGCACCAGCCGGGCGACATGAAGGGATTTGACGCTGGCGGCTTCCACAATGCCGACGATCTCGACCGGCGACACGTCGGCAGCGGCGATGCCGCCGATCTTTGGATAGACGTAATCGCGTAGCTGTTGCTTGCGGCCCTTGATGGTGTTTGCCGCTAGGTCGGCCCCGGTTTTCTGGAAGTAGTCATCGGCCAGGGTGCGGAACGTCCAAGCGTTTGCCGCTGCATGTTCGGCCTTGCGCTTCTCGGCGGCTACGTCGACCCCTTGTTGTACTTCGGCCCGCTTCGCTGCCGCAATCTCGCGCGCCTTTGTCAATGGGATATCGGGATAGCGGCCCAAGGTCAGTTCCTTGCGTTTGCCGGCAATGCGAAAGCGCAGCGTCCATGCCGCTGTTCCCTTTTCCGACAGGGTGAAGGTCAGCCCTTCGCCGTCGGCAATGGCAACCGGATTGCCTGCCTTGATCCAGTTCCGAATTTGTACGTCCGTCAGTTTGCCCATGACCATCCTTTTCGTCTTTGGCTACCCGGTAGGTGGCTGGCTACCCATTTAGCTACCCGAAAAGTATGCGCTGTTCTGGTTTGTCTTGCAACGCCTTGAAAAGAAAAGCCGCGCAACGGCGCGGTTTGTCGGGTGTTTCTGGCACGTCCTGAAACGTGCTGAAAGGTGTCTAGAGATTACAGAACGTAAGCTCGAATGGCACGTTCTCTTCGGATTGACGTGGACGCAGATCGCCGCCCGGCGCCGTGAAACGGATGTTCAGTGCGTATTTGTTGGCGCTGATTTCGGGAATGTAAGGTGCTTCGCGGCTGACGCGCAGCCGCAGCATCTGCGCCGTGCGCCCGGCCAGCATGAGCTGGAAGGCGCCATGGATGGCGATCTGCTGTTTGGGACGGCCCGAGGCGCGCAGCAGACGCAGGACGATCGCGAGCGCTGCACGGATCGGCAGCATCGGTGCGATCCAGCCGTTGAGCGTGTTGCGGCGCTGTTCGATGTCGCGATGCAGCCAATAGTGATAGGTCGGCAGGTCGAATTCGCAGACCCCGCCGGGGATTGCGGCGCGGTTCTTGATCGACATGAGCCAGTCGTTCTCGCGCAGGTACTGGCCGATCTTGCCCTGCATGGCGAGCATTTGGGCGCTGGCCAGCTCGATTTCATACAGCGCGCCCGATAGCGCGTCTTCGGAAATATCGGGATTGTTGCGGAATGAGAGCAGGGTTTGGCGCTGGCGTTCGAGTTCCTGGACCAGGTCGAATTTGAGGTCGGCACGCGAGGCGACTTCGAGGATTTCGAACAGCGTCAGCAGCGCAACGTGGTGGTCCTGCGGGGAGTCGGCAGCGACGAAGTACTGGGTCTTGTCGAACAAGTCTTCCAGCCGCAGCAGCGTGCGAATGCGCTCATTCAGAGGATATTCGTAGGTAATCACGCTTCAAACGCTGAGATGCGTCGGCCGGGAGAGTTAATTCCTGCGATTCTGAACGATTCATGCTTAAAGCTCAACTGTCATGGAGCGATTTTTTGGCGGCCAGCGCCAAATATTTTTCATGTAGCGCGACGATCTGGTTGCGCAGGGCGTCGAAATCGCCCTCGTTGTCGATCAGATCGTCGGCTGCGGCGCGCCGTGCGGCACGCGTCGCCTGGGCTGCCATGATGCGCTGCACTTCCTCGCGCGCCAGACCGCTGCGGCTCATGACGCGGGAAATCTGGGTTTCTTCGCGGCAGTCGACCACGGCGAGGCGCGCCACGCGCTGGCGGTAGGCGCCGGATTCGATGAGCAGCGGCACTACAAGTACCGTATACGGCGCGCCGCCGGCTAGCGCGGCAGTACAACGACGCTGGCTTTCGGCGTGAATCTGCGGATGCAGGATGGCTTCGAGGCGCGTCTTGGCGTCGGGATCGCTGAATACCAGACGGCGCATCGCAGCGCGATCAAGCGCCCCCGTGGCGCTCAGCATGCCGTCGCCAAAGGCGGCGCGGATTGCCGGCATGGCTGCTCCTTCCGGCGCTGTCAGCTCATGGGCGATGAGATCTACATCGACGACCGGCACGCCGAGTTCAGTAAACAGATTGGCCGCTGCGCTTTTGCCGCTGCCGATGCCCCCGGTGAGCCCCAGTAACAACGCGGGGGCTGTGCTGGGTGCAGAAACGCCAGCGTGCGTCATTGTGGCGCCTTTTTCACTGGTGCCGGGGGTTTGCCCGTGCCATTGGCGGTTTGTTTGTTGCTTTCGGCAGGGACATTGGTCTGAGTAGCGGGCATTGCGGCGGACGGGGTGACCGCCGGGCACTCGCCAATGTTTGTGGTACTGGTGATATCGACGAGGCGCTGGATGGCGTGCGGCGGTCCTTGGAACTCGATTTGCGCCTTCTCGGCGGCCCGGCTGCGCAATTGCAGCTTGGCGCTTCTGACGCCATATTTGGCCAGATTTTTGAGGTGGGCATTGGCGGCCGCCTCTTCGTCGAACATGCCCAGAGAAATCGCAAACTTGTCGGGGCCTTCTTCAAGAATCGGCTGGAAATCGGCAAAGTTCGGGATGTTGAGTTTCTTCAGTTCGGCCATTTTCTTGTCGACAAAGACTTGAGTGGGCTGTGGCGGAATGAAGGTCCAGTATCCCGGCGGGATTTCGATCGGCTTGAGCTGGGTTTTCAGATCCGGCAGTTTTTCGGTCGCTTTGAGTTGCAATTGTTGTGCTTCTTCGATCGATAGATCATTCACCAGACGACAGGCCGTTGTGGTCGCTGCGTCGGCGGCGGGATTGTTGTCAGCTGGCGTGGCTGTGGTTGCCCAGCCGGATGCTGAAGGGGCCGGTTCTCTGCTCAGGATGCGCAGTTTCTCGGGGGCGAGCTGACTCGTCAGACGCTGCGGTTCCCGTCCTTCTTCGGCGATGCCGAAGTAACCGTGGCTCCAAGCGAAGAACATCAGGTTGGCAAGCAGCAGCAGGAAGAAGATCAGGCGCGGCAGGTTCATCGGTTTCTTGTCTTGGTCGAAGTCAGTTTTTAACGTGAAACAGCAAATTTTAAATCGGATCAAACGGTCGAGCGAAGCGAGCTGGTGGGCAGGCTTTCCTGCGAGGGGGCAGCAGGGAGATGGGCGGCCTTTGGGTTGGCGCCTGTTTTATCCTGCGTGGGTGAGGCTGTAATCATGCGTGTTGGCTCTACCAATGCATGCCAGCCCCTCAAGCACCAGATTGTCGATGCGGCGCACAGGAATGTCCAGCAGCGGCGCGATGGGATTGGCCGCGCCGCCTGAGAGCAGGCAGATAGGATTTTCGTGCTCCTTGAGCCGGGTGAACATGCGCGTGATGGCGCCGGCCGTGGCTTGTAGACAGCCGCTGGCAATGGCATCGTGCGTGTTACGCGGCAGGGCCTGGAAATTGCCGGCGGCGAGCGGCAGCTGGGCGGTGTTGGCGGCGAGCGAGTGGCGCATCAGATCCAGTCCCGGCAGAATCAACCCGCCCTGGAAGATGCCCAACGCATCGATGATGTCGATGGTCGTTGCGGTTCCGGCGTTCACGACCACGGCGCCACCGCAATGCAGCTGATGCGCTGCAATCAGCGCGGCCCACCGATCGGCGCCGAGCAGAGCCGGGTCGTCATATTGGTTGCGGACACCGCATTGATTCGACGTGCTGGCGATCCAGGTGATCGGCGCCTTGAACTGGCCGAGGTTGGCCGAGATGGTTGCACGCGCTGCGGCGTTGGCCACACTACAGGCAATCACGCGCGATGGTTGCTGTGGTCCGCTTCCTTCAGCGACAAGCTTGGTCGTGAAAATCTCGGCGAGTACTGCCGAAAGATGGGGGATCTCGTTCAGCGCCAAGGCGCCTTGCGCGAGCCATGGGCTGGCGAGTGCGGCGCTGTGGGTCTTAGCGTGGCGGACGCCAATGTGCAGGCCCCACTTCAGGCGCGTGTTGCCGCAATCCAGGCACAATAGCATCACACATCCTTCCGCAAGGAGACTTCGCCGCTGATGATGCGCTGTATCCCTTGCGCGGTTTCGAGCAACAGCGCGCCATCGCGGGCGACGCCGCGACAGCGACCGCTCACGGGGGCGGCGAAATCCGTGAGTAGCGTCACCATCTGATCGTTGTAGGCATGTCGGTTCAGCCAGTCTTCGCGCACGGCGGAGAAACCATCGGTGGCGAATTGTTGCAGGAGTGCGTGCAAATTGCGCAGCAGTTGTGCGAGCAGCTGGTTCGGGTCGAGGTGTGCGCAGTTCGTGGCATCGAGCGCCGTGGCGGCCAGGCGCAGGTCTTCGGGCATCTCGGGCGGCAGGCGCAGGTTCAAGCCGATGCCGATGATGACGCCGATTTGCTGTGGGGTAGAAGAGAGCTCGATCAGTATGCCAGCGAGCTTGCGGTCAGCGCAAAGAATGTCGTTGGGCCATTTGAGTGCGATGGCTTCGGCGCCGAGACTTTCGAGCGTGCGCGCGATGGCGACGCCGACCGCCAGCGACAGGCCGTCGAGGGCAGCGCCGCGCGGGAAGCGCCAGAGCAGCGAAAATGTCAGGCTGTCGTCAGGCGCCGAGAGCCAAGGCCGGCCCCGACGGCCGCGTCCGGCGGTCTGGCAGCGGCTGACCAGCACACTGCCAGAGGCCGCACCAGTGTCGGCACGCGCCAGCAGCCGGCTGTTCGTTGAATCGCAGCGGTCGATGAGGTCAATGTCGAAGCGCCGTGCCAGATCACCCAGCGCGGCGGCGATCGCAGGGATTTCCAGGGGTTTGTCGGTCGGCAGCGAAGGGCTTGAGGGCACGCGGGCAGGCGAATAGGTCAGAAGAGGGACATTATCCCCGATCCACCAGATCTGCGGGTTTCTCGTTGTCGAGTCCGAGTTCCTGAATTTTTCGCGTGATGGTGTTGCGGCCTATGCCCAGCATCTGCGCTGCTTCGATGCGTCGTCCGCCCGTGGCGGCGAGCGCACGCTGGATCAGTGTGCGTTCAAAATCGCGCGTCAGTCGATCATGCACCTGGCCCGGCAGGGCGGCGATGAGTCGATCGGTTTCGTCAGCGAGACCATGCAACCAGTCGAGCGGAATTTCGCGATTCGGCATGTCGCGCAGATCCGTGGGCAGGTCGGCAATCTCGATGGTTTGTCCGGGCGCCATAACCGTGAGCCAGTGACAGAGATTTTCGATTTGCCTCACATTGCCGGGAAATTCGAGCGCCGAGATGTATTTTAGTGTTGCGTCGGACATGCGCTTGGCTTCGACGTCGAGGTCGTGCGCGCTTTTTTGCAGGAAATGCCGCGCCAGCAGCGGGATGTCTTCGCGTCGTTCGTTGAGCGGCGGCAGGCGCAGGCGAATTACGTTCAGGCGATGAAACAAGTCTTCGCGGAACAGTCCCTGCTTGACGCGCTCCTCAATGTGCTGATGCGTCGCCGCGATTACGCGCACGTTGGCCTTGATGGGCTGCTGGCCGCCGACGCGGTAGAAATGACCGTCCGAAAGCACGCGCAACAGGCGCGTCTGTAATTCGATCGGCATGTCGCCGATTTCGTCGAGAAACAGGGTGCCGCCCTCGGCTTGCTCGAAATGGCCGCGCCGCTGACTTTGCGCACCCGTGAAGGCGCCGCGTTCATGGCCGAACAGTTCGGATTCGAGCAGGTCGCGCGGAATCGCCGCGGTATTGATGGCGATGAAGGGCTTGTCGCGGCGTGGGCTGTGGCGGTGCAGGGCGCGCGCCACGAGTTCTTTGCCGGTGCCCGAGGCGCCGTTGATGAGCACCGTGGCATGCGACTGCGCGAGCCGGCCGATGGCGCGGAATACTTCCTGCATCGCCGCGGCATGGCCGAGAATCTCGGGCATCAGGGCAAGCGCCCCGTTGTCGTGGTTTTGCTGCGGGCTTTGCTCGATGGCGCGCCGCACGAGGGCCATTGCCTGATCGACGTCGAAAGGCTTGGGCAGATATTCGAAGGCTCCACCCTGAAATACCGCGACCGCCGAGTCGAGATCGGAATAGGCCGTCATGATGATGACGGGAATATCTGGGTAATTGGTCTTGACGTGACGTAGCAGATCGAGGCCGGACTGTCCGGGCATGCGGATGTCAGAGACTAGTACCTGCGGCCGCTCGCCGCCATCCATGACGGCGAGCGCTTCGGTGGCTGAGCCGAAGCTCTTGAAGGGAATGTTTTCGCGCGCCAGCGCCTTTTCGAAAACCCAGCGAATCGACCGGTCGTCATCAATGATCCAGACGGGGTTGATTGCTGCAGTCATGACATCTCTCCTTGGGTTTTGGTATCGGTCTGCAGTGGCAGCAGTAGCGTGAAGCAGGTATGCCCGGGATGGCTTTCCACTTCAATCGTGCCATGGTGCTGCTGCACAAAGCTTTGCGCCAGTGTGAGCCCCAGACCGCTGCCGCCTTCGCGGCCCGAGACCAGTGGATAAAAGATTTTGTCGCGGATTGTTTCTGGGATGCCGGGGCCGTTGTCGATGATCCTGATTTCGAGCGCCAGCCGGTAGCGACGTTTCGCCAGCGTGACCTGCCGCACCGCACGTGTGCGCAGAATGATCTCGCCGCTCTTGATGTGCGCGCCTTGCAGGGCCTGGGCGGCGTTGCGCGTGATGTTCAGGATGGCCTGAATCAGTTGTTCGCGATCAGCGGTCAGGTCAGGCAATGATGTGTCATAGTCTCGGCGCACTACGAGTGCGGCGAATTCAGCATGGATCAGTCGGCCGACGCGTTCGAGTATTTCATGCACATTGACTTGTGCGGGCTGCATCATGCGATGCGACGAAAGCAGCCGCTGCATGAGATCCTGCAGACGGTCGGCCTCGTTGATGATGACCTGCGTGTATTCGCGTAATTGCGGTGCGTTTTCAAGATTGCTGAGTTCGTGTTCCAGCAGTTGCGCCGAGCCGCGGATGCCGCCCAGCGGGTTCTTGATCTCGTGCGCCAGATTGCGGATCAGATCGCGGCTGGCCTGTTGCTGTTCATGCAGACGTTCTTCGCGCGCAACCTTGAGCAGTTTGTCGATCGGACGGAATTCGAGCAGCAGGCGCGAGGTATCGGCTTCGATCGGGGTGACCGTGCAGTCGATATGCAGGATCTCATCGCCAGGCCGTTTCACCGCGATGTTGTAGCCCGTATAGATCGAGTGATTCAGCAGTGCGTTCTGAAAGGCTTCGCCGAGTTCGGCGGGTGTGCCGAGAAGTTGCTCGATCGGGTGTTGCAACAGCAGGCGCTGGCTGATGGCAAACAGGTTTTCGGCCGCTGGGTTGATATGGCGGATGCACAGTTGTGCATCAAGCAGGATCACCGCAGTCGATAACAGGTCGAGACCGGCGAAGGTCGTGGGGGGGGCGGAAAGTGGGGGGGCGATCATGTCCGTATCATTAGCAAGAAACGAACCAGGTGTTTCGGCTGCTTCGAGGCTTTGCTGCATGACATGTTTGCACCCGGTGCGTAGCCGAGCCGCTGAGCGCGGATTTATTTGAGATTGGCCAGTTCGCGCTTGAGTGCTTCGAGGTTGCGCTCGTGCAGGGCAACGTTGTCCTTGAGTGCCTGCACGCGATCAAGGTATTTGCCATAACTCTTTTCGTCGGCGAGCCGAGTGGCTTCGCCTTCTGCCAGTGCCTTGCGTGCCTTGTCGAGATTTTGCTGCTCGGTGTTGTATTCCTGTTCGAGAATCCGGCGCCGGTCGTTGTCGCGCCCACGCTGGGTTTCACCGTCGACGCGCGGGAAGTCCCCCGGGGATGGCTTGGCTGCGTTGGTTGCATTATTGGCTTTGGGCGTCGCAAGCGTGGTGACTGGCAGTTCCTTCGACAGGATGGTGCAGCGTTTCGCGCCGCCTTTCTGGTTGGTATACAGCACTACGCCGGAATCGTCGGTGCATTTGTAGAGCGTGTCGGCATGAACGAGGCTGCTGAAGCCGTTCAGGCACAACAGGCTGGGCAACAGGAGGTTACGAAGGTTCATTGAACGCGATAGCTAGGATCAAATAGCGGCGAAGTGTATGCGAAAGCCGGCCGAAAAAAAAGACGGGGGAATGTTTCCCCCGTCCTTTTGCTACCGTTTTTCAGGCGATGGAGCCAGATTACAGGCTGTAGTACATGTCGAACTCGACCGGATGCGTGGTCATGCGATAGCGCTGGACTTCTTCCATCTTCAGGGCGATGAAGGCGTCGATGAAGTCGTTGCTGAACACGCCACCACGGGTCAGGAACTCGCGGTCCTTGTCGAGGTACTCAAGCGCCTGGTCGAGGCTGGAGCAGACGGTCGGGATCTTCGCGTCTTCTTCCGGCGGCAGGTCGTAGAGGTTCTTGTCGGCCGGATCGCCCGGGTGGATCTTGTTCTG
>JBPOIN010000272.1:0-7626 GCA_052034445.1 Pseudomonadota bacterium | reverse complement strand
CCGGCGTATTTTTGCGTCGCGGCATTCACCTGCAGGGCGAGTTCGCGCGTCGGCGCCAGCACCAGCATCTTCGGCTGGGCGGGTTGATAGCGCGGACGCTGGCCGCGCGATTCGGCTGCCTGGCGCTGCTGGTTCGGCGTCTTGCCGGCCGGCTGCGGCGGCAGCGCGGCGAGACGGTGCAGCGCCGGCAGCATGAAGGCTGCGGTCTTGCCCGAGCCGGTCTGCGAGGAAACCATCAGATCGCGCCCGGCCATGGCCAGCGGGATCGTCTGCATCTGCACCGGCGTGGCCGACGTATAGCCAGCCTCGGTGAGTGCCTGAAGAATGGCCGGGTTCAGGCCAAGGGCATCAAAATTCGAAATTGCAGCAGTCATGTCAATCTTTCGTCAAAAATGCGGCGCGCGCGGCCATGGGAAACCCATGCAAAAGCCGTGCGTGATTCGCCAAGTGGCAATAAATGCAACGCCAACCAGCGAAACAGCCAACAGAAAGAATGACTCTGCGAGAAGATTCGGCACAAAAGCCTTGCGCCGAGACGGTGTCCAGAAAGCCGCGAAAACCATGCGGCGACACCAGGGCGGAGGAGCTTTATCGATACTGCGTACGGTTGCGAAGCGCGAATGCGTCAAACGGCGACAGCCGGCTCAACGCAAGCCCGGCATTCTACATGCTGCAACGCAGCATGTCACGACATTTCGCGCTGCGCGGCCGCGGTGACAGTGGAAGCCCCGTCACCGCGCAGGAAGCTGCATCAGGCCTTGCCGGCCGCGCGCTTCATGTCCTGATACATCTGCTTGTAGTACGGCAGGCACTCCTTGAGGCCTTGCTCGGTGTTGTAGAGCGGCGTGTAGCCCAAGTCGCGGCGCGCCTTCTCGATGCTGAAATAGTTGTCGATGGCGATACGCTCGATCGCCAGCGGCGGCACTGGTGGCTCCTGAATGCCGAACTTGAAATGCAATGCCTGCCAACCGGCCATGATGCCCTTGACCAGCGCGGCGGGCACGCGCATTTTCGGGAACGGATAGCCGACGGCTTCGACCACCGGGCGCGAGAAGGCGAACATATTGATCGGCTCGCCGTCGTTGATGAAGTAGGCCTGGCCCGGCGAAGTGCCGCCTGCGACGAGATGCTGGGCGGCGAGGATCTGACCGTGGATCAGGTTCTGCACATAGCTGTTGTCGAGCTTGGCCTTGCCCGAGCCGACCTGGGCCTGCAGCAGGCCGCCGATCATCTGGTTGAACATGTGGCGGAACATGGTTTGATCGCCCGGCCCCCAGATGCCGCTCGGACGGATCGAGCAAGTCAGCACGCCGTTCTTGCCGTTCTGTTCGAGCACCCATTTCTCGGCCGTGACCTTGGTCTCGGTGTACAGATCGTTGAAGCGCTCGGTATAGGGCAGGGTTTCGTCGCCATTCACGATCGGCTGGCCGCCAATCACCACGCTGTTGCTGTCGGTATACACAAAACGCTGGATACCCGCCGCGGCGCCGAAATTCAACAGGTTCTTGGTGCCCTGAACGTTGATGGCATACGAGCGGTCGCGGTATTCCTGGGTGACGGCCTTGCCGCCCTTGAGTTCGATGATTGCCGCCGTATGGAAAATGGTATCGATGTCCTGCACCACTTTTTTGACCACGGCTTCGTCGCAGATGTTGCCCTGGACGACTTCGAGATTTTCCTGCGCCGGCAGCGGCGAAGGCACGATGTCGAAGCTGCGCACCTTGTAGCCTTTGGCCAGCAATGTCTTGACGAAATTGCAGCCGACGAAACCCGAACCGCCCGTGACCAGCACGCGACCCAGATCGGTGGTCTTGTTGAAATCCCCTGCCATGTCGATAAACCCTCCTGGAAAACCCCTGTTGGGATATTGCTCTTTTTGGAACTGGCGATTATAGGGCAGCAACGCTGCGGATCAAGCCGCCGCAGAAACCGCCCGGATCCCGTCGCCAGCATCTTCCACGCCCCGCTCAATGCGCTGACGTCGGGCCACAGCCGGCTGGAAGGCCTGCACCAGCGACTGCATGAGCTGCTCGGCCTTCAGCGTATTGTCGGCCGTGAAATTGCAGACAAAGACATCCAGCGTCACACCGCCGCGCTCGGGCCAGGTGTGCACGGCCAGATGCGATTCGGCCAGCAGCAGCATGCCCGTCACCCCGCCGGCCTGCGCGTGCGCGGTAGGCTGGGCATCCGGAAAGCTGTGCCACTGCTCGCCGACGATGGTCAAGCCGGCCGCCTGCGTCAGCTCGCGACACAGCTGCGCGAGAACCCCGGCGTCATGCAGCAACGGCGGGGAACAGGCACAACGGTAGAGATCGGCGGTCTGGTGCAGGCCCTGCATCGGCGCGTGGCGAAAGCTCAAACAACGAAAGCAGCCATTCTACCTGCAGCCACAGCGCCCGCTGCTACAGCTTGAAGTGCGTACCGTCGCACAGCGGCGCCTTCTTGCTGTGCTTGCAGCCACAGAAATACACGGCCTCCGAGGTCTCGGCCTTGAACTCCACGGGGCCGATGTCGCCGCCGGCGTGACTGCCGTCGCAGAACGGTTGCGTCTGGCTCTTGCCGCAGGCGCACCACCAGTAGCTCTTGCCGGCCTCGACAGTCACGGGATAGGGAAATTTCTGCGGGATGACAGGCTCGCTCATTGCGGTTCTTTCTTGAGGTTGGATCGACGGCCGGGACAAGCACCGCCGTCCGGCCCGCCATGATAGTGGCTGCCGGGAAACTGCGGGGATATTCGCACTGTCCCTGCCGGCCAGCGGGGTGACGTTTATTCCTTCACGGCCTCGATCGCAATGTTGATGGTCACCTCGTCGCCGACATTCGGCGCGTACTTGCCGGCATTGAAGTCGCTGCGCTTGATGGTCGTCGTGGCATTCGCGCCCAGCGCATCCTTCTTGAGCATCGGATGCGGGATGGCCTGATAGCCGGTGACTTTCAGCGTCACGGGACGCGTCACGCCCTTGATGGTCAGATTGCCGTCGATGGCGGCCGGCCGGTCACCCTCGAAACGCACCCCGGTCGACTTGAAGGTCGCGGTCGGGAACCGGGCGGTGTCGAGAAAATCCTCGCCCTGGATATGTTCATTGAATTTTGTCGAACCCGTCTCGACCGACTTCATGTCGATGACCACATCCACCGCGCCGGTTTTGGCGGCCTTGTCGAGCACCACCTTGCCGCTGGTTCTGTTGAAGCGGCTGGTTTGCAGCGAAAAGCCCCAGTGGCTGTAGGAAAAACTCGGGAAGGTGTGCGCGTTGTCGATCACATACGTCTCGGGCGCCGCAAACGCCGGCACGGTAGAAGCCGACAAAGCAACAGCAAGCAGGGACAGCGTGGCGAGTTTTTTCATGGTGATCTCCGGTTGTGAAAAGGAAATTTGAAACGGCAAATATACGGCAATGAAATGACTGGCTACTGCATTATTTCCCGGCACTGGCCTGGATGTGAAACTTGATCTGAACTTCATTGGCGACCGTGCCGAAGTCGCCCCATTCGCCCTCGCCAATCGCAAAGTCGGCGCGCTTGAGAACGAATGCGCCATCGAAGGTCGCAAGATTGCCCTGTGGTTTGAAGACGAACGGTGCAGTCACCAGCTGCGTGCGGCCCTTGATGGTCATTCTGCCGCTGATCGCGAAGTTGTTGCCGCCCAGCGCCTTGACCTCCGTGGCGACAAAACGCGCCTGCGGGAAAGCCCTGGTGTTGAACCACAGCCGGCCCGCCACCTCGTCATTGGCTTCCGCCGAACCGGCGTCGATGCTGGCCAGCTCCAGATCCAGCTGCGCCTTCGCAGCAGCAGGTCGGGCCGGATCGAAACGGATCTGCGCAGAGAACTTCCGGAAGCGGCCTTCGATCGCCACACCCATCTGCTTGTAGACGAACCCCAGGGTGCTCTTGTCAGCCTGCAGCGTGTGGTATTCGATCGCCTGGGCGCCAACCGGCAGGGCCAACAGCGTCAGACTGCAAAGAAATGCGGATAAGTTTTTCATATTGTTCCTGTTCGTTGAATCAAGCGGGATTATTTTCCGCGCCACGGCAGCATGCGGCGCAGCACGTCATCGCGATCGATCAGGTGGTGTTTGAGCGCCGCACCGGCATGGCCGGCAACCAGTATCAGCAGCAGGAAATTCAGAGCCTCATGCACTTCCTTGAGTTGTTCGCCGAGTTCGGAATTCTTGCCCAGCAGATCCGGCAACGGCAGCACGCCGAAATACACCGTCTGAAAACCCTTGGCCGAGCTCATGAGCCAGCCCGAAAGCGGAATCGCCAGCATCAGCAGGTACAGCAGGACATGCACCAACCGGGCTGCGGAGCGCTGCATGAGCGGCACGCTCCCGGGTAGCGCCGGCGGCTGATGCGTCGCGCGCCAGGCCAGGCGCACCAGCAGCAGCAAAAACGCCGTCACACCGGCCCACTTGTGCCAGGAATATACCTTGAGTTTCCAGGGCGACAGCGGCAGCTCGTGCATATACACGCCGACGCAGCAGAGCCCGAGCAGCAGCAGTGCCATGAGCCAATGCAAGGTGATGGCAGTCGCGCCATAACGTGTGGTGGAGACGCTTCGATCCGGGTGGTTCATGGGGGCAGTCCTCGGGTAAAGACGAGAGCATCCATGGCAATTACATAATCGTCAAGCCCGGCGGGCGGTGCGGCCCGAACGGTGGAATGAGGGCTGCGGGCGATGAAACCGGGCCTTTGCAGACCAGACTTTAGCCCTGACATGTCGGGTTGAAATCCGACCTGCAGCACCAGGGAGCTAGGGGTTGGTTGGAGCGCCCGAGCCGCAGGCGGCGCGTTGCAGGCGGTCGGCGACGGCGAGCCAGTCTTCGCTGGCGGGCGGAGCCTCGACGAGGATCAGGTCGCAGGGACTGGCGTCGAGCCAGCGCAGCATGGCGTAAAGATCGTGGGCATAGCCGGCGGCATCGCTGGCTGCCGGGTACCAGTTCAACGCGGCAGTGGATTCCACGGCGGCAACACTGTGGTGGGCCAGCACGGCCACGCGCTGGCCGGCCTGCACGGCGGCGTTTGCGGCAGCCCGCAGCTCGGCGCCGGGCAGCAGGCGCAGCGGCGTGCGCGGCGCGTAATGGGCGGCATGCGAGCCCGAGACGCGCGGTGCGGCTTCGATGTTTTGCGGCGCGGTCGAGCTGTCGGCTTCGCCCTGCTGCAATACCACGGCGATCTGGCGTGCGCTGATGGCGCCGGGACGCAGAATGCGCGGCGTACCGCGCGTCAGATCGACGATCGTCGATTCGATGCCGACCGCACACGGCCCGCCATCGAGCACCAGCGCCACGCGTTCGCCGAGTTCATTGCGCACGTCGTCGGCACAGGTCGGGCTGATGCGGCCATAACGATTCGCCGACGGCGCCGCGAGCCCGGCCGGGCCGAGTTTCTGCAGGGCGAACTCGCGCAGCAGCGCCAGCGTCAACGCATGCTGCGGCACGCGCAGGCCGACCGTATCCTGGCCGCCGGTGATGAGGTCATGCACATGCGGCTGACGCTTGAGGATCAGCGTCAGCGGGCCGGGCCAGAAGGCGGCCGCCAGACGCCGCGCCGCGGGCGGCACCTCGCGCGCCCAGGCATCGAGCGCGCTGGCGTCGGCCAGATGCACGATCAGCGGATGATCGGCGGGCCGCCCCTTGGCGGCGAAAATGCGCGCCACGGCCTGCGGGTTGGCCGCATCGGCCGCCAGACCATACACGGTTTCGGTCGGCACACCGACCAGTTCGCCGCCGAGCAGCAGATGTACGGCACGGGCAATCGCACGCCGAGGCCGCTGGGTGATCATGCGCGCCAGAACCAGTGCTGCGGGATCAGGGCAGATCCAGCGTCTTGGCCAGCACTTTTTCCCTCTGGCGCTGGCGGAAAGCCTTGAGCTTGGCGGCCAGTTCGGCATCTTCAAGCGCCAGGGTAGCGACCGCGAACAGCGCCGCATTCGTCGCACCGGCCTCGCCGATGGCGAAGGTCGCAACCGGAATGCCGCCCGGCATCTGCACCATCGACAGCAAGGAATCGAGACCCTGCAGATGCTTCGACGGCATCGGCACCGCCAGCACCGGCAGCGTGGTCTTGGCGGCCAGCACACCGGCCAGATGCGCCGCCGCGCCGGCCGCGCCGATCAGCAGCTTCATGCCGCGCGCTTCGGCCGTCGCGGCATATTCCAGCGCCTCGTCGGGCGTGCGATGCGCCGACAGCACGCGCGCTTCGTACGGCACGCCGAATTCCTTGAGCGTCACACCGGCGGCGCGCAGCACCGGCCAGTCGCTGTCGGAACCCATGAGAATGCCGACGAGAGGTTTGGTCGTCATAGATCGATCCTTATTAAAAATGGTCCGAAAGAGATATTCACGCGCCGACGCAGCGTTCGGCAGCCTCGATGGTATTGGCCAGCAGCATGGTGATGGTCATCGGCCCGACGCCGCCCGGCACCGGCGTGATGAGCCCGGCCACATTCTGCGCCGAGGCGAAATCCACATCGCCGCACAGCTTGCCGCCCTCTTCGGCCGGCAGGCGGTTGATGCCCACATCGATCACCGTGGCGCCCGGCTTGATCATGTCGCCCGTGATCATGCGCGGCTTGCCGACCGCCGCCACGAGGATGTCGGCACGCCGCGTGTGAAACGCCAGATCGCGGGTTTGCGAATGGCACACCGTCACGGTGCAGCCGGCGGCAAGCAGCAGCATCGCCATCGGCTTGCCGACAATGTTGCTGCGCCCGACGATCACCGCCTCGGCGCCCTTCAGCGGCACCCTGGCCGACTTGAGCATTTCCATGACGCCATACGGCGTGCAGGGAATGAAGCGCGGATTGCCCTGCATCAGCGCGCCGACATTCTCGGCATGAAAGCCATCGACATCCTTCTCGGGCGCAATGGCTTCGAGCACCGCATCGCTGTCGAACTGCTTGGGCAGCGGCAGCTGCACCAGGATGCCATGCACCGCGGGATCGGCATTCAGCGCCGCAATGCGCGCCAGCACCTCGGTCGGCTCGGCATTCACCGGATACACATCCTTGATCGAGCGCATGCCGGCCTTCTCGCAGGCATTCACCTTGTTGCGCACATACACCGCCGAAGCCGGATCCTCGCCAACCAGAATCACGGCCAGACAGGGCGTCACGCCCCTGGCCTTGAGCGCAGCGGCGCGCACGGCGAGATCCTCGCGCACGCTGGTGGAAAGAGCATTGCCATCGATGAGGTTTGCGGTGGTCATGAAAGGTCGCCAGAAAATGGTTGCGGAAGGATGGCGCGGAGTTGAGATCAGCGCCGAAAATGCAAAGGCGGGATTTTACAGATTATTCAGGCGACTGATGAATGCACGCAGCGGCGCGGCAGCGCCGGGGCGATCCTCAAAATCCGGGGCGATTCACTGGGGACTTTCAGTTGCAACAATTCTGGAATTTGTTGGAATGTTAGAACTGGCCCCGTCGCCTTCGATGGCCTGCAGGTTGTAGTGTTTGGTGTTGTAGTTTTTGCCGTCGCGGGCAGTTATTAAGTAATCCTTAATAGCTGCCTCGGGCGACAGTTCGCCATCGTCAAAAACGCGTCTGAGGTGTTGGTTGATCGCTGCAACCGTGACGTCGTACAGCGCGGCCATCATTTTCTGCGTCAACCAGATGTTTTCATCCTGGTA
>JBPOIN010000030.1:0-3202 GCA_052034445.1 Pseudomonadota bacterium | reverse complement strand
GGCAAGCGCTCCAGATAGCCGCCGCCCTTCCAGTTGTCGGCGCCCTGGGCCGGCCTGGTTACCAGCGCCTGCAGGCCCTGCTCGCTGGTCGGGTAGCGCTTGTTGTCGAGACGATACAGTTTGAGCGCCTGGCCGATCGCCGCGATGTCCTGCTTGGCGGCAACGATGCGCGCCTCATCGGGTCGGCTCATGACCTTGGGCACCACCAGCGCGGCGAGAATGCCGAGGATCACCACTACCACCATGATCTCGATGAGCGTGAAACCGCGCTGTACCCGGCGGCGTGCGGCGTGAATCGACGGCGAAGCGGATGCATGCAACATCTACGGAACTCCTCAAGGGTTATTTCAGCAACATATTGATTTCGATGATCGGCATCAGCACGGCGAGCACGATCAGCAGCACCACGCCGCCCATGACGAGGATCAGCAACGGTTCGAATAGACCCAGCGCAATAGCCGTGCGGCGGTCGAGTTCGCCCTGCTGCTGCACCGCCGCGCGTTCGAGCATGCGTCCAAGCGTGCCGCTGGCCTCGCCGCTGGCGATCAGATGCACCAGCAGCGGCGGAAACAGCCGGTCGGCCGCCAGCGCACGGTGCAGTGGTGCGCCTTCGCGCACCATGCGGATCGCCTGGTCGAGCGCCTGGCGCAGCACGCGGTTGCCGAGCACGGCCTTGCCGGTTTCGAGCGCCGTGAGCAAGGGCACGCCGCTGCTCACCATGATTGCCAGCGTGCTCGCCAGACGCGCGCTGTCGAGCGTGCGCAGATGACGGCCGACCAGCGGCAGGCGCAGCAGCCAGCGATGCCAGCGCAATTGCAGCCCGGCATTGTTGCGCAGCGCACGGCGGACCAACCAGGGCGCAGCCAGCACGCCGGGCAGCAACCACCACCAGCTGGCGCGCAGGGCATTACTGACGAAGATCAGCGCCTGCGTGAGCCAGGGCAGCGCCTGGCGGCTCTGCTTGAACACCGTGACGATCTGCGGCACGACATAGGTCAACAGACCAACGATGACCAGGGCCGCCACCAGCGTCACGAGAATCGGATACAACAGGGCCTGCAGGATCTTCTGCCGCGTGGCCTGCCAGGCTTCGAGATAATCGGCGAGGCGCACCAGCAAAGCCGCCAGCTCGCCGGATTTCTCGCCCGCATCGACCACCGCGCGATAAATCGGCGGGAACACATCGTCATACTGACCGAGCGCGCTGTGCAGCGTGTGACCGGCCAGCACTTCGGCGCGCACGCCGGCCAGCACCTGATGTGCAGCAGCATCCTCGCTCTGTTCGATCAGCGCATTCAGCGTCTGTTCGATGGTCAACCCGGCTTCGAGCAGCATCGACCACTGGCGCGTCAACAGGCTCAGCAGCGCGGGCGATAGCCGCGCGCGGCCGAGCGACCAGTTGGCACGCAAGCCGGCGTCCGGACTAGCCGCCGCACCGCGCCGCGCCACGGCCGTGACCTCGACCGGGAACAGCTGCTGCTCGCGCAGCCGCGCGCGCGCCAGCTTGCTGGTTTCGGCTTCGAGCACGCCCTGGACTTCGCCGCCAGCGGCATCAAGCGCACGATAATTAAAGGCGGCCATGCTAGCTCAGTCGCCCCCGCGACTCACAACGCTCCCGTCGGGGAGGGGAGCAAAGGGCTGCGCGGGAAAGTCCTGAGCCTCGTACCATCATGCTCAGTCGCGCGACACGCGCAGCAGTTCTTCGAGCGTGGTGTCGCCGCTGGCTACCCAGCGCAAGCCGTCGTCGCGTAGCGGACGCAGTCCGCCGCTGGACAGGGCATATTCGCGCAGCGCCTGGTCAGCGGCGCGCTCGTGCAGCATGCGTCGCAGGGTGTCGTCGATCACCAGCAGTTCATAGATCCCCATGCGCCCCTGATAGCCAGTGTGGTTGCAGGCCGGGCAGCCGACCGCGCGATAGAGCAGCGTGGGCGGCGTCGGGTCTGCGAATTGCGCCTGCTCGGCGACATCGGCGGGTTCAGCACGCTTGCAGTCGGGGCACAGGCGACGGATCAGGCGCTGGGCCAGCACACCGGTCAGGCTCGACGCCAGCAGGAACGGCTCGATGCCCATATCGACCAGACGCGTGACCGCGCTGGTCGTGTCGTTGGTGTGCAGCGTGGCCAGCACCAAATGCCCCGTCAGGCTGGCCTGCACGGCAATCTGGGCAGTTTCGAGATCGCGGATTTCGCCGATCATGATGACATCAGGATCCTGACGCAGGATCGAGCGCAGCGCCTTGGCGAAGTCGAGACCAATGCGCGCATTCACCTGCGTCTGGCCGATTGACGGCAGATCGTATTCGACCGGATCCTCGACCGTCATGATGTTCAGTTGCGTGGCGTCGAGGCGCGCAAGCGAAGCGTACAGCGTGGTGGTCTTGCCCGAACCGGTCGGGCCGGTGACCAGGAAGATGCCGTGCGGTTCGTGGATCAGCGCGTCGACACGGGTACGCGTAGCGCCGGCCATGCCCAGCACGTCGAGATCGAGACGCGCCGGGTCTTTGTCGAGCAGCCGCATGACGATGCGTTCGCCATGGCTGGTGGGAATCGTCGACACGCGCACATCGATCGGCTTGCCGGCGATGCGCACGGTGATGCGGCCATCCTGCGGCAGGCGCTTCTCGGCGATGTCGAGCTGGGCCATGATCTTGATGCGAGAGGCCATCGCGGCATGCAGTGCGCGGTGCGGCTGGATCACGTCGCGCAGCACGCCGTCGATGCGGAAGCGCACACTGGAATGCTGTTCGAAGGCCTCGACGTGAATGTCGGATGCACCTTCGCGTACGGCCTGCGTGAACAATGCGTTGATCATGCGGATGATCGGCGCGTCGTCCTCGCTTTCGAGCAGGTCCTCGATGGGCGGCAGCTCCTGTACCAGCCGCGTGAGATCAAGCTCCTGGCCGATGTCGTCGGCCACTTCGGCCGCCGTCTGGTCGGTGCGGCTGTAAATCTCGGCCAGCCGGCGCTCGAATTCGGGCGCCGTACAGGATGCGAGATACAGCGGCCGATCCAGCACGCGGCGCAGTTCGGCGATGCTGGCCGGCGCGGCGTCGTCGCGCACCAGCACCGCGAGAGCGGCCAGGCTGTCGGCCGGCGCCGCTACCGCGTCGCCCGTCAGCAGCACGCCATGCGCCTTGGCAAACGCATACGGCAGACGCGCCGGCGCTGCAGCCGGGTTCATCGTGCGGCGGCTCCGTTGGCCG
>JBPOIN010000093.1:0-35523 GCA_052034445.1 Pseudomonadota bacterium | reverse complement strand
TGGCGGTCGCGATGCCGGCATAGGCATTGCCGGTCGTATCGAGAATCACGCCGGAAGCCATCTGCACCGAATAGGTGGTGTTCGGGTTCAGATCCAGCAGTGGATCAATGGTCACCTTGTTGCCGCTGATGGTTACCGAACCGACATACCAGGTGCTGCCATCGAGATTGATCGTGCGCGTATCGCTGGCGCCGTCGCTGATCACGATGCTGCCCGTACCGGCCTTGACCTGCTCGTTGAAGGTCAGCACGATGCTGTTGCCGACCGCCACGGCCGTGGCATTGTCGGCCGGCGTACTGCCCGACAATGTCGGCGCCGTGCTATCCGCGCCGGTGGTGAAATTCAGCGTCGTGGTGTCGCTGATACCGGCATAGGGATTGCCCGCCAGATCCTGAAGAACCCCGCTGGCCATCTGAACGTAATAAGTGCTGCCGAGTTGCAGATCCCAGAGCGGATTGATGGTCACCACATTGCCGCTGATCGAAACCTGACCGAACGTGGTATCGGTTACCGGAATGGTCTGCGTATCCGTGCCATTGCTGATGACGATATCACCCGTACCGATCTGCATGGCTTCGCTGAAGGTCAGGATGATGTTGTTGCCGACCGCAACCGCGGTCGCCTCATCCGCCGGCAGGGCGCTCATCAGCAATGGCGCCATGGTATCGGGCGTACTGAAGCTCAACGTTGTGGTATCGGTGATGCCGGCATAGGCATTGCCACCCAAATCGGTAATCACACCGCTGGCCATCTGCACCGAGTAAGTACCGGCGCCCAGATCGGCAGTCGGATTGATGGTGACGGTCGTACCACTGAATGTCACCTGGCTCGCATCGGTCACGCTGATGGTGCGCGTATCGCCGGCGCCGTTGCTGATGACGATATTGCCGGTACCGGCCTGCACGGCTTCGCTGAAGGTCAGCACAATATCGCTGCCCACGGCCACGGCGCTCGCGCCATCGACCGGCGTGCTGCTGACGAGTGTCGGTACGACGGTATCCGTGGTGCTGAAATTCAGCGTGGTCGTATCGCTGATGCCGGCAAAGGAATTGCCGACCACATCCTTGAGGACGCCGCTGGCCATCTGCACGTAATAGGTGCTGTTGGGCTGCAGATCCCACATCGGGTTGATGGTCAGGACATTGCCGCTGATCGAAATCTGACCAAAAATGTCGCCAACGGGAATCGTCTGGGTATCCGTGCCATTGCTGATCACGATGTTGCCCGTGCCGGCCTGGATCGCCTCGCTGAAAGTCAGCACGATGTTGTCGGTCACGGTCACGCCAATGGCATTGTCGGCCGGGGTGCTGCTCAACAGCGTCGGCGCAGTGACATCATTGACCATGAAGTTCAGGGTTGTCGTGTCGGCGATACCCGCATAGGCATTGCCCTGCAGATCGGTGAGCACGCCGCTGGCCATCTGCACGTAATAAGAACCATTGATGAGATCGGCCGTCGGATTGATGGTCACGGTCGTGCCGCTGATCGTCACCTGGGTAGCATCGCTGACGCTGATGGTGCGCGTATCGACACCGTTGCTGATCACGATGTCGCCGGTGCCGGCCTGCACGGCTTCGCTGAAAGTCAGCACGATGTTGCTGCCCAGCGCCACGGCCGTGGCATTGTCCGCCGGCGTGCTGCTCACCAGCGTCGGGGCCAGCGTATCCTGGGTCGCAAAGTTCAGCGTCGTCGTGTCGCTGATGCCGGCAAAAGCATTGCCCGAGGTGTCGGTAATGACGCCGCTGGCCATTTGCACGTAATAGGTGCTGTTCGGCTGCAGATCCCACATCGGGTTGATGGTCAGGACATTGCCGCTGATCGAAACCTGGCCAAAGATGTCGCCAACAGGAATGGTCTGCGTATCCGAGCCATTGCTGATGACGATATCGCCCGCGCCAGCCTTGATCTGCTCGTTGAAGGTCAACACGATGTTGCCGCCGACAAGAACCGCGGTGGCATTGTCGGCTGGTGTGCTGGTCGACAGCAGCGGTGCGGTGGTATCGACACCGGCGGTGAAGTTCAGCGTAGTCGCATCGCCGATGCCGGCATACGCATTGCTGGCAAGATCGGTAATCACGCCGCTGGCCATCTGGACGGAATAGGACGCCCCATCGGTCAGATCGAACATCGGGTTGATGGTCACCACATTGCCGCTGATCGAAACCTGCAAGGGATCGGTGACACTGATGGTCCGGACATCGCTCGCGCCATCGCTGATCACGATATTGCCCGACCCGGCCTGCACGGCCTCGCTGAAGGTCAGGATGATGTTGTTGCCCACCGCCACCGCGGTGGCATTGTCGGCCGGCACGGCACTCGACAAAGTCGGGGCCATCGTATCGGTGGTCGAGAAGTTCAGGGTGGTGCTATCGGTGATGCCGGCGTAGGCGTTGCCGGCCGTATCGGTAATCACGCCGGACGCCATCTGGACGTGGTAGCTTGAATTGATATTCAGATCAGCGGTCGGATTGATCGTCACGGTCGTGCCGCTGAATGTCACCTGCGTGGCATCCGTCACGCTGATGGTGCGGGTATCCGTGCCATCGCTGATCACGATATTTCCGCTGCCAGCCTGAACGGTTTCGCTGAAGGTCAGCACGATATTGCTGCCCGCGGCGACGGAAAGAGCATTGTCGGCCGGCGTGCTGCTCGCCAGCGTCGGCGCCAAGGTATCGGTCGTGCTGAAATTCAGCGTGGTCGCATCGGTGATGCCAATATAGGAATGACCGGTGAGATCGGTGATCACACCGCTGGCCATCTGCACCGAATAGGTACTGTTCGGCTGCAGATCCCACAGCGGATTGATGGTCA
The DNA here is from genome assembly GCA_052034445.1 of Pseudomonadota bacterium. Classification (GTDB taxonomy): domain Bacteria; phylum Pseudomonadota; class Gammaproteobacteria; order Burkholderiales; family Rhodocyclaceae; genus Sterolibacterium. The sequence goes on along the minus strand of JBPOIN010000093.1, from coordinate 32,712 downwards.
GCGTACTGCCGCTGATCGCGATCTGACCGAAAACATCGCCAATCGGAATGGTTTGCGTGTCGGTGCCGTTGCTGATGACGATATTGCCCGTACCGGCCTGAATCGCTTCACTGAAGGTCAGCACAATATTGCCGCCCACCACGACTGCCGTTGCGTTGTCGGCCGGAGTACTGCTGACCAGCGTCGGCGCATCCGGATCAAGCGTAGTGAAATTCAGCGTGGTCGCATCCGCGATTCCCGCATAGGCATTACCCGTGAGATCGGTAATCACGCCGCTGGCCATCTGCACCGAATACGTCGTGTTGAGGGCCAGATCCGCGGTCGGATTGATGGTCACGGTCGTGCCACTGAAGGTCACCTGCGTGGCATCAGTCACGCTGATGGTGCGCGTATCGCCGACGCCATCGGTCACCACGATATTGCCCGTACCGGCCTTGACCTGCTCGCTGAAGGTCAACACGATGTTGTTGCCAATCGCAACCCCGGTAAGATTATCCGTCGGGGTGCTGCTGGCCAGGGTCGGCGCAACGCTATCCGGCGTGGTGAAATTCAACGTGGTCGTATCGCTGATGCCGGCATACGGATTGCCGCCCATATCGGTAATCACGCCACTGGCCATCTGCACCGAATACGTGCTGTTGATCTGCAGATCCCACATCGGGTTAATGGTCAGGGTATTGCCGCTGATCGCGATCTGGCCAAAGATGTCGTTGATCGGGATGGTTTGCGTATCGGAGCCATTGCTGATGACGATGTTGCCGGTACCGGCCTTGATCGCTTCGCTGAAGGTCAACACGATGTTGCCGTCAACGGCTACGGTGATGGCATTGTCTGCCGGTGTGCTGCTCGACAAGGTCGGCGCGGTCGCATCATCCACCGTGAAATTCAGGGTGGTCATATCAGTGATGCCGGCATAGGCATTGCCGGCAAGATCGGTGAGCACACCGCTGGCCATCTGGACATGATAGGCGCCACTCACCAGATCGGCGGTCGGATTGATGGTCACGGTATTGCCTGCGATGGTGACCTGGGTTGCATCGCTCACGCTGATCGTGCGCGTGTCGGCACCATTGCTGATGACGATGTTGCCCGTGCCGGCCTGCACGGTTTCGCTGAAGGTCAGCACGACATTGTCGCCCACGGCCACGGCCGTCGCCTCATCGGCAGGGGTGCTGCTGACCAGCGTCGGCGCAGCCGTATCCACGGTGGTGAAGTTCAACGTCGTCGTGTCCGCAATCCCGCCGAAGGCGTTGCCCGAGGTATCGGTAATCACGCCCGATGCCATCTGCACGTAGTAGGTGGTGTTCGGATTCAGGCTGTTGGTCGGATTGATGGTCAGGACGTTGTTATTGACACTGATCTGACCCCAGTTGTTATTCACATCAATGGCGCGCACGTCGGCGCCGCCATCGCTGAGCAGAATGAAGCCCGTACCGACCTTGATCTGTTCATTGAAGGTCAGCACGATGTTGTCACCCACCGCCACGGCTGTGGCGTTGTCAGCCGGAGCGCTGCTCGACAAGGTCGGTGCAGTGACATCCGTCCCGGTGGTGAAATTCAGCGTGGTCGTATCGCTGATGCCGGCATAGGCATTACCCACCAGATCCGTGATCACGCCACTGGCCATCTGGACATAGTAGGTACTACCCAGTTGCAGATCCCAGATGGGGTTGATGGTCAGCGTGCTGCCGCTGACTGTTGCCTGCCCCCAACTGTTGGCAACATCAATCGTTTGCGTATCTGTGCCATTGCTGACGACGATATTACCTGTACCAAACTGAACTGCTTCATTGAAGGTAATGACGATGTTGTTGCCCACGGCCACCACCGTCGCACCATCGGCCGGCAGGCTGCTGGTTAGCATCGGGCCAAGGGTATCCGACGTGCTGAAGTTCAATGTCGTCGTATCGCTGATGCCCGCATAGGCATTGCCGGCCGTATCGGTCAGCACGCCGCTGCCCATCTGGATATAGTAGGTCGCGTTGGGGTTCAGATCGGCTGACGGATTGAGCGTCACTGTGTTGCCGCTGATCGTCACCTGCGTTGCATCCGCGACGCTGATGGTGCGCGTATCCGTACCATCGCTGATCACGATATTGCCGACGCCGGCCTGCACGGTCTCGCTGAAGGTCAACACGATGTTGCTGCCCACGGCCACGGCTGTCGCATTGTCGGCCGGCGAACTGGCCGTCAGGGTTGGCAACGTGGAATCCAGTGTCGTAAAGTTCAGCGTCGTCGTATCGCTGATGCCGGCATAGGGATTGCCCGAAGTATCGGTGATCACGCCACTGGCCATCTGCACATAGTAGGTGCTGCCTGACTGCAGATCCCACATCGGATTGATGGTCAGCGTGCTGCCGCTGATCGATATCTGACCAAAGATATCGTTGATCGGAATGGTTTGCGTGTCGGTCCCGTTGCTGATCACGATGTTGCCCGTGCCAGCCTGGATGGCCTTGTCGAAGGTCAGCACGATGTTGCTGGTCGCCACGATGCCGGTCGCATTGTCGGCGGGCGTCGCGCTAGACAGCAGCGGCGGCGTGCCACTCGTTGCCGTCGTAAAGTTCAGCGTCGTGGTATCACCGATGCCCGCATAGGCATTACCGGATGCGTCCGTGAGCACACCGCTGGCCATTTGCACATAATAGGCGCCGCCCGGGTTCAGATTGGCGCTCGGATTGATCGTCACGGTATTGCCGCTGATCGTCACCTGGGTTGCATCCGTCACGCTGATGGAGCGGCTATCCGTGCCATTGCTGATAACGATATTGCCTGTGCCGGCCTGCACAGTCTCGCTGAAAGTCAACACGACGTCGCTGCCGACCGTCACTGCAGTAGCTCCATCCACCGGCGAACTGCTCGACAACACAGGTGCTACCGTATCGGGAGCAGAGACGTTGACCGTGGTGAAATTCAGCGTTGTGGCATCGCTGATGCCGGCATATGAATTACCGGCAAGATCGGTCAGCACGCCGCTGGCCATCTGTACGTAATAGGTCGTGTTCGGCTGCAGATTCCACATGGGATCGATCGTCAGCGTATTGCCACTGATCGCAACCTGGCCAAAGATGTCGCCAATCGGGATGGTTTGCGCACTCGCGCCATCGCTGATCACGATGTTGCCCGTACCGGCCTTGATCGCTTCGCTGAAGGTCAACACGATCTTGCCATCAACCGCCACGGCCGTGGCGTTGTCAACCGGCGCGCTGTAAATCAGCGTCGGCGCCGCATTATCCGTGCCGGTCGTGAAATTAAATAGCGTCGAATCGCTGATGCCGGCATACGCATTGCCATACGCATCGGTGATCACCCCCGCCGCCATCGTCACGGAATAGGTGCTGCCCAACTGGAGATCGCCACCCCACAAAGGGTTGATGGTCACCGTATTGCCGCTGAACGTGACCTGCCAGGTATCGGTCACACTGATGGTACGCGTATCCGTGCCATTGCTGATGACGATATTGCCACTACCTGCCTGCACGGTTTTGTCGAACGTCAGGTAGATGTTGCTGGCCACATCCACTGCCGTGGCGTCGTCGACCGGAGCAAACCCCAACAACGTCGGAGGAGCCGAAGATTCAATCGTGATGTTCAGCGTACCGGAAGCCGAACTCACATTGCCAACCTGATCGGTGAGCTTCGCAGTAATCGCATACGTACCCGCAGCAAGCGTCGACAGGGTTACATTGGCATAGCCGTTGGCGATATCCGTTGCGGTCAGCGTATAGGCCGACGCACCACTGACTCCATTCACATAGACATTCAATATGTCGCCGGGGACCACGGCGGTGCCATCCGTGGCTGTGGCATTGATGGCCACCTGCACGGTGGGCGTTGTGTCCGTCGTGACATTGTCGGAAGTATTGCTGCCGCTATCCGAACTGTCGAGCAAATCCGGCGTACCGGCGGCTAACGGGGCCACCGTATCGGCCAAATCCGAAGCATATTGAATCTGCGCGGCCGTGACGGCAGCCACACTCGTGGCGGCGGCAATGCTGGTGTTTGCCGTACTCACGGTCGTGGCCAGAGTCGCAGCCGAAGTGACGACGCCAGAACCCGTCAACACGCTGGTCAACAGCGTGGTATTGGTCAGATTCAGGGAGCTGCCCGAAGTGATGGCGTTGGCGAGGTTGTCCAGCACCGCGTTCGACGTGGTCAGCGCATTGAGCGTGCCGGCATCGTTGGCAGCAATCGTGGCGATGGCGGCGACCTGTGCGGCCGCCTGCTGCACGGCCAGTGCCGTGGCACCGGAATTGGCCAGCGGATTGTAGGTCAACAGATTCACGCCACTGAGACCCAAGGCATTGGCCACCGCAGTCGTTGCCGCCGCAGCCGTAACCCCGCCATGCGTATCCATATACGCCTGCACAAGGGTCGTCAGCGGATTGATCACCGTGGCGCCGACCGGCGCCTTGAGCACCATGAAGGCGTTATGCAAACCTGTCGAGGTATCCGCACCACCGACAGCGAGAATGGCATGGCCGGAAACCGCTAGTGTTGTATTACCGGAAAATGCGCCGCTCTGGTTAGTGACTATGTTGGTGTTTTCATTCGTATCGGCCAGGCCATCGTTGTCCAGATCGACATAAATCTTTGCGCCATTGATATAGCCGTCAGCCACGCTGCCTGACAGCAAGGTCTGAACCACAGCGGCGGCTGAGGAAGAAGAACTGCTGCTGCTTCCACCGCCGCCAGCGAGCGCCAGCAAACCGATGCCGCCCAGAGCCGGCAGCAGGCCACCCGAAAACGACGAGGAAGACCCCGCGCCAGCGGTCGAAGAACCACCCGCAGCCGAAGCCATGGCGCCTTCGCCGGCGCTGCTGCCCACTGCAGCACTCTGGCTTTCCGTCACCCCCGTGGTGGCGGCAACACTTTCGGCGACAGCCGGCGCCTGGGCAACCACGGGTTCAACCGGAGCCGGAGCAGCAACTGCCGCAGGCGCCGCTTCCGCCTCGGCTGCCGCACCGGTTTGCGCCTTGACGATATTGTCAGCCACGGTTGGCCCGCTATTGTCGGCCAGGATCTTCTGCTGCTCCTCGGCAGACAGCTTGGGTTTCGCTTCTGGTACAGGCGCCTTGGCCTGCTGGGTGCGCACCGGTTGCTGCGCCATATCGAGGGGTTGTTTCGGCGCCTTGATGACCCGCCCATCCGGTCCGATTCTGACCTCGCGCGCCGCCTGCCCACTGGAGCCAACCAACCGCCCATCCGAATCAATCCTGACCTCACGGGAATACCCGGTGTTCTTGATGTTCTGCGGCAGATCGTCTTGGCTCATGTCTTTATCCTTACACTCAGGGTGGCGCCCGAAAAAACCATTGAAAACAAACTTTTATTTAAAACATACAGACGCAAAAAAGCTAGTCTGACAAACAGACTTAAGTAATAATACCGCACTATGGTGATTTTTTGGGTATAATGTAGGGTTAAGAATTTTTTCCGCACGTGGAAAATATCCCACGGCCCAGCCCGGAAAAATTCGTAGCCCTCACCCGCCGGCGCGGGGCCGCAGGTGTCGCAGGCGGTGCTTGCCTACAAACGGCCTAGCGCTCGCCAAGCGACTCGGAAAGCGTCTTGGTAATCGGTTTGGTGATATAGCGCAGAACCGTATTGCTGCCCGTAAGAATTTCCACGGTCGCCGTCATGCCCGGTTGAATGTCGATGTTTTCGCTCTTGCGCCCGACCAGAGTACGCCCCTTGCTTTTGACCTGCACGCGGTAATACGGCTGTTGCTCGCCGCCACGCCCCTCTTCGAGCAGCGTATCGGCGCTGATATAGGACACCTCGCCATTCAGGCTGCCGTAAATCGAGTAATCGTAGGCATCGAGCTTTATCGTCGCCGCGAGACCCGGCTTGACGAAGGCGATATCGGCTGGCTTGACCTTGGCTTCGAAGATCAGATCGTCGTCAAGCGGCACAATCTGCATGATTTCCTCGCCAGGGCGCGCCACGCCGCCACGCGTGGTCAGGCGAATGTTGCGCACCACACCATCCATGGGCGCATGAATTTCGGTATACGAAAGCTGGTCCTTGCGCTGCGTCAGAATCTGCTCGACGCCGGCCAGATCCTCCTGCGCCTTGGCGAGTTCGGCCTGTGAATCCTGCAGATACTTGTTGCGCCGGTTAGTGATCTGCCCCTGAATCTCGGCCACCTGGCGCTGCAGCTTGAGAATCTCGGCCTTACTGACATCGCCCGTGCTGACCAGTGGCAGATTCATCTCGAGTTCGGTCTTCACCAGTTCCAGCGACTTGTTCAGCGCCGCAACCTCCTCGTTGATGGCCGATTGGCGCTTGTGATACAGGACACTCTGATTCTCACGAAACTCTGGGTAAGCATTCAGCGCCGGCGGGAACTTGATCGGGCCGCCAAAGATTTCCGCATTCAGTCGCGCCACATTGGCCTTCAAAGCGGCGGCCTTGATGGCGCTTTCGGCATACACGGCCTCCAGCTTGGTCCGTTCAAACCGCACCAGCAGCTCGCCTCGTTTGACTTTCGAGCCTTCCTTGACCAGCAACTCTTCCAGAACGCCGCCGTCCGGCGTCTGGATCACCTGATTGCGCGAACTGGCAATCACCTGACCGCTGGCGCGGGTAATCTGATCGAGTTCAGCCCAGTTTGCCCAGGCCAGAAAGGCGCCAAAGGCCAGCAAGCTCGCGAACAGCACGATGCGTCCGGAACGCGGGGTCTGCTCGGAATGATCATCGTGATGATCGCCATCGGGGCGCATCGTGAAGGACATCTATTCTCTCCAGCTTTCAGGGTATGGCCAGGCCAGCGCCTGCCGGCACTGCGGCGGAAACGGGCGCCCTGGTCTTGCCAGTGAGGATGGCCAGCACATCATTGCACGGACCATCCTGAGCGATCCTGCCGTCCTGCACGACGATCAGGCGCGGCAACAAAGGCAGCAGCGCAGTCTTGTGCGACGCAATCAGCATGGTCGCCCCGCCAGCCGCGACTTCGCCGAGCAGCGCGACAATGCGCGCCTCACTGGCAGAATCGAGAGAAGCCGTCGGCTCATCAAGCAACCAGATGGGCGGATTTCCCAGCAACAGCCGCGTAATGCCGACCAGTTGCCGCTGCCCCCCCGAAACGCCACGCCCACCCTCGGCAATCGGCAGCGCCAGGCCTTTCGGGTGATTCGAGATCAACGCGAAAAGTCCCGTCTTGCGGGCCGCCTCGAGGATCGGACCATCACCGGGATCGGGCAGGCCGAGCAACAGATTGTCACGCAAAGTGCCGCTGAACAACTGCACATCCTGCGGCAAATAGCCAATCCGCTCACGCACCACGCCGGATGCCAGCAAGGCCATATCAATATCGCCGAGGAACATTTTGCCGGAACCGGGCCGATACAATCCGGCCGCCACCTTGAGCAGCGTGCTCTTGCCCGAGCCGATCGGGCCGATCAGACCGGCGCGCTCGCCGGGATTCAACACCAGACGCGGAATGTCGATCACACTTTGCTGACCCAATCCATACGCGAAATGCACGCCTTCGGCGCGCAAGCCATGATGCAGATTTTCCGGTACCAAGGCGCCGGCCACCTCGTCGAGGTCGTTGGGCAGCGCAATCACCTTGTCGAGTCCGCGCAACGCGGCCTGAGCATTCGCCCACTGCACGAGAATGCTGGGCAACTGGGCGATCGGATTCAAGGCGCGGCCGCTGATGATCGAGCAGGCGATCAACCCCCCCATGGTCAGCTGACCCGACGTCGCGAGATAGGCGCCAACGGCCACGAGACCGACATAGCCAAACTGCTGGATGGCGCCCGTGATATGCGCCGAAAACGCCGAATAATGCTTGACGCGATGATCGGATTCGCCGACCTCCCTCATCATCTGGTTCCAGCGCGACTGGAATTTCCACTCGGCCGCATTCGCCTTCAGCGATTCGGCGCCATCGATCGACTCGACCAGCAGACCTGTCTTGTGATTCAGCTGCATGACATGCCGCTGGGTTTCCCTGCGAATCACGCGTTGAAACATCAAGCCGGCGATCAACGAGACTGGCAATACAATCAGCGGTACCAGCACCACCCAGCCACCGATCAGGAAAATCACCAGCATGAAAAACAGCGCGAACGGAATATCGGCGATCACAAACAATGTGGTTGAAGTCAGCGTCGCACGCACCTGCTCGAAACCGCGAATCTGCGAGGCCAGGGTTCCCACCGACGGCGGCCGGCTTTCGAGGCGAACCCCGAGCGCGCGGCGAAAGAACCATTCCGAGAGCTTGGTATCGATGCGCCGACAGGTCTTGTCAATCGCCACGCTGCGCACATGCTTGAGCACCAGCTCGAAGACGATCGCAATGAACACGCCGGCCGAAAGCACCCAGAGCGTCTGAAAGCCGTGATTCGGAATCACCCGGTCGTACACCTGCATTGAATACAGCGAGGTGGTCAATGCCAGGATGTTGATCAGGAACGTCGCCAGCACCGACTCGATGAAAATGCTGCGCTGACTCGCCAGCGCCTGGCGCACCAGATCGAAGGCCTTCGGCACCCCCTTGCCAACCTCGGCGGCGGCGCCATGCTGCGTCGTCTGCGGCTTGCCCGGAATGCTGAAGCATTCCGCATCGTCGAGAGCGCCCTGCGTGGCGGTTTGTCCGGCCATGTCCTGAATCGTCCAGCTCTGATCCGCATTACGCGCCACGGCGATGAACCAACCGCGTGCCGGATGCCAGCCGGCAAACGGCAGATGTTCGGCGCCGGGATGCCGGATGCTGCCCGGACTGCCGTGAAACCCCGCGGCATGCCAAGCCTTGCGCAGCACGGCAAGTGCCGGCTCATCGTCCTTGCAGTCTTGCAGCGCCCGGTTGAGATCGTCGATGCGCGCGCGCGCCAGTGGCTGGCCGGCGAGGCGCGCCGAACGTTCGATCAAGGATTGCACTGCTGCGGTTTTTTTCATTGGAAGGCTGTCAAGAAATTGAGCATGGACTTGTAGCCTTGTATCGCTTATCGCCAAACATGCAGGCGCCAGGAAATCACATGTTCCTTGCTACGGACGCTCAGTTTGCATGCGCGGCCGCAGTGACGATGCCGATATTGAGGGCCCCGGTCAACAACCGCAGCCGCTGGGTTGCCGCAACCACTTCGGCGCCGGCATCCGCCGTCGACATTTCCGCCTGGGCAGCTTCGCGGACAGCATTCAGGACATCGATCCAGGTCTTGCGGCCGAGGGTGTACTGCCGCGCATAGGAATCGAACACATTGCTGGCCATGCGCCGCGCCTGCTCGGCGTTTTCCTGCCGCAGGCGCGCAGCAATCAACGCATCCCAGTCGCTGGTCACGCGCTCCCTGAGATCGCGCAACTCCACCTCGCGACTCAGGCGAATCGACTCACGTTTGGCGATCGCCGCATCGACGCCGGATTGTGCCGAAAGACCGGCACCCGGCTGCGCCTCCAGCACCAGCATGACCTGACTGTCGCCAAACGCGCCGAATGTCTTGTCGTACCGCGCCGAAAGCTGCGGCATATACGCCGCCTTCTTTGCCTCGATATCCGCCGCCGCCGCATCCTCCTCGGCGCTGATGCGCGCGAGTGTCGGCGAACTGGCAACGGCCTGATCCAGCGCCTCGGCACGCTTCGCCGGTGCAGCGATATTTTCGGCATTCAGCGGCGTCACGCGCAGCACGGGCTTGCCGGTCAACTGCGACAGCTGGTTCAGGGCGTTCGAAAGCGCCTGGGTCACCACAGACAAATCGTTCATGACCTGAAACAGGCGCGACTGTGCAAATCCCTTATCGACCTCGGGACTCACCTGGGTCTCGACACGACGCGTAATCAAGCGCAGCAGCTTCTCGTGTTCGCGCACGCTCTTGATCGCGAACTCCTGGCGCAATTGCTGGCGCTGCGCTTCGGCAAATGCCGACACCACACGATTCGCGATGTCGCGCTGCGTTTCCGCCGTCTCGGCATCCGCGCTCTGCTGCCGGGAGCTCGCGGCGTCAATGCCGGCCGTGATGCGCCCACCGGTCCACAACGGCTGCTGCAGCCGGAAGGCAGTGCTTGGACGATGGCTGTGGATCGTTGCGGCTTCGAGCGTCGGTGTAGGGTATTTCTGCCAGTTCGCAGCTTCCAGATTGGCCTGCGCCGCATTCGCCAAGGAGCTCTTGGTCTGGATCGCCGGATGGGTCATGGCCTGGGTCAAAAGCTGTTCGAATGACCAAACTGGTCCGTCAACCGCAGGCGCAGCCGGTGGCGGCGTCGAAACTGCACTGGCGCCGGCGGTTACGTCCGCTGCACTCGGCAAGGCAGCGGCCGCCGGCTCAACGGCGCCGCTGGCCGCCTCAGTCGCCACAGCATTCGCAGCTTCGGCATCGGCGGCCGGGGCTGACTTCAGCGTCGTCGTCATCTGAAACCAGCGCAACTGCTTGAAAATCTCCGCCTGCGCCAAGGCGCTACCGGGCAACAGCAACAACGATGCCGCAACAGGAACCGAGCCGAGGAAAAATGAAGCAAGAATGGAAGAGCGTTTCATCTCGAACGAAGTCGCAGGTTTGCCAGTGGGTTCTGCATTCAGGAACGGCGAAATCGCCGCAGTGCTTATCTGTTCACCCCGATCCCCGGCAATATGGCGCAAGGGCAGGCGCGACACTATATGTTGGCGATGCTATGAGTGTCAATTCAAGCCAGCCAGGCAATTTCCGACTGCCGATACCGGGGTAGGGAAGCCGGAATGAATCAATCCTGCCGGCAAAACCGGCAATCTTCCCGCACCACTGCGTCAAACTGCCGAAGACCGAGCATCTGCGCTGCAAGGCGGCGAATGACTCTTGGGTTAAACTCCCCCCTTTTCCAGAATCGGCCCGTCGACAAGCCTCCTGCACCCCCAGGCGGCTCGGGAAATGACCCCGATTCCATCTCCACTCCACGGCGCTGCCAAAAGTCCAACCCGGTCCGTTTCCAGTGAATGTTTATCAGAATGACGATCTGATCAAGGCGCTGCTGCTCAGCATGGCGCTGCATTTGCTGCTGCTGTCGCTGCAATTCGGCATACCGGGCGCCGGCTTGCCGTGGCTCAGCACCTTCAGCATGGAGCGGCGCGCGAACATCCCGACGCTGAACGCCATCCTGCGCAGTCAGCCTGTCGGCGCCGAAAAACCAGTCCCCCAGCCGCAACCCGGCACACCACAGCCCCCGACACAAGCCGTCGAAACTGTCGCCAACCCCGCGCCGCCGGCCGTGCCCGTTGCAGTCCCGGAATTCCCCGTACCGCCACCAGCGCCACCTGCGCTCAAGCTGCCCGAACCGGCACCCGCACCGCCGCCTGCGCCACCACCGCCGGCGGCCATCGTGGCCCAGGTGGTCGCGCCACCGGCGCCCTTGCCTGAACTGGCTGCCGACGTACCAACCGCCAGCCATGAAAACGGCCGCAGCGTGTTGAGCACGCCAAATGACAGCGACTGGCAAATCCGCGCGGAAGAGACACGTGCTGCGGCACGCGCGGCCGCAGCGGCAGAACGCCAGCAGGAGACCGAACTGCGTCAACTTGAGGAGCAGCACCGCGCCGAACAACAACGCCTCGAAGAGCAGCGCCGCATCGAGGCAGAACAAACCGCCCAACGCCAGCAAGAAGCCGAGTTTCAGGAACAACGCCGCCTCCAGGCTGCACAGGCCGAGCAAGCTGCCGCCCAGGCCAAAGCCGCTGCGGCGGCCCTCGAACGGCAACGCACCGAAACTGCAGCACGCGCGGCGACAGAGCAAGCGGCGTTACTCAAGGCACAGGAAGAAGCGGCACAACAGGCCGCGCTTGAAGCCGCACGCAAGGAGGCCGCGCACAGGGAAGCCCTGCTGCGCGCAGAAGAACAACGCCGCACTGCAGCACTCGCGGCCGAGCAAGCCATGCAAGCCGCGCAACAGGCTCGCGCCCAAGCCGAGGCGCTCGAACGCCAGCGTATCGCACATGCCGAAGCCCTGGCGCGCGAGCAGCAGGCCCAGGCCCGCGCGCAGGCCGAAGCGGAAGAACGTCAGCGCGCGGCACAACAGGCACGTGCGGAAGCACAAGCCCGTGTGGAGGCACAAGCGCGTACTGCGGCAGCGGAACAGGCGGCTGCCCAGGCCCGCGCAGCCGCCGCCAGTGCCACAGCCACGACGAATGCGGGCGCAACGACAAACCCGCATCCGCCAGCCGCCGGAACCGCTGGCGCCAACAAGGCCGACAGCGGTCGCGACGGCGCTGACCAGCAGTCGCTGCGCGGCGCCGATCTGGCGAGCCGGGCGCTGAACATGGCGCGCAGCGGCCTGAGGCCACTGCCCGGCAACTTGCCGCCGAGCGAACGCCGGCGCGGCAGCATTCTGGGCGGCAATGCCGAAAACCTGCATCTGGCGTTTTATGGCGACGGCTGGCGACAGAAAGTCCAGCGCATCGGCGAACTCAATTATCCACAGCTGTCAAAGAACCTGGCTTACGACGATCTGATGGTCACGGTCAGCATCAACAGCGACGGCTCACTGGCCGGCGTACGCATCAAAAAAAGCAGCGGCCACAAGGAACTTGACGACGCCGTGATCCGCATCGTCGAAATGAGTGCCCCGTTTGCGGCCTTTCCGCCCGACCTCAGACGCAGCTATGACGTGATCGACATCACCCGCACCTGGAGCTTTGTCGGCAAGCGGCCGACGATTCTGAACCAGTGATCATGCCTCCCAGAGCCAGGCCGCGCCACGCACCCCCGACGAATCGCCGTGCCGGTTGCGCAACAGCCGCGTGACGACCTGATCGGAAAACACCCACTCGCCCCACAGCTGCGGCACGTTGGCATACAGGCGCTCGATATTCGACAAGCCGCCGCCCAGCACAATCACTTCGGGGTCGAGAATATTGATCACCTGAGCCAGCGCGCGCGCCAGACGCACCTCATAGCGTTGCAGTGTCGCATTGCAAGCCGCATCGCCGGCTGCGGCACGGGTCGCGATCTCGCTGGCATCGCCGAGCGCACTGGCATCTGGCGCACCCTGCTGCGCCAGATGATCGGCGAACATGCCCGGTCCGGACAAAAAGGTTTCGACACAACCCGTGCGGCCGCAAAAACACGCCGGGCGGCGCAACTCATCTCCGGGCAGCGGATTGTGGCCCCACTCGCCGGCGATTGCATTCGCGCCGTTGAGGACCTGGCCATGCACAACGATGCCGCCGCCGACCCCGGTGCCGAGAATCACGCCAAAGACCACTGCGGCACCGGCGCCCGCACCATCGTGCGCCTCCGAGAGCGTAAAGCAGTTCGCATCGTTCGCCAGGCGCACCTCGCGCTGCAACAGCCGCTGTAAATCCTGCTGCAACGGCTGGCCGATCAGACACGTGGAGTTGGCGTTCTTGACGCACCGCGTGCGCGCCGAAATGGCGCCCGGAATACCGACGCCAACGCTGCCGTGCGCCTGCAGCTCCTGTTCGACCTGGTTCACGAGCGCGGCAATGGTCTGCAACGTCGCCCGATAATCGCCCTGCGGCGTCGGCAGACGCCGGCGCAACAGTTCGCGCCCGTCGTTGGCGAGCGCGACAATCTCGATCTTGGTGCCGCCGAGGTCGATTCCAATCCGCAGCATATTGAAGAAGCCGCCCATCCATGACTGAGAAAACGTGCAGGTTATAGCAGACATCGGCAGGCGAGTGGAGCGCCGCACCGTACTGGCGCCATTGTGTCGCGTCACGCTGGTGACAGAGGAGAGGAAATAAACGCTTTGAAGCCTCGCCGGTATTCACGACTACGCAGAGTCTGGTACCCTATCCGGTTTCCTGTAACAGAATCCGAACGATGTCTGACGTTTCGCATGCCGCTCCGCCCAATCTGAGCCAGCAGTTCAGCCTGTTGTTCACGCGCCAGGCTCTGGATCGCGGCCAAACCATGGCGGACGAGGGACGCGCGCATATCGACGCCATCGTCTCAACTAATGGCAAGCTGCGCATCACCGGCAGCTGTCAGGGCGCACGCGGCAAGCTGCAGCGCCAGGACATCCAGGTCACCTGCGACGAGCATCACGTCAAGCAGGTCACGGGGATCTGCACCTGCCCCGACGCGCTGAATTGCGCCCATGTCGTCGCATTGCTGATGCGCTGGCAAGGACAGGGGGCTGAAGACCGGAATGGCGCGCAGCCCGAGCGCGAAACGGTGTCGCCGGAAACCCAGACCTGGCTGCAGGGACTCGAACAACCCGGGGAAACTGAGGAACAGCCGGCCAGCGGGCAATTCGTGCTGTATGTGCTGACTCCCGCCGACGGTCGCCTGTCGCTGTTCAAGGCGCGCCGCATGAAGGACAGCAACTACACACGCCCCGAAGCACTGCGTCTGGATTTCCACCGCCTGAGCTGGGGCAACGTACCGCCGTTCTTGCAAGCCAACGATTTGCCGATCCTGCGCCTGTTCCTGGCGCTGCAGGAGAATCTGCTGCTGAGCTACGAATCCTCGCTGCAACTGCGCGGCGAAGATGGCGCCCAACTGCTGCGCATGGTGCTGCGCACGGGACGCGTGCATCTCGACGATGTCACACATCCGGTGCTGCACGCTGGGCCGTCACTGCCGGGCAATCTGGTCTGGCAGCGCGACGCCAGGGGACGCCAGCATCTGCAGATCGCCCCGGCGCTGGATGCCACGCAGGATCTCGTACTGCTGCCAACCTGGCCGCTGTGGTACGTCGATCCGGAACGCAACGAGGCTGGGCCGTTGTGCATCGACATGCCGGAAACCCTGGCCCACCAGCTGCTCGCCGCACCGCCGCTCGACGAACTCGACGCCTTGCTGGTGCGTCAGCGCCTCAACGAGATTGCCGCGCTGCGCCAGATCGAGCTGCCGCTGCCGGAAGCCAGCGAACCCGAACTGCCGACCGGCGAGCCCGTGTCGGTCCTGCGCCTGCAGACCGCCTGCTTCACGCACAAGCATGGCACAGGCATGGCGCAGAATCCGGCGGTCGCCACGCTGTGGTTCGAATATCCCGGCCTGCCGCGTACGCCCGGCATGGAAAACCCGCCCGCGCTGCTGCGCAGCGAACGCGCCGGCCGTTCGCTGACGCTGCAGCGCGATGTCGCCAGCGAGCGCTCCACCTGGCAATTGCTGCAACTGCATGGTCTGCAGAGCTACCGGCAGCGCTGGCCGAATGCCGAACGCATCGATGCGCGTCATGACTGCCTGCTGCCAGCAGAGCAGGACATCGCCGACTGGATGCGTTTTCTCGAATACGACGTGCCGGCACTTGAAAACTCCGGAGTACATGTCGAGATTGCCGACGACTTCCCCTACCAGCTCAGCGAAGCCGAAGACTGGTTCGTTGAAGTCCTCGAAGATGAAGTCGCCAGCAACAATGACTGGTTCGATCTCGATCTCGGCGTGGTGATCGACGGCAAGCGCATCAGCCTCGTTGAACCGCTGGCGCGCCTGATCGCCCAGCGTCCCAAGCTGCTCGAAGAGCTGCGCCTGCTGGCGGATGACGATCGCATTCCGCTACCGCTCGACGAACGCCATGTGCTGCCTGTCGCGGCGCAGCGCCTGCGCACCTGGCTCGGCCCGCTGCTCGAATTCGCCGGCGAGGAAGCGCGGCCGCGCCTGTCGCGCCTGCATGCGGGCGTTCTGCTTGAACTCGAAAAACTGCCCGGCCACTGGCTCGGCGGCGAGCGCCTGCGCGAACTCGGCCAGCGCCTGCGCGATTTCGCGGGCATCGAGGAAACGCTACCCGCGCCGGGTTTCAACGCCGTGCTGCGCCCCTACCAGCAGGCCGGCCTGAACTGGCTGCAGTTCCTGCGCAGCTATGGCTTTGCGGGCATCCTGGCCGACGACATGGGTCTGGGAAAAACCGTCCAGACACTGGCTCATCTGCATCTCGAAAAAGCCAGCGGCCGCGCCAACCGGCCGAGCCTGGTGGTGATTCCGACCAGCCTGATTCCCAACTGGTGCAAGGAAGCGCGCGAGTTCGCGCCGGAACTGAAAGTACTCACCCTGCATGGTCCGGAACGCGCCGCGCGGTTCACCGAAATGGCGCACGTCGATGTGATCATCACCACCTACCCGCTGCTGGTACGCGATCAGGAAACCCTGCTGGCACAGGAATACCACCTGCTGGTGCTCGACGAAGCGCAGTTCATCAAGAATCCCAAGGCCCAGTCGCACCGCGTCGCACGCCAGCTCAGGGCGCGCCACCGCCTGTCGCTGACCGGCACGCCGCTCGAAAACAATCTCGGCGAACTCTGGGCGCAATTCAATTTCCTGATGCCCGGCCTGCTCGGTGACGTGCGCCGCTTTGCCCTGGCCTTTCGCGCACCGATCGAGAAGCACAACGACGAAAGTCGCCGCGCACAACTCGCCGATCGTGTTCGTCCGTTCCTGCTGCGCCGGACCAAGGAACAGGTGCTTACCGAGCTGCCGCCGAAAACCGAGATCATCCGCTGGGTCGAACTCGAAGGCGCACAGCGCGATCTCTACGAGTCGCTGCGTCTGGCCTTCGACAAGAAACTGCGCATGGTCCTCGCCACACGCGGCGTCGGCCAGAGCCAGATCATGATTCTCGATGCACTGCTCAAGCTGCGCCAGGCCTGTTGCGACCCGCGCCTGGTCAAGTTGCACGGCGCCAGCGAGAAACTGCAGACCACCGAATCCGCCAAGCTCGAACTGCTCATGGAAATGCTCACCGAATTGCGTGCCGAGGGCCGCCGCGTGCTGCTGTTCTCGCAATTCACCAGCATGCTGGGGCTCATCGAAGCCGAACTCGAAGCGCGCGACATGTCCTACGTCAAGCTCACCGGCCAGACCAAGGACCGCGAGACGCCGATCCAGCGCTTCCAGAGCGGCGAAGTGCCGCTGTTCCTGATCAGCCTGAAAGCCGGCGGCACGGGCCTGAACCTGACCGCCGCCGACAGCGTGATCCACTACGATCCGTGGTGGAATCCGGCCGCCGAGGAACAGGCCTCGGCACGCGCACACCGCATCGGCCAGGACAAACCCGTGTTCGTCTACAAGCTGCTGACCCAGGGCACCGTCGAAGAAAAGATTCTTGCCCTGCAGGAGCGCAAGCGCGGCCTCGCCGACAACCTGCTCGAAGGCGCCGCCATTCGCCAGAACCTCATCACCGCCGAAGATCTCGACGTGCTGTTCCAGCCCATCACGCCGCCCTGAAGCTGATTGCTGTCTGCCCCCAATCCCGGACCAGCGCGCCCATGACTCTCACCGATCTCCGCTACATTGTCGTGCTGGCGCGCGAGCGCCATTTCGGCCGCGCCGCCGAAAAATGCTTCGTCACCCAACCCACGCTGTCGGTCGCCGTCAAGAAACTCGAAGATGAACTCGGCATCGCGCTGTTCGAGCGCGGCGCCGAAGTACGCGTGACGGAAATCGGCGCCCAGATCGTCGCCCAGGCCGAGCGCGTGCTGGCCGAAGCCGCGCGCGTCAGCGAACTCGCCGCCCAGGGCCGCGATCCGCTCGCCGGTCCGCTTCGCATCGGCGTAATTCACACCATCGCGCCGTATCTGCTGCCGACCCTCGTGCCGCTGCTGCGCAAGGATGCCGAACGCATGCCACTGATCATTCAGGAAGGCTTCACCGCCGGCCTGCTCGACAGCCTCAAGGCCGGCGCCATCGACGTCATCATCATGGCCCTGCCGCATGCCGAAACCGGGCTGGTCGCCCAGGCCGTGTATGACGAAGCCTTCCGCGCCCTGGTGCCGGCCAACCATGCCTGGGTCAAGCACAAAACCATCGAGCCGCGCTGGCTGCTCGACGAGCCGCTGCTCATGCTCGGCGCCGGCAACTGCTTCCGCGATCAGGTCCTCGACCTCTGCGCACTGGCCAGCAACGCCGCCACGCCGCAGATCCTGGAAGGCAGTTCGCTCGAAACCATCCGCTACATGGTCGCCTCGGGCATCGGCGTGACGGTCATGCCCTCATCCTGCGCCGACCTGATCCCGAAGAATGACCCGCTGTTGCGCGTGCGCCCCTTCGTCGAGCCCACCCCGACACGCCGCGTCGGCCTGGTCTGGCGCTCCAGCTTCCCGCGCCACAAGGCCATCGACGTGCTGCGCAAGGCGCTGCTGGCGTGCAAGCTGCCGGGAACCAAGGCGGTCAAGATGCATTCACGAAATTAAATTAGGCCCCCTCAACCACCCGAACTAACGCGGAAATAGAAATCGCCTGTCAGCGACGAGGAATCCCATGGGATCTGTTGATTATTCGACGCGGCGGCAACGCCCTTACGCGTATTCTTCAGAACATCCTCGAGCTTTTGATTCGGAATCGCGAGTTGCTTGACGAAGTAGCTGGTATACAAACCATTCGCACCAGCGCCATCCGCCGCCGTTTTCCCTGGGGCTGTCGCATACGCAATCACGGTGCCTGAGGGTGCATCAATTGAGGCCAAACCGCCCCGCGTGGAGCGCCAGGAACGTGCGAACGGATTATCACGACAAGCATCCAGCACCACAATATTGACGCGCGATTTCGCATCCTCAAGTTTTGACAGAACCTGCCCCAGATTGATGGTCATAAAGGTGACGTCATTCTCACCCTTTGGGTCGGCATCGACCGGAATCAGGTAATTTTCACCCTTCACCTGCATGCCGTGACCGGCATAAAACACCAGCGCCACCCCATCCTTTTTGATGGCGTTGCCAAACGCATCGATGGCGTTCAGCATCTTTACACGGTCAGCGTTTTCCACGACGATGACCTGAAAATTCGCCTTGCGCAACTCTGCTGCGATGACTCGCGCGTCATTGACTGGGTTCAGTAACGCACCACGTCGATAGGCGCCATTTCCAATCACCAACGCCACACGTTTCTCCAGCAGCAGACTGTCTGCAGTGACATTCGGTGCGGTTGGCGCCACGATCTGCGCCAAATTCACCCCCGCACCGGGACGAGCCCCCAGAGTCTGCGGCGCCGCCCCTGCTTCCAGCTTGCTGCTATTCACGAGGTCGCCTCGATTGCGTGCCAGTGCACCGGCTTTCTTGATGCTGGTCTCGTTTCTGGCTAAAGCCTCGCCGATGAGCTTGTTCGGTTCAGATGTCAAACGATCCGCCATGCGCAAGTACTCGTTGGCCTTCCAGTAAGCCCCATCGACTTCTTCGCAAACTGCCAGGTTATACAGCAACGCTACGGATTGCTTTTCTGTACCGAAGAGATCGCGAAATATTTCACACGCGCGATCCATTCGACTGGCATGAGCAAACTTGATCGCGCCGTCGAATCTTTCCCTTGCAGTATCGGCGCGCAACGTGCCATCGGCAGGCATCAGGCTGACATCCATGATTTTGTCATGCGGGACCAGCTTGCGCTTGAGATCCTCGATTATCTGACCGCGCAATCCGGCCAGCATGATTTGAGCATCGAGCGGCTTGTCCTGACCACAAGCTTCGCTTTTGCTTTGCCGAGTAAGCACCTCGTTGTAAACCGTGTTTACAGAAGTCGTGTCGACGAGTTTAACCTGCACCTGCATCGACGCCGTACGGTCCGTGCACATCACCGTAGCGTTGTGACCAGACAAGCATTTCTTGAACAGTTTTTTCGACGTTTCATACTGGTCGCAAACATATTCCGTCGTTGTGCGCGAACGATCCTGGAACCCAGCCTGCAACACATCTCCGGCGACCAACGCATCTGCACCTTGCGTGCGTGCAGTCACGGCCAATGATCGTGTGTCGCTGGTTGCACCTGCAGGCATTGCAGCTGACGTGGTGGCGAGTCGATTGACCGACCGGTACACGGGTTTGTCCTGTACACGCACATTGATCAACGCCGTACCCAGTTCAGTCGCCAGCAGCTCGCCCTGCTGGCCCGAGAATCGCGCCACGGAAATCGTCTTGAAGCGCGTAGCGTCTTCGATCTCAGGAGCTTGCAGAACGGAAATCTTTGCCTGGTTGCTCACACACCCCGATAGCGTCAAAACTGCGCAGCCAAACGCTACGATTAACAACCGGCTATTCATGACATTTCACTCCAAACATTCTGTGACCGGAAAATTCCGCATCAGAACTGTTACAGCGCGAACAACTCGGCCGTCCAGTAATCCAAGTCAGCGATTATATGTTGAATTGATATGCAGATAACGAGGAGTGAAAACCTGCCACCCGCCTCGCATCGGCCAACACGTAATCCAGCATCTGCCGCACTTCAGCCGAGCAGAGTTTCATCTCGCCGGGAGTGACCGAATCCAACGCGAATTTCTGCAGGCGCAGCATGTCGCCGGCTTGGCGCGCCGGCAGCAGGGCGCCGAAGAAGAAGCCTTGCCGATTGGCGCTGGCGACGGCCTGGTGGCTGGCGGGGCTGGCGAGCGGCAGGTCGAGATAAGTCACCGCGCTGTCCCCCTGAACGATCTCTGCTTCAAGCCTGGCCAGCGCCGCACAGAAATCGTCGCCAATGCCAAGAATCCGCACGCTGGTGACCCTGGTCCGCACATTGAAGCTGATGCTGAAGCGCGTCTCCTCACCAGGCAATGCCCTGCCTGCTGCGATCTCGTGCCTTTCGATCGCGTTGCGCGCATAGATGCCGGCCAGCAACTCCCGATAGGGGGCGGGCAGACAGACGGCGGCGGGTGGCAGCGGCCGCATCTGGTAGAACATCGTGACGGCGCCGAAGCGGCCGGCAAAAGCGCCATATTCGACGGGAACCATCGCCGGCGGAAAATGCGCCGGCAGCAAACCGGTGACGAAACAGCCGTAGCTCAAACCGTGTTTCTGCGAGATCGGATGAAACGTGACGGCATACATCTGGATGCCGTGCGTCTGCAGGCGCTGATAGACCTCGACCATGCGCAGCCCCAACTCCTTGAGCGCGCCATGCTGGCGGTATGCGTTGCGCACCATGCCGGTTCGCCCGTCGACGGTGATGGCGCCAGCGCATTCCAGCTGTGCGCCGAGGGTGGCGACCACCTCGCCGCGCGCGTTCAGGCCGACGAATGCGTAGAGCAGGCCGGCCTGCAGCAGCGCACGGATGTTCTCCACATCATAGAAATCCGGCAGGGAATAGTTTTCGCCATACACGGCATGCACGCAATCGACCAGCGCCGGCGCCAGATCGGGCGTGAGTGGCTGGTATCGCAGCTCCAGACTGGACATGCATCCCTCTTGTCGGATGGTCGGCCAAGCACGGCGCTTACGCCGCAGACGCCGGAAGCGGCGTCTGCGGGTGGCTTATTTCTTTGCCGTGGTGCGCGCCTTGGTGGCCGTTTTGGCTGGTGTGGCGGCCTTGCCGGCTTTGGCTGCAGGCTTGGCTGCCGCAGGCGTCTTCTTGCTGGCTGCGGTTTTTTTGCCGGGCGTCTTCCCGGTGGCCGCAGCAGCAGCGGTTTCGGCCGCGTCGCCCCCGGCCTTGGTTGCCGGAGCGGCCTTGCCGGGTTTTGGCGCACGTACTTCGAATTCGAAGCCGACCTTGCCATCCTTGCCGCGCACCAGAAAGGCCGAGAACTTGCGCTTGGTGCGCGAGGAAACGAATTCCTTGAGCAGATCCGTCTTGCCGGTTTCGAGCAACTTCTGCATCTGCGCGCGTTCGATGGTCTGCTGCAGGATGATCTTGCCCGAACGGAAATCGCAGCTCTTCGGCCCGGCGCTGGTCAGCACGGACTTCTCGCAGACGTAGGACATGCCGTTTTCGTAGACCTTGCCGCCGCATTTCGGACACGGACCGAGCGCTTCCTGGCCGCTGAAATCGACGATCTCGCCATCGTCGCCATCGTTGTTGCCGAAATCGAACTCGGGCTGATTCTCGGCATTCAGCTTGTTGTTCGCAGCGACCGGCCGACCCATCTTGCTGCGGAAACCTTGCAGCGGACCGATCATGCGGTTGGTCAGCAGTTCCTCGACTTCCTCGGGTTCGTACTGACGGCTGGCGACGACTTTCCAGAGGGCGAAATCGCACTTCTTGCACTGGAATTTCTTGTAGTTTTCCTGAATCACGCCACCGCATTTCGGACAGGGGGTCCGCAGCGTGCTGAAGGCCTCGTCGGGAATCTCGCCGTGCTTGATGCGCTCGACCATCTCGTTGGTCTGTGCGGCGATGTGGCTCATGAAGGTGTCGCGCGCGAGTTCGCCGCCTTCCATCTGGCGCAGCTTCTGCTCCCAGTGGCCCGTGAGTTCGGGCGAACACAGCGCATTCACGCCGAGTTTGGTGAGCGCGAACAATAGCGAGAAGGCCTTGGCCGTCGGCTGCAGTTCGCGGCCGTTGCGATGCACGTATTCTTCGGCGATCAAACCTTCGATGGTCGCCGCGCGCGTCGCCGGCGTGCCGAGACCGCGCGCACTCATGGCCTCGCGCAACTCCTCGTCCTCGACGAACTTGCCGGCGCCTTCCATGGCCGACAGCAGCGTGGCTTCGGAAAAGCGCGGCGGCGGCTTGGTGGCGAGCGATTTGACTTCGACATCGTTGGCCCAGACGCGCTCGTTCTTGTCGACGGCCGGCAACTGTTGCCCCTTCTCGCCCTTCTCGTCGTCGATCAAGACATCCTTGCCATACACGGCCAGCCAACCCGGCGCGACCAGCACCTTGCCCTCGGTCTTGAAGGGTTCGCCCTCGACACGCGTGATGCGCGTCGTGACGTTGTATTCGGCCGCCGGATAAAAGATCGCCAGAAAGCGCCGCGTCACGAGATCGTAGAGTTTCTGCTCGGGCTCGGAGAGATTGGTCGGTACCTGCGCGGTCGGAATGATCGCGTGGTGATCGGAGATCTTGGCATTATTGAAAATGCGCTTGTTCGGATGCACCCAGCCGTTCTTGAGAATCTGCCCGGCGAACGGGGCATACGCCGAATCGCCGAGGTTGGCGAGGGTTTCCTTGACGCCGGAGATGTAGTCTTCGGGCAAGCAACGCGCATCGGTACGCGGATAGGTCAGCGCCTTGTGCTTTTCGTAAAGCGCCTGGGCCAGGCCCAGCGTGTTTTTGGCCGAGAAACCGAAACGGCTGTTGGCCTCGCGCTGCAACGAAGTCAGATCGAACAGCAGCGGCGACAGTTGCGTCGTCGGCTTGCTTTCCTCCTCGACGCTGCCCGGCTTGCCGAGGCATTTCTTGCGCAGCGCGGCTGCCGTACCGGCATCCCAGAGACGCTCGGCACGCGCGTGCTCATCATCGGCCTTCTTGAATTTTTCATCGAACCAGCGCCCGCGATAGCTACCGGCCACGGCGCCGAATTCGGCTTCGACTTCCCAGTAATCGCGCGAAACGAACTTGCGGATTTTTTCCTCGCGCTCGACGAGAATCGCCAGCGTCGGCGTCTGCACGCGACCGACCGGCGTCTTGTGAAAGCCGCCGCTCTGCGAATTGAACGCCGTCATGGCGCGTGTGCCGTTGATGCCGATCAGCCAGTCGGCCTCAGAACGGCAGCGCGCAGCATCGGCCAGCGGCAGCATTTCATTGTCGGTGCGCAGATGGGCGAAGCCATCGCGAATCGCCGTCTGCGTCATCGATTGCAACCACAGGCGACGGATCGGCTTGTCGGTCTTGGCGTGTTGCGCAACGTAACGGAAAATCAGTTCCCCCTCGCGGCCCGCATCGCAGGCATTCACGAGACCGCTCACATCCTTGCGCTTGATCAGGCGATTCAGTAGCTTCAGACGTTCGGCGGTTTTCTCGATCGGCCGCAGCGTGAAGTGCGGCGGCACCACCGGCAGATGCGCAAACGACCATTTGCCGCGCTTGACTTCATATTCGTCCGGCACCGTGAGTTCGAGCAGATGACCAATCGCCGACGACAGCACGTAATCGTCACTCTCGAAATAATCACCCTGCTTGGTGAATCCGCCCAGCGCCTTGGCGATGTCCTGCGCGACGGAAGGTTTTTCGGCAATGATTAGTTGTTTACTCATGCACTCTGATGGCCAATGGACGGAGAGAGAAAGAAGCTAAGGCGCTGCATGATAAGCGTGCTCAACAGCAACTGGCAAGCCGGCGCCTTTTCCAGGTCCAGGTCGCTGTCGAATTTCCGGAGGGTGCGCAGACTTGTTCAGGCGATGCGGGCATTCATGCCCGGCATGCGATGTGAACCAACAATCAGTGCAGATGACGCAGCTCGTCGCCAGCCGTCAACAGCTCTTCCAGCAACAGCACATCGAGGGTCTGGTCACGGCGCCAGAGCACCATCAGGACGATGACCTTGAGCTTGTCGAGCGAAATCGTCCGCTCGCGCAAAGCCATGGCGCGCTCGATGATCATCTCGCGCAGCACGCTGTCGATGGCGCCCGCGCTTTCGAGGAAATACAGGAAGCCACGGCAATCGGTCGACAAGCGGTTAAGCTCGGCTCGGCAGTAGTGGCGCAGCGATTGGGGATCGGCCAGCCGGCACGGGTTGGAATATTCGACATCCGCAGCAGAATTTTCGATACCGGACAACCATTCGAGCGCAGCCGAAATGTCGTCCTGTTCGAACCCCGCTGCCGAGAGTTTGCGCGCCAGCACTGCGGACTCCGGGCAAGCCGCTGGCTGGGCATAGGTTTCGAACAGATACATCAGGATGTCAAACATGGGAGCAGCGATTCTGGATGCAAAGGCAGAATCATACCGGACTCCACCGCCGCACCCACGGCGCATTGATAAACAAGAAAAAACGCGCCCGACCCGGCTCAGGATTTGTGCAAACGCTGATAGCGCCCGTCGGGCAGGCTCGCAACCAAGCCGGCCAGCTCCAGCTCCAGCAACACGGTCAGCAGCTGTCCAGCAGGCAGGCCGCTACGGACTGCCAGTATGTCGAGCGCGCAGGGATCATGACCGAGCGCCTGCAACACGGCCGCGCTACCGAGGGTAGCGGCGGAATCAGCGGCAACCCGCGTCTCGGCAGACACCACCGCCGGGCGGTTCTGCCAGTTGATCTCTTCCAGTACATCCTGCGCCGATTCGACGAGCTTGGCGCCCTGCTTGATCAGTTGATGACAGCCCTTGGCGAGCGGCGAGTGGATCGAACCCGGAATCGCCAGCACCTCGCGCCCGGCTTCGGCGGCCAGCCGCGCGGTGATCTGCGAACCGCTGCGCGCCGCGGCCTCGACCACCAGACACCCCTGCGCCAGGCCGGCGATGATGCGATTGCGGCGCGGAAAATTCGCCGCCAGCGCCGGCGTATCAAGCGGGAATTCACTGACGATGGCGCCCTGTTCGGCGATGCGGCGCGCCAGATCACGATTCTTCGCCGGGTAGATGCGGTCGGCGCCCGTGCCGATCACGGCAATGGTCGAGCCGCCTGCCTCACCCGCACTCAGTGCGCCACGATGGGCGGCGGCATCGATGCCCAACGCCAGACCGCTAACGATGGTCAGGCCGGCCGCCGCGAGAGCTGCCGAGAAGGCTTCAGCATTCGCCTCGCCCTGCGGCGTGGCGTTGCGGCTGCCGACCACGGCCAGCGCCGGGCGATTCAGCAGTTCGATTCGCCCCTTGAGATACAGCAACACCGGCGGATCGGCGCTATTCAGCAAGGCCTGCGGATACTCGCTATCGGCCAGCGTGAGAATGTGATTGCCGGGTTCCGCGGCCCAGGCCAGCGCCTTGTCGATGGCGGCCGTGAGCGCGGCATCGGCGTACAGCAGGCGCTGGGCGCGCTCGGCATCGACGACGCTGCGCAAGGCCGAAACGCCGCTGGCAAAGATCGCCTCGGGCAGACCGAAGGCCTGCAGCAACTTGCGCTGGGTATCAGCGCCGATGCCGGGAATCAGCGTAAGCCGCAACCAGGCAGCAAGACCGTCGGCAACCGGCATCCACGGACTCCGTTAAAACCGGACCGGAAATCAGGGCGTCGTGAAGCTGTCGCCGACCACCACGGGACGCCCGACATTCATCACCAGAGCGTAGGAGACACGCTCGAAGACGCGGAACACGAACAGCTGGCCGTAACGCTCCGCGGGCAACCGATGATGTTCCACCTTACCCTCGAAGACATTCCGCACCTCACCACCCGCACGGGCAAGCGTCAGCACATGGCCGATCTCGAGGCCATCCTTCTTGCCGCGCGACAAGGTGACGATCGAATGGCGTCCCCCTTCATTCACGCCGCCATATACCGACATGACATTACCTTTCACGGCCTGCGTCGGCGCATGCGGCACATAGTTGACGATGTCGGGTTGCGGCGCCGGCAACAAGCGATCATTGAGGCCGATTTCCTGGCGCGACGCCGTCACTTCAAGCGTCGCCGGCTCGCCCGCGCGCACCAGGCGCGCACTGCCCAGATAGTACGCCTCGTAGCCAAGCACTTCGTTGTTTGCCGGATCGACCAGCGGTTTGCCGGGCCGGTAGATCTGCCACTGGCGCACCTTGTCAGCCGCAGCGCCGATTCCCGTCACATACGCCAGATTGCCGGCGCCGATATTCACGCGATCTTCCTGCGTGGCAATGATGCGCGCCGCGCTGCTCAGGGAACCTTCGTCGACAACCAAAGGTTCGGAGAGGAACGGTTCGATGGCGCTCTGCGGAATGCTCGGGATTTCGCGCTGGTTGGCCTGGCTGTGGATCTGCGGGCCGGCCTTGACCACGACATTGCCAACGGGGCTGCCAAGGCGCAGCTGCGGCTGGGCGCCACTGCGATCGAGGTACACGATCTGCCCCGGATAGATGCGATGCGGATTGCGGATCTGTTCCTGGTTGAGACGCCAGATTTCGGGCCAACGATAGGGCTGTTTAAGAAACAGGCTCGCGATACCCCACAGCGTATCGCCAGGAACCACGACATGTCGGTCCGGCGCGTTCTCGGCCAGCTCGATGCTCTCGGCAGGCGCGGCCTGCACGGACGCGGGCGCGGCCTGCGCGTCCGCCGCTGTGCCCAACAGACCCAGCGTCGCGCTTGAATAAGTCAGAAACAGCACAGATATAATGCGGTGATTGTCTGCCATTCGAAACATTGGGCACCTCGGCTAACATGCATGCGATTATGAATTTACATAAGATTTTGCATGTAATGGCTTAATACAGCAAGAATTTCACTGCAACAGTTTAGACCCGGACCATTTATGGCGCTGCTCCCGATCCTGCGTTACCCCGATCCCCGCCTGCATACCAAGGCAAAAAAGATCCTCGAAGTCGATGCCAAGGTGCGGCGTCTGGCGGCCGACATGGCCGAAACCATGTACGCCGCACCGGGCGTCGGGCTGGCCGCGACGCAGGTCGACCAGCATATCCAGCTCATCGTCATTGATGTCTCGGAAGACAAATCGCAGCTGCTGACCTTCATCAACCCCGAAATCCTCGAACGCCGCGACGAATGCGAAGGCGAGGAAGGCTGTCTGTCGGTGCCGGGCGTGTATGAGCTGGTGACGCGCAGCGCCTGGGTGCGTGCGCGCGCGCTGGGGCTGGACGGCAAGCCGTTCGAAATCGAAGCCGACGGCCTGCTGGCGGTCTGCATCCAACATGAAATGGATCACCTGCAGGGCAAGGTGTTCGTCGAATATCTGTCGCGCCTCAAGCAGACGCGTATCAAGAACAAACTCATCAAGCACACCAAGCACGCACGGGTGGTGGCCTGATGCGCCTGATCTTCGCCGGTACGCCCGAGTTCGCGGCCTCTGCACTGGCCGCCTTGCTGGCTGCCGGCCATCAAGTACCGTTAGTACTCACTCAACCCGATCGCCCCGCCGGACGAGGCATGCAGTTGCTGCCCAGCGCCGTCAAGAGACTCGCACTGGAGCACGATCTGCGCGTGTATCAGCCCGAACGCCTGAAGGATCCGGCGACGCACGAACCGATCCGCGCCGCCGTCGCCGACGGCGCCGAGATGATGATCGTCGCCGCCTACGGCCTGATCCTGCCGCAGGCCGTGCTCGACCTGCCGCCCCGCGGCTGCATCAACATCCATGGTTCGCTGTTACCGCGCTGGCGCGGTGCGGCGCCGATCCAGCGCGCCATCGAAGCCGGCGATCGCGAAACCGGCATCACCATCATGCAGATGGATGCCGGCCTCGACACCGGCGCGATGCTGCTCAAGGAGGCGCTACCGATCGCTGCCGACGACACGGCAGCCACGCTGCATGACAAGCTGGCCGCGCAAGGCGCGCGGCTGGTCGTCGATGCGCTGGCGCGCTTTACCGAGTTAGTCCCCACGCCGCAACCTGCCGATGGCGTAACCTACGCCGCCAAAATCGCCAAGAGCGAAGCCGGCATCGACTGGCGCCGCCCGGCCGCCGAACTCGAACGCCAGATCCGCGCCTTCAATCCGTTCCCGGCCGCCGCCGCCAGCGTGAACGCCACGCTGCTCAAGCTCTGGCGCGCCGAGCTGGTCGCTGATCACGGTGAGCCAGGCGCCATCCTGCGCGCCGATGCCGCAGGGGTCGTGGTGGCCTGCGGTACGGGCGCGCTGCGCCTCACCGAGCTGCAGAAACCCGGCGGCAAGCGTCTTGCCGCGCGCGACTTCCTGAGCGGTTTCCCGCTCGCCGCGGGAACGCACTTCGACACCCGCACCGGCAGCGCCTGATTTCGCTTCGATTGCTGCCGAAGCGGGCCGGGCGCCGTCTGAGTGCTATTTACGCATAGTCATTCGCTCTCGACCGCGGCGCACATCGTGTTGTCGCGCAGTCATCGAGCGCCAACCTGCAAATAATCGGCTGCCAATGCAGCGGATTTGTTACGATGCGCGCCGATGAAATCGAGAACCCACGCCTCCCAATCCATTCCGCAATTGCCCGCTGACTCGCTGGCGTTCGCGCTGCTGCGCACGGCCGAGGTGATCGCCAAGGTCATTGGCGGACGCAATCTGGATGTCGCGCTGGCTGCCTGCTGGCAAGCGCATGCTCCGCTGCCGGCACAACGCGGGGCAATCCAGGATCTGGCCTATGGCTCGCTGCGTCAGTACGGGCGCGGTGATTTCCTGCTGACGCAGCTATTGCGCGAGCCGCTCGACGAGACGGGCGACAAGCCGTTGCTGCGCGGCCTGCTGCTGGCCACGCTGTACCGGCTCGAAACCCGCCCCGCCGATACGCACACCACGGTCGATCAAGCCGTGAATGCGGCGGCGGCCATCGGCCGCGGCCAATTCAAGGCCCTCACCAACGCCGTGCTGCGCAACCGCCTGCGCCGCAGCACTGAATTGCTGACGGCCGCCGATGCCGATCCGGTTGCCCACTGGCAACATCCCGGCTGGTGGATCGAAAAACTGCGCACCGCCTACCCGCAGCAATGGCAGGAAATCCTCGCTGCCGGCAACAGCCATCCCCCCATGACCTTGCGCGTGAATCGCCGACGCAGCACGGTGGAAGACTATCTGGCGCGCCTGACGGCCGCCGGCATCGCAGCCCGCGCGCTGGATGACAGTGCGATCCTGCTCGACAAACCGCAGGGCGTCGACAAGCTGCCGGACTTCTTTTCAGGCCTGGCCTCGGTGCAGGACTGGGGCGCCCAACGCGCCGCCGGATTGCTCGACGCCCACGCCGGCATGCGCATTCTCGATGCCTGCGCCGCCCCGGGCGGCAAGACCGCGCATCTGCTCGAAAATCTGGAGGTCGAATTGCTGGCGCTGGATGCCGAAGCACAACGCGTCGAACGCATTCGCGACAACCTGCAACGCCTCGACTTGCAGGCCACGCTGAAAACCGCGGATTGCCGCACGCTCGACGACTGGTGGGATGGCCGGCCATTCGACCGTATCCTCGTCGATGCGCCCTGCTCGGCCTCGGGCGTGGTGCGCCGCCATCCTGACAGCAAATGGCTGCGCCGCCCCGAGGATATCTACCGTTTCGCGCGCACCCAGCGCCAGATTCTTGCCGCGCTGTGGCGCGTACTGGCGCCCGGTGGCAAAATGCTCTACTGCACCTGTTCAGTATTTCCCGAAGAGAATCAGCAGCAGATCGACGCCTTCCTGCGCCAGCATGCCGACGCGGAGCAGTTGCCGATGCTCACCGCACCAGTCGCCACCCGCCTCGCCCTGCAACTCACGCCGACCAACGAACATGACGGGTTCTTCTACGCCATCCTGCAGAAACGCAGTTAGGATCCTGCACCGCTGCCTGCTGCTCCTGCTCGTCGCAGGCAGCCTGGCGCTGGCTGGTGCATCAGCCTCCGTCTGGGCCGGCAGCATCGAACCGACCGCGGCGCGGCTGACGCTCACCGAGGACAGCTATGTGCTGTCGGCCGACATCCACATTGATCTGGGCAGCCGTCTCGAAGAAACCGTGATGCGCGGCGTGCCGCTGTATTTCGTGCTCGAGCTGGAAATCACACGCAATCGCTGGTTCTGGCCCGGCGAGCACATGGCCGGACGCAGCGTCAATTACCGCCTGGCCTATATCCCGCTCACACGCCAATATCGCCTGACAACCGGCACGGCGCTGCACCAGAATTTCCCGACCCTGAATGAAGCGCTGCGCGCGATGGGCCGCGCGGCCGCACTGCCGGTCGCCGAAAAACGCGAGCTCAAGCATGGCGAAACCTATCAGGCCGCGCTGCGTCTGGCTCTCGACCGTCAGCAATTGCCCAAACCCTTGCAGGTCGACGCAATCGGCAACAAGGACTGGAACATCGAGGCCAGGGTGCTGCGCTGGCCGTTCACGGCGGGGGCAGCGAGCACACCTGCCGGGACGGCCGCCGAGAGCGAAGCGAAATGAGAAAGTACGCCTTCATCGCCGTGATGCTCGTGAGCCTGATCGGCGTCACGCTGTTGTTCCTGCTGGCCTCGGCGAGCGCCAATTCGGATCTGTTTGCGCGCCACTATCCGCTGCTGCTGGGCCTGAATGCCGCGGTCGTCGCGGCGCTGCTCGGCCTGGTCGTGGTGCAGCTGCGCAGCCTGCTACGCGAATACCGGCAGGGCGTGTTCGGCGCGCGTCTCAAGTCGCGCCTGCTGCTGATGCTCGCACTGATGGCCGTGCTGCCCGGTGCGCTGGTATATGGCGTGTCGTTGCAGTTCGCCGTGAATAGCATCGAATCCTGGTTCGACGTGCGCGTCGACAGCGCACTCGAAGGCGGCATGAGCCTCGGCCGCAGCGTGCTCGACGCCCAGCTCGACGAACTCACGCATCAGGCGCGCAGCATCGCCCTCGATCTTGGCGACGACAGCATCGTCAGAGTCACGCGCCTGAACCGCCTGCGCGACCAGGCCGGATTGCAGACGGCAACCGTGCTGTCGCCCTCGGGCCAAGTGATCGCCAGCAGTACGGCCGATCTCGACAATCTGCTGCCTGACATGCCAAGCACCGCACAACTGCGTCAGGCCCGCCAGACTCGCGGCCTGTCGCTACTCGAAGGTGATGTGACGAGCGGACTGACCTTGCGCGCCCTGGTGCCGATCGCGGGTGGCGGGCTGACCCTCGAACCGCGCATCCTGCAGGTCACGCGCACGGTGGCGCCGAATATCACCAAAAGCGTCGCCAGCGTCGAAACCGCCTACCGCGAATATCAGGAACTCTCGCTCGGTCGCCAGGGCCTCAAGAGCATCTACACGCTGGCCCTCACCCTGACGCTGCTGCTGGCCCTGTTCGCCGCCGTGGTGCTGGCGATCTTCCTCGCCAAGCGCCTGGCCGCACCGCTATTGATTCTCGCCGAAGGCACGCGCGCCGTGGCCGCCGGCGATTTCACGCCGCGCGAAACCATCGAGTCCGACGACGAACTCGGCGTGCTCACGCAATCCTTCAACCGCATGACGCACCAGCTGGCCGAAGCGCGCCAGGAAACCGAACGCCATCGCGGCAAAGTCGAGGCCACCAGCGCGTATCTCGAAAGCGTGCTCGCCAACCTGTCCTCGGGTGTGCTGGCCTTCGACCGGCATTTCCTGCTGCGCGCCAACAATCGCGGCGCCTGCGCGATCCTCGACGATCCGCTGGCGGCCGTCGATGCCTTGCCGCTCGGGCAATGGCAGGGCCATAGCGAATTCAAGGAGGCCGTATTGACCGGGTTTGCCGCCCACGCCGAAGATGCCGGGCGCGGCAAGGAGTGGCAGACCCAGGTCGAAATCCAGCGCCATGGTGATGGCGCCGGGGCACAGGTGCTGCTGCTGCGCGGCTCGACGCTACCCGAAGCCGGCGGCGGCGGTTATGTGGTGGTGTTCGACGACATCACCGCCCTGATTGCCGCCCAGCGCTCGGCCGCCTGGGGCGAAGTCGCGCGACGTCTGGCACACGAAATCAAGAACCCGCTCACGCCGATCCAGCTATCAGCCGAGCGCCTGCAGCACAAGCTGGCCGACAAGCTCGATCCCGATGCGCGCAACATGCTCGACCGCGCCACCCAGACCATCGTGAATCAGGTCGAGGCCATGAAGAGCATGGTCAACGATTTCCGCGATTACGCGCGCATGCCCCCGGCCAACCTGCAACCGCTTGATCTGAATGCGCTGATTGCCGAAGTGCTCGGTCTCTACGAAAGTTCGCAGGCGCGCGTCATTGCCGAACTCGCCGAGGGCCTGCCGAACATCGCCGGCGATGCCTCGCAATTGCGCCAGGTCATCCACAACCTGCTGACCAATGCCGAGGAAGCGGCGCGCGAAGCCTGCAAGGATCAACCCGACGTCGCTCCCGAAGTTCGCATCGCGACACATCTGTCAGACAAGAAACGCGGCATCGTGCTCACCGTAAGTGACAACGGTCCCGGCTTCCCGGACCAGATTCTCGCCCACGCCTTCGAACCGTATGTCACCACCAAGGCCAAGGGCACCGGCCTTGGGCTGGCGATCGTCAAGAAGATCGTGGACGAACACCAGGGCGAGATCCGCATCGCCAACCGCACTCCATGCGGCGCAGAGATATTGATACGGCTGCCCGTCGCAGCCGCAGGAGCACACTGAACCATGGCGCAGATATTGGTAGTCGATGATGAAATGGGCATCCGCGAGCTGCTCTCGGAACTACTGGCC
>JBPOIN010000029.1:0-45976 GCA_052034445.1 Pseudomonadota bacterium | reverse complement strand
AGGCCAAGGCCGTCGCATTGCGGCGTCACGCCGAAGGACGCGGCATGCGCCTCGACGCCAGCGTGATCGACTACCTGCTGCGCCATGGCCGCCGCGACCTGCCCTCCCTGCTCGCGGCGCTCGACGCCCTCGACGGCGCCTCGCTGGCGCAGCAACGCCAGGCGACGCTGCCGCTGCTGCGCGAAATCCTGCAGACACAGAGTGCCGTGCCGCCCCCCGAAACTTCCGCCGCAACGAACAACCTGACCTGCTGAAACGCCATGGACCTCGTACTTTTCGATCTCGACAACACCCTGCTTTCGACCGACAGCGATTTCGAGTGGGCGCAGTTTCTCATCGACCAGGGCGTACTTGATCGCGAACTGCAGGAAGCCAAAAATCACCAGTTCTATGAACATTACAAGGCCGGCACGCTCGACATCCACGCCTTCCTCGACTTCCAGCTGCAACCGCTGGCCCGTCACGATCGCGCCACGCTCGACCGCTGGCATGCCGACTTCATGACCCGGCGGATCCGCCCGAATATCGGCGCTGCGGCGCGCGCGCTGGTCGCCCGGCATCAGGCGGAAGGTGCGCTGACGGCCATCGTCACGGCCACCAACAGCTTCGTCACCGGCCCCATCGCGCGCGAGTTCGGCATTCCGCACCTCATCGCGACAATCCCCGCCCAGCACTGCGCGACCGGCCAATACACCGGCAAACCGCAGGGCACACCGTCGTTCCGCGGCGGCAAGATCACGCGCGTCGAAGCCTGGCTCGAATCCATGGGGCTCTGGTGGGGCAGCTTCGCGTGCAGCTATTTCTACAGCGATTCGCACAACGATCTGCCGCTCATGCAGCTCGTCAGCCATCCGGTGGCCGTCGATCCCGATGACACACTGCGCGCTCACGCCATGCAGCAGAACTGGCCGATCCTCAGCCTGCGTGCAGGCCTGACGGCATAAGAGCAGGCGCCGCTTTTCCGGTATCATGCAGGCCTTCCCGAACTTCAGACTGCGCGCGTTATTTACGCCGCAACGTGCTGAGCACTGATTTCAAGCCCCCGCGCTCCCCCATTCACTTCCCCACGCCCTGCAATGATCCGCAAGCTGCTGCATCGCGCCGTCAAGGTCTTCCGCCGTGCTCCCCATGCGCAAAACGCATCGGGCAGCCATCCCGCCGCCAAGGCCGCCTCGATTCCGGTTTCCAGCCACGGCATCCGGCGCGAGAACATCGCCCCAGGCGCCCGACGCACCTGCGAAACGCTGCAGAAGGCCGGTTTCAAGGCCTATGTGGTGGGTGGCGCGGTGCGCGATCTGATCGCCGGCATCACGCCCAAGGATTACGACATCGCCACCGACGCCACGCCCGAGCAGGTGCGCGGGTTGTTCCGGCGTGCGCGCATCATCGGCCGGCGCTTCCAGATCGTACATGTGATGCAGGGCGGCGAGACGCTCGAGGTATCGACCTTCCGCGCCGCGCATGATGCCGACACGCAGAAGGACGAGCACGGCCGCGTGCTGCGCGACAATGTATTCGGCAGCCAGGCCGACGATGCGGCGCGGCGCGATTTCACGATCAATGCACTGTATTACGACCCGAGCAGCGAGACCGTGCTGGATTACCACCACGGCGTCGCCGATATCCAGCAGAAGACCTTGCGCGTCATCGGTGAACCACGTGCGCGCTATCGCGAAGACCCGGTGCGCATGCTACGCGCCGTGCGGCTGTCGGCCAAACTCGGCCTGACCATCGATCCGGCGGCGCGCACGCCGATCCGGGAAATGGCGCATCTGATGGAGAACATCCCGGCGGCGCGCGTGTTCGACGAAATGCTCAAGCTGCTGTTCTCGGGCCATGCCTTCGAATGCGTCAAGCGTCTGCGCGACGAGGGCCTGCACCATGGCCTGCTGCCGCTACTGGACGTGATCCTCGAACAGCCGAAGGGCGAGAAATTCGTCATGCTCGCACTCGACAGCACCGATCAGCGCGTGCGCCAGGGCAAGCCGACTTCGCCGGGGTTTCTGTTCGCCACGCTGCTCTGGCATCAGGTGCTGTTGAATTGGGAGCAGCGCCAGCAACAGGGCGAGCTAGCGATTCCGGCGTTGTTCGAGGCCATGGACAGCGTACTCGACCAGCAATCCGAAAAGCTCGCCATCACACGCCGCATCAGCGGCGACATCAAGGACATCTGGGCCTTGCAGCCGCGTTTCGAAAAGCGCAGCGGCAAGACGCCCTGGCGCCTGTTCGAACAACCGCGCTTCCGCGCCGGTTATGACTTTCTGCTGCTGCGCGCCCAAAGCGGCGAAGTCGAGCAGGAACTCGCCGACTGGTGGACGCGCTTCCAGATCGCCGACGAGGCCGAGCGCGAGGCCATGCTGCAACCGGCCAGCGGCGCTGCCAAGAAACGCCGCCGCAGCCGCAAGCGCACCGCAAAGGCGCCGGAGGCCGAGTGATTCAGCAGATTTCTGGCGACACCCGGGCGGAGCATATCGCCTATGTCGCACTCGGCGCCAATCTGGGCGACCCGATCGCCACATTGCTCGACGCCTGTACGGCGCTCGCGGCGCTGCCGACCACGCGGCTGACGGCGGTTTCCTCACTGTATCGGACGGCGCCCGTCGGACTCAAACACCAGCCCGATTTCATCAACGCCGTGGCCGCGCTCGCCACCGCATTGCCGCCCGCGCAGTTGCTGGCGCAATTGTTCGCCATCGAGGCGCGCTTCGGCCGCCAGCGCAGCGTAGCCAACGCGGCGCGCACGCTGGATCTGGATCTGCTGCTGCATGGCGAAAGCGTGCTGAACACTGCCGGGCTGACCCTGCCGCATCCGCGCATGCATGAGCGCGCCTTCGTGCTGGCGCCGCTGCACGAGATTGCCCCGGATTGCCGGATCCCGGCGCGGGGCTGTGTGGCGGAATTGCTGACCTCGTGCGCCGATCAACGGATCGAGCGTCTGGCCACGCATCCGGCGCGTTTCGCGACCAGCGTCACGGAGCAGCGCTGATGCCCTCTTTCTCGCTGCCTTGGCCGAATCTGCCGATCTTCCTGCAAACCGCGCTGCTGCTGACGCTGTCGAATGTCTTTATGACCTTCGCCTGGTATGGTCACCTCAAGAACCTCAGCAGTCGCCCCTGGTGGATTGCCGCGCTGGTTTCGTGGGGCATTGCATTGTTCGAATATCTGTTGCAGGTGCCGGCGAACCGCATCGGCAGCCAGCAGCTCGATATCGCGCAACTCAAGATCCTGCAAGAGGTCATCACGCTGCTGGTTTTCGTACCGTTTGCGCTGTTCTACATGCAGCAACCGCTCAAACTCGATTATCTCTGGGCAGCATTGTGTATCCTGGGTGCGGTATATTTCGCCTTTCGCTGAGCCGCACGCGGCTTTTTCCTGACCCGACTTTCTGATCATGAGTTATCTAGCCAGCTCCAAACCCGTGACCCTGCATGAACTTGCACGCATGCACGCGGCCGGCGAGAAGATCGCCACGCTGACCGGCTACGACGCGAGTTTCGCGGCGCTGCTCGACCGTTGCGGCGTGGATGTGATCCTGGTTGGCGATTCGCTCGGCAATGTGATTCAGGGCCGCAGCACGACGCTGCCCGTGAGCATGGAGCACATGCTGTATCACACCGAATGCGTGGCGCGCGCCAGCAAGCGCTGCTTCGTCGCCGCCGACATGCCCTGGGGTTCGTACCAGGAAAGCCCCGAACAGGCGCTGCGCAACGCCAGCAAGCTGCTGGCCGCCGGTGCCCAGATGGTCAAGCTCGAAGGCGGCGAAGTGATGGCCGAGACCGTGCGTTTCCTGACCGAGCGCGGCATTCCGGTCTGGGCGCATATCGGCCTGACGCCGCAATCCGTGCATGCCCTGGGTGGCTACCGGATCCAGGGCAAGGGCAAGGAAGCCGCACAACGCACGCGCGATGATGCTCTGGCCCTGCAGGAGGCCGGCGCCTCGATGCTGGTGCTGGAAATGATTCCGGCGCAACTCGGCAGCGAACTCACCCAGCTGCTCAGCATCCCGACCATAGGCATCGGCGCGGGTGCCGAATGCTCGGGCCAGGTGCTGGTGCTGCACGACATGCTGGGCATTTATCCGGGCAAGACCGCACGCTTCGTGCGCAACTTCATGAACGGTGCGGCCAGCATCGACGACGCCGTGAAATCCTATGTCGCAGCCGTCAAGGACGGCAGTTTTCCTGGTGCTGAACACCAATACTGAATCCGATGAAAATACATGAAACCATCGCCAGCATGCGCGCTGGCCTCAAGGGTGCCAGCCGCGTGGTGATGGTGCCGACCATGGGCAACCTCCATGACGGGCACATCTCTCTCATGCAGCAGGCGCGCGAGTACGGCGATACCGTGCTGGTCTCGATCTTCGTGAATCGTCTGCAGTTCCGCCCGGGCGAGGATTTCGACAAGTATCCGCGCACCTTCGCGGCCGACTGCGAGCGCCTGCGCGCCGCCGGTGTCGATCACCTGTTCTATCCCGCGGAAACCGAAATGTACCCGGCGCCGCAACAGTATTACGTCGACCCGCCCGCCGAACACATCAGCATTCTCGAAGGCGAGTTCCGCCCCGGGCATTTCCGCGGCGTGACGACCGTGGTGCTCAAGCTGTTCAACATGGTTCAGCCGCAGGTAGCCGTCTTCGGCAAGAAGGATTATCAGCAGATGATGGTGCTCAGCAACATGACGCGCGATCTGGCGCTGCCGATCGAAATCGTCGCCGCCGACACCGTGCGCGCACCCGACGGGCTCGCGCTGTCTTCGCGCAACGGTTTCCTCTCGGCGCAGGAGCGCCAGCAGGCGCCGCACATGTACCGCATATTGTCGAGCGTGCGGCAGGCGATTCTGGCCGGCGACCGCGATTACGCGCGCCTCGAACAGGCCGCCATGCAGGAGCTGCGCGACCTCGGTTGGGCGCCGGACTATATTGCGGTGCGCGAAAAAGTTGGGCTACAATTGCCGTCTGCTCACGATTCTGGGCTGGTTGTTCTGGGCGCCGCACTCCTGGGGAGCACGCGCCTGATTGACAACCTGGAAGTTTAGGCCACCGCGATGCGCTCATGCCGGTAGTGGCCAGCAGCGGAAGCGTTGGAGACCGCCCCTTGTTTTGACCGCGTCTCCGGAAATTACCGACCGCCCTTGCATATCAGAGGATCACCATGCAACGCACCATGTTGAAATCCAAGCTGCACCGCGTCACCGTTACCCATGCCGAACTGCACTACGAAGGCTCGTGCGCCATTGACCAGGACCTGCTCGATGCCGCCGACATCAAGGAATACCAGGCCATCGACCTCTACAACGTGACGAATGGCGAGCGCTTCTCGACCTACGCCATCAGCGCCGAGCGCGGCAGCGGCATCATCTCCGTGAATGGCGCCGCCGCACGCAAGGCCGCCGCCGGCGACCTGCTGATCATCGCCACCTACGCGAGCTACAACGAAATCGAACTCGCCAAGTTCGAACCCGCGCTGGTCTACGTCGATGCGCTGAATCGCATCATGAACCAAAGCACCTCGATCCCGGCCCAGGCGGCCTGATCCAGCGGCTCTGCCTGGCCTCAAACAAAAAACCCGCCAACCGGCGGGTTTTTTGTTGCCTGTTTCAGCAGCGCCTCAGTGGCTCGTTCCCTCCGAGCGAGTGATCTTGTTGTGCAGGTTGTATTTGCCGACCGGCTTGTCCATCGGAATACGCTTGATCTCCTTGAGCGTCACGGCATCATAGACGATGAGCGCACCACCGTCAGCCTTGCGTTCCCAGAGGCTCGCCAGGGCATATTTGCCGTCGCGCGTGAATTCGATGTGGGCCAGCGTCTTGCCGGGTTCGGGACGCAGTTCGGCGACCTTCTCCAGCGTGGTCTTGTCGATGACCTGCAGGGTATCCCGCGCCTTGGACATCATCGAGTCGGTCCACGCATAGCGGCTGTTGTCGTGGCTGCGCATGACGAACCCCGGACCGAGCGTCGCGATGCTCTTGATGGTGCGCCAGTCGCGCATGTCGATGACGCTGATGACGCCTTCCTTGAGATTCGGCGTGGCCATCACGGTGCGCCCCTGCCAGTTCCAGGTGATGCCCGAGCCCAGATGCGGCATGCCGGGCAGTTGCAGGTCGGCGATTTTGCGCCGGGCGTCGAGATTCACCACCTGTCCTTTGCCGCCCGCACGTGCGGCGCCCATGACTTCGCTGTAGTCCTGCGAGAAGAAGAAATCTTCGAGCACTTCGGAAAGTTCGCTGCGCCGCGGATTCAGATAACCCGGGATGAAGGCGCCTTCCTTGTACTGGAAATCGTGGATCATGCCGGCCGGGATGTCCTCGGCGCGCAGGTTGTAGCTGATTTCCCACAACTCGGGCACATCCTTGAGCGCCGCCACGAAACTCTGGCGCGGCCCGGCGTCATACACGGCCGAAACGCGCGAGTTCTGCTGGCCCAGGCGATCCTGCACCGGCAGGCTCTTGATGAGTTGCAGATCACCATCCAGCAGCACCAGCGTGTTGGGCAGGTAGTTGGCGACCGCGACATGCTTGCCGTCGGCGGACACGGCGACATTACGCGTATTGATGCCGGCGCGAATCTCGGCGACCACCTTGAGATTCCACAGATCGAACTTGCTGACCCAGCCGTCGCGTGAAGCGAAGAACACATAGCGCCCGTCGGCCGTGAATTTCGGCCCACCATGCAGCGCATAGCGGCTCGGGAAACGGAACAAGGGCTCCAGCCGATCGCCATCCAGAACGCTGACATGATGGTCGCCGACTTCAACGACGATGAACAGATTCATCCTGTCGACGCCCTGGAACAGCGCTGCGGGCCGATCCGGCAGGCTGCCCGGGGCATGATGCACGAGACGCGAGGCGCGGATATCCTGGTCGCCCCATCTCGGCGCCGGCGTGACCGGCGAATAGATCCAGTGGGCCAGCGCTTCGCTGTCCTGCGGACTGAGCCGATCGGCGAAACCAGCCATCTGCGTCGCCGCGCGGCCTTCGCGAATCGTGCGCAGGACATCGGGTTTCTTCAGACGTTCGAGACTCTCGGGCAGCAGGGCCGGTCCGCTCAGTCCCTGGCGATCGGCGCCATGGCAAGCGGCACAGTGTTGCTGGTAAATCTGCGCGGGTTGCGCCGCGAGGATTGCCGACGGCCCATCGGCGGCCTGCACGGCCATGTTCAGCAGCAATCCCAGAGCCAGGACAATGCACCCACGCCGCATTTTAAAAAATGAAAAAGCCATATCACGCCACTCCGATCTCTTCGTCCGTCAGATAGCAGCCCGGATCTTCGGCCCAAGGGTCGCCCGTCGTCTGCTGGGCGCGCACCCGCGTGTTGCCGCCACAGATGTCGAAATGCGCACACCCGCCGCAACGCCCCTTGACCGTGCGCGGCCGCGCCTTGAGGCCGGCCATGAGCGGATCGGAAGTATCCTGCCAGATGTCCGAAAACGCCCGCTGCCGCACATTGCCGAGGTTGTGATGCCACCACATGGTGTCGGGATGCACATTGCCGAGGTTGTCGATATTCGCCACATTCACACCCGAGGAGTTGCCGCCCCATTGCGCAAGCTTGGCGCGGATGTGGTCTTCGAGGTGCGGAAAATTACGCCGCACCCACAACAACAGATACACGCCGTCGGCATCGTTGTTGCCGGTGGTGAATTCCTTGAGCTGCCCACGTTGCAGATCGCTCCAGCAGGTATCGAACAACAGATCCATGGCCTGACGCGTCATGACATGATGCGCATCGGTCTTGCGGTTCTTGTTGCCGCGCCCGGCGTAGTTGAGATGCGAGAAGTAGACGCGATCGATGCCTTGCTCGTCGACCAGTTTGAGCAATCCGAGCAGGTCGTGCGCATTGTCCTGCGTCATGGTGTAACGCACGCCGACCTTGAGGCCCAGATCGCGGCACAGGCGGATGCCGTGCAAGGACGCCTCGAACGCACCATCCAGGCGGCGAAACTTGTCGTGGGTTTCGCGAATGCCGTCGAGACTCACGCCGACATAATTGAAATCCACGGCGGCGATACGCTCGATGTTGCTTTCATTGATCAGCGTGCCATTCGACGACAGGCCGACATAGAAGCCCATTTTCTTGGCGCGCATGGCAATGTCGAAGATATCCGGACGCAACAGCGGCTCACCGCCCGACAGGATCAGCACGGGGACACGGAAACGCTTGAGGTCGTCCATGACCGTATAAATTTCTTCGCTGCTCAATTCGCCGGGGAAATCCTTGTCGGCCGAGATCGAGTAGCAATGCTTGCAGGTCAGATTGCAGCGCCGGATGAGATTCCAGATCACTACCGGCGCGGGTGGATTGCGCTTCGGCTCCAGCGGCGTCGGCGCGGCGATTTCCTGCATGTATTGGGAGATGCGGAACATGGGAGGGGCGGATGAAAGTCGATAGAAATGGCATTGTAGCCAGCTCACGCGGCGCGGGCATGATCAACATCAAGAAGCGGAAAGGAAGCGTTACAATTGGCCGATGTTCAAATCCGCACTGTTGGCCCTGACCGCCCTGCTCTGCACAGCGCCCTTGCAGGCTGCCGACACCCCACTGCCAGCCGTCACGGTGTTCGGTCCCGAAGTCTGCCTGGCCTGCATCGAATGGACCGACCATCTGCGCCAGAACGGTTTCCAGGCCAGCTACATGCCGTCGACCAACATGGCGGCCGTCAAGCGCTGGCTGAATGTGCCTTCGAGCGTTGAATCGGTGCTCACGGCGCGCGTCGGCCGCTACTTCATCGAAGGCCATGTGCCAGCCGATGACATCAAGCAGCTGCTCAAGGAAAAGCCGCACGCACGCGGTCTCGCCGTGCCGGGACTGCCGCGCGGCGCACCGGGTTATGAAGGTACGGCCGATGCCGCGTCATGCGAGACAGGCTGCACGATCCTCGACACCAACGGCCGCGCCGAGCGCGAAATGCGCCGCGAACCCTTCACCACACTATTGATCGCCCCCGATGGGTCGGCCAGCAACTGGGCGCGTCACTGAGCGCGGCCATTCAACCTAAAAACCGCAGTTGACCGCTGGCCAACGAACTCCGCTGCTGCT
Organism: Pseudomonadota bacterium; assembly: GCA_052034445.1. Taxonomy (GTDB): domain Bacteria; phylum Pseudomonadota; class Gammaproteobacteria; order Burkholderiales; family Rhodocyclaceae; genus Sterolibacterium. The sequence goes on along the minus strand of JBPOIN010000029.1, from coordinate 36,939 downwards.
GTAGGTTTTGCGCCATCCATGGGCTTCACCTTGCGAGTAAGAGCACTACGCCGTCGATTGCAGCTTCCAGCTTCAAATCAACGTCATCATCCTGGCACACCGAACAATTCGGCGTACATGCCGTGCGCCCACTGCTGCTGTTCGTCACGCGGATTCGGGTCCAGAGTCTGCTTGAGCGTCTGCATCAGCAGGCCGTCGCCGCGCTGACGGTAGTGGGCATCAATGCGCTGCATTTCCGCCGGTTCGAGCTTCGCATGGACATAGCAGACGCTCTCGGGTAGCTCGGGCTGCACGTCCCGCTCCTGGGCGCGCGCGGCAATCAGCTGGGCAACGATTTTTCCCTGCCGACTGGCCATGTGACCGGTCTTCGGATAATGGCCAAACAACAGCGACACCTTGCCGGCCAGATCGCCAACCAGGTAAATATGTTCATCATCAACCGCCTGAAAGCGCAATGCCTGCTGCGCCGCCCAGCCCGTGGCCTGCCCGGCGCCATCCTTGCCGATCAGTCCGGCGCGCCAGACCAGATCACCGGCCTGTTGCGGCGCCATGATGATGGCATCGTCAAAATGCAGCTCGTCGAATTCGGTACGCAGCGTGCGTTTGAATGGATCAAGGGCGATCACGCGACTCTGCGCCAGATAGGTGGCCTGATCGGCATACTGCTCGACCAGCGTGCGGCTGAAAACGCTGGCGATCGGGTTCGGATCGACCACGGTCAGACGCGCCTTGAGCCGCAGCGCCTTGAAACGCTGCGCGATCATGAGCGCGCGTTCATAGGGCGCCGGCGGACAACGGTACGGCAGGGGCGGGATCGTCATGAGAAACTCGCCGCCGCCGAAACTCTCCAGCTTGCGGCGTAAGGCCGCCAACTCGACGCCGGCCATGTTGGCGGCCGGATATGCCCTCTCGGTGTGTTCGATCGCCTGCCGGTCTGCGGCGAACCATGCGGAGTAATCCTGCCGAATGCCAACCGCCAGTATCAGCCAGTCGTAACCCAGCACGCCAGCGGCCGTCACAACACGGCGGCGCTCACGATCAATGTCGGTGACTTCGGCCTGGATGAAGGTGTAGCCAAAGATTCTGGCTGCCATGCGGTAGTCGTAGGTCGGCAGGCTGTCGGAAGCGTTTGGCGCAGACAATCGGTTGAGGCCCGTCACCCATTGATTACTCAGTGGCAGGGACCAGAACTGCGGGTTCTTTTCCAGCAGTACGACTTCGAGCTCGGGCGCCAGCACGCTCAGATGACGCGCGGCGCTCAGTCCGGCCCAACCGCCGCCGACAATCACGACGCGTCGGCGCGGTCCGGGCGGCAGGAGTTGTGCCGGCGTCAATCCGATCAGCGCCGTGGCCTGCGCCAGCGCACCGCTGGCCATGCCGATGCCGGTCAGTGCGGCAGTTGCGGCAAGAAAACGACGTCGCTCAAACGGCATCGGTATGGGCTTGAAGCCGTCTGTCGAAGCCAAACACGCTCAGCAAGGTTTCTTCGCCTGACATCCCTTGAGAATCCACAGGGAGACCACACCCGCCACTTCGTCGGCACGCGTCTTGCGCGCCAGCGAGGTCGGATCGCGGCCGTTGTTGGTTTTTGCCCGCGGATCGGCGCCGGCTTCAAGCAGCAACTGGGCATGCACCGCATGTTGCGTGTAAGCCGCCATATGCAGCGGCGTCAGGCCTTCATGGTCGCGCGCATTCGGATCGGCGCCAGCGGCCAGCAAGATTTTGAGCGCAGCCGGATCAGGATTGGTCGCCGCCAGATGCAACGGTGTCGAACCGTGCGCCGTGCGCACATCGCGCATGGCCGGCTGCGCCCTGAGAATCTGGCTGAGCTCGGCGCCGGTGCCCATGCGCGCCTTGTCGTGAATCGGCTGGTCGTTTTTGCCGATCACGGCTTCCTGCGCCTGCAGCCCCTGGAACATGGGCAAGGCCAGCAACAATCCGATGATGAACAGGCGCAAAGAAAAAATGGCCATATTGAACTCCGTAGAAATTGAATCACTCAGTGCAGCAGCAACAAGGCGGCATCAAGCTCGCTGCGTTTCATGGCGCCGAGCTTTCTTGCCACAACCCGGCCCTGACGGTCGATCACGAGAGTATACGGCAAGGCCGCAGCAGGATTACCCAGCGCGCGCAGCAAGGGCAAACCCTGCTCGCTACCCAGCAGGACCGTATACTCCATGTGGTAGGTCCTGGCGAATTCACGGACGGTCTCGACCTGCGACTCGATACCGATGCCGACCACCGTCAAATCAGTGCCGGCAGCCTGGCGATGCAACGCGACGAGTTCCGGAATTTCGACCCGGCAGGGACCGCACCAGCGCGCCCAGAAATTAACAATCAGCGGCTTGCCACGCAAATTTTGCAGCGCATACGGTTGCTGGTGCAGATCGGTTAACGTGGCGGCAAACAGCGGCGTCGCATCCGGCAATACAACATCGCTGGCGGCCTGAACCGTCAGACTACTGAAAATCATGAGCCCCACAGCCAGCGCATTGCGCACCAGACGTCGACAAGTCGCTGGCGCGCTCACGCCCGTCAATGCCTCATTGCAGCGGGGGCTGCCGCACATAGTCACGCAGGCGTGCAACGATTTCCTCCGCTGGCGCAGTGTAGGCAAAGCGCGTGAGAAAGCGACCATCGGGAGCCAGCAGATACATGCCGGTCGAATGATCCAGAGTGTACGCATTGGCCGGCGCCCCCGGCTCCTGAATCTTGGCGTACTTCACCTTGAAATGCTCGGCAACACGCTGGACGAGCTGCGGCGAACCCGTCAGACCGAGGATGCGCGGGTCGAAGTTTTCCGTGTAGCGTTTGAGAATCTCGGGCGTATCGCGCTCCGGATCCAGCGAGACGAACAGCATCTGCACCTGGCGGCCCTGTTCGCCTAGCTGATCGAGCATCCAGGCCATCGCGGCCAGCGTGGTCGGACAGACATCGGGACAGGATATGTAGCCGAAAGCAATCAGCTGAAAACGCCCGGCAAAATCTTCGCTGGTGATCGCCCGCCCCTTGTCGTCCATGAGCAGGTAGCGCGGGTTGATTTCTCGCGCAGACTCCTGGGCGGCGGCGGCCGTGCCGTGCACGCCCCCCTCTTCTGCCGCAGCGCGCGCTTGAGCGACGCCCAGACCCCCATTCAGAGCACACGTCAGCGCGAACAGCCAGACGGCCATCATGAAACGACGGGAATTCATTCTGCGACGGCCGGCTTGAGCACTGGCGCAGGAGGAAACATGGCATGCAGCCGGTCAGCGATACTCTCGATGTCCCGTTCGAGTTCACGCGGCGGCAAACACGGCGCGCGCTCCTGGGTGCGGGCGAGGAATCCCTGCTGCGTGGCCTGCTCATAGGTTTCGCCATAGCGCTGCGTCTTCGGCGCATAGGCCAGCATCAGCATCTTGGCGCGCTGTGCGGCAAGTTTTTCGCTGCAAGCCAACGCCGCGCCGTTCAACTGGCCAAGCTCGGCAATCAATGCGAGGCCCGCAGTCTCGACAGCCGCCTGCTGCGCCTGAACCGACAGACTGCTGAGCGCCATGCCCGCCAGCAACAGTCTCATGACAATGAGGGATGCGGTTTTCATGCAAGGTCCTCCGGAATGAAATGATGAGAAAAGCAGTTCTTCAACGATAACAATCGAATACCATGAAACCGAACAGCAGCACAGACAAAACGCTGGCCACCAGCACCGCTCCAGCCGCACAATCCTTGGCGATGCCAACGAATTCGGCCTGCTCGGGGTGCAGGCCATCAAGGGCATGTTCGAGCGCGGTATTCACAAGTTCAAGCGCCAGCACCAAGGCGATCGCCACGGCAATCAGCGACGCCCAGAGCCAACCGGGGCGCAGCCAGGCCGTCACGCCGCTGGCGCCCAGCGCGGCGAGACAGTGGGTGCGAAAGCTGGTTTCATGCACGAAGGCATGACCAAGGCCATTCAAGGCGAAACGGCAACGGCGTGAAAACCGCTGGCCTTTGCGCATTGCAGACATGCCGTCCCCGAATGCGCGCTTCAGGAACGCCCGGGCAAATACCGGCGCAATTCCTGCAAGCGCGCAGCACTCTCGGGGTTCTGCCGCGCCTTGTTCAAGGCTTCACGCATGAAGGCCAGCAAGACACCGACAAAACCGCCCGCCAGTGTCGCCAGCATGACAATCAGCGCGCGCTTCGGTTTCGATTTGCGCTCCGGCTCGATCGCCTTGTCGAGCACCTGCAACACCGAAGAATCCTTGGCTTCATCGATCTTGGCCAGCTCAACCTGCTGAGCCAGCATGGCGTAAATCGTTTCGTAATATTTGACGTCGCGCAGCAGACGCAGGTTGTCGAAGCCCGTCCCTTTCTCCGTGCTGGAGCCAGCCGACTTGCCGGTGCCTTCGAGTTTCGCGAGCTCCTGTTTCAGCACCGCAAGTTCCTGCTGTGCCTGCAGCAGCGCCGGATTGCGCTCGGCGGCAAAACTGCGCATCGAACCGATCTGGACTTCCTTGACAGAAATCTGGCCGCGCAAGCGCGCGCTGGTTTCAAGCAATGTCCGGCCATGCGCCTCCATATTGGCCAAGCCGCCCTGATCGATGGCCTGGCGCGCAGCAATCTCGGCCTTGGCGAGATTCTCCCTGGCCTGGGCAAACTGGCGCTCGAAAAACAGCCGGCGCTGCGAAGCCTCGGTGACGGCCAGCACCTTGGTCAATTTGAACAATTCATCGACATAGGCATTCGCAAGTTCTGCCGCGCGCTTGGGATCCTGGTCATCGACTTCAATCGAAATCACGCCGTCCTTACCCGCCGCAATTTTGGTTTGCCCCTCCAACGACTTGCGTGCATCACTTTGAAGCTCTGCTTTGTAGTAATTCACCAAATCAAAACGCTGAACCAAACCATCGGCAACCGTACGACTCTTGAGCATCGCCACGTAAAGGTCATTCGGATTCTTGAGCCCGGCAGCCCCCCCCGCCAAACCAGCCAGACCACCCAGTTGCGCCAGCATCGCCGCTGCGGCGCCACCGCTTTGCTGCGGCGGTAACACCTTGGTGGTCCCGGTATAGATGTTCGGCAGCGTCAAGGAGACGGCAACCGCACCCATCGCCGCCAAAGCCGGCAAACCCAGCACGAGCTTCTTGTGCTTGAGCAGCACAATTGCCAGGTCAAGCAGGGAAATTTCGTCCTCTTCGGGCAGGCTTTCGCGCGTATTGTCGGCAGCCGCCGACATCGAATTGTGCGTCATGAGCTTACTTGTCCATCGAATGAATTGCGGCGATGCCGATGCCGAAATTGGCGAGAACCTGGGTAATATCCTTGGCATTGCGCATGAAACCGGTCCAGAAGCTCTCCTTGTCGAGTTTCTCGGGCACAACGATCACATCCCCCGGCATGACCTCGACGCCCTGGATGCTGCTGATCCAGCGCTCGGTGTTGGAGAGCACCGTGCCGTCGGCGCGCACCACGAAAGCCGCGTCCTTGTCGCCATCGCGGCCAACGCCTGCCAGCGTCAGGACATCGGAAACCGCCTTGCCGGGCTGCCAGAGCAGCGCCGCCTCGGTATTGACCGCACCGAAAACCTGCACAAAATCCGGCCGATTCGGCACCACGAGACGATCATTGTTTTCGAGCCGGAATCCCGGCAACTGGGCAAAACTCGGCTCATTGCTCGCCAGACCGAGTGTGATGCGCCCCGAAGACTTGAGTTCACGCAGGCTTTGCAGCAAGCGTTTGCGTGACTCGGTCTCGGCAGCCAGACGCGCTTGCATGAGCGCAGCGCCCTGCGGGTCGCTACTGGAAGCATTGGCCGCCAGACGCACCGAATCCGACAAACCCTGCTGCTCAAGACGACGCACGAACTTGTCGAGATTTTCCTGCTGCGACTTGCGCACCGATTCGCGATAGAACTCGCTGCCGAAAAGATAGGCATCGGCGGTCAACCCACCGGCGCGTTCGACCAGATTGATCAGCGTCTCGCCGGGCTGAACCTGATACACGCCGGGGCGGCGCACTTCGCCCTCGATGCGGATGAAGACGCGGCGTTTGGCCAACGGAATCCGCACATCATTGGCCGAAAACACCGTCAGCGTATCGCCGGCCTGCAGCGCCAGATTGTCGGCCCCGCGCGGGTCGGCGAGCGCCTTGCCGAGATCGAAGGACAGCAGCGACACGCTCAGATCGCTGCGATTCAGGCGCTCGATGACCGCATAGTCAAAATTGATTTCATCGTACTGATTGCCAATGCTATCGACAAAGCTTTGAACCTGCCGTCGGGACTCGACTCGCTCGACGCCGTTGTTGCGCTGCGGTTTTTCTCCAGCCATCGGCCCACCGCCTGGTCCGGCCAGCGCGGCATGGTCCTCGGGAAACTGGCTGCGCGAGGCATCCTCATCAAGCCGGGACTGAATGATCGCCGACTGATTCTGGCGGCGCATCGCGATACGCGAGATCAGAAATTCCTTGCTGGGGATCAGATCGGTCACTTTCATGCCCTCGCGGAACGGAACACGCAATGCCTGGCTGACGCTACCGCGCACGGTGACGGCATTCGAGAACTCGGTCGTGATGGGCAGCACCGAAAGCAGATCGCCGCGCTTGAGCGGCTTGCTCAACCCGGCCGCATCCAACGCAAATTCCTCAACGCTGCGCGGTTGCGCACGATTGGGATCGATGCGCTCCAGAAACGCCCGGCGCGGATCAGCCAGCACCGGCAAACCGCCGGCTACTTCGAGCAGGCTGCCCAACGTATCCTTGTCGCCGCGCAGTTCATAAATCGCCGGGGCATCAATCTTGCCAGTCAGGGCGACAAAACCGTAGGCCGGCGGAATCACCAGCACATCGCCATCGAGCAGGCGCACATCGGCAGACTTGTCACCCTTGCCAAGGAAGGCATACAGATCCAGTTCGGCGATCTGCTTGCCTGCCCGTTTGACCTGGATGCGCCGCAACGAGCCATTGGCATTCGGCCCGCCGCTGTCAAACAGCGCGGAAATCGCCGTAGACAGACTCGACAGCGTATAGGTGCCCGGCCGTTTGGCTTGGCCGACGACATACACCGTCATGCCGCGCAACTGGCCCAGCGTGACGTTGAGGCTGAAGCCGCGAAAATATTTGCCCACCGCATTGCGAATCACGCTTTCGGCATTCGCGGCGCGCACTCCTGCCAACGATACCGTACCAACCTTGGGAATATTGATCAGCCCATTCTGGTCAATGAGCGCACGATAATCCACATCGATCGAGCCCCAGCCACGAATCAGCACTTCATCGCCCGGCCCAAGCGGGTAGTCGCCGGGAACCGGCATGCCCTGCGCGGGTGCATAGGAATTGGTTGCGGCAAAGAACTCGGCGCCATGAACCGGCAGCAACTTGCCGGTCGACTCGACGACGAATTTCTGGAATTCGGAAACCGGCTTGTTCTCCGCTACGATCGCGGCAGGCGGCATGATCTGGCGACGCAGGTCGGACGCTGGCGGGTTTTTCATGGCCCCCACATTGCCAATGCGCACACCCCCGGGCAAATTGGCAGAAAAATCCGCTCCACCATTATTTCCTGTCAGCAGAGCCGGATCAGAAGCACTCAACTGCGCAGCTTGAGCGGCCTGCTGTGCATTCAGCAGCTGGGCCTGCAATCCGGCAGACACCAGCATGCCGCACAAAAAAACGCCTGAAATCGCCGACTTGAAATGTTTCAACACCGTTGTTCCTTTGGATATGCATTTGTTAACTTGTGAACTATACTCGACCAAGCGCTGCTTCGGGAGGCATTTTTAGCACTCCAGAAAAATCAATTGACATTTGCCAAATGCGATTTGATTGTGTTATAAAGTGCCCCGTTCAAGATGCTTTTCTCGGTTACACTTTGACCCCAGTTTGTTGATGATTTATTTTTTGAGGATATCGCCATGGTTCGTTTTTCCAGCTTGTTGATTGCCTTGTTGTTCGTTTCTGGTCAGGCCCTGGCTGCTGAGCCGGCTTCCACCACCGGCGCCGCAGCAGGTGCTGGCAGCGGCGCAGCGGGTGCCGGCGCAGCGAGTACCGCAGCGGTCGGCGGCATCACGGCAGGGACGGTTGCCATCGCTGCCGTTACCGTGGCCGCGGTTGCCGCTGTGGCTTCGTCGAATGACAGCACGTCAGGAACCACTGGAACGACAGGAACGACAGGAACCACGCAGTAATCTGTATTTTTCCTCTCCAAAACCCCCAAGCCGCCCCGCTTGGGGGTTTTTTATTGACCTAGCGCCAGTTGCAGGCGCCATCCCCGATGCCGTCTTCCCTGTTCAGGCTGCTTTGCATTCCGCTGTTCGTCATCCCACTGGGCGGCTGCGCCTCGGGTTCGATCGCCATTTCAAAATCCATCAATCTGCTGTTCTCGGACAATAGCGCTGAAATACAGAACGCAACGCTCGACCCCGGCAAACGCTATCTATACGTCACGGTGAATGGCCGCACCGCGCTGATGGTGCTGGGCTATCTGCAAGCCGACCCGCACGGAGCAATCGAGATCTGGTACAGCGCCAAAGGCGAAGTCATCCAGATCCAGCAGGGGCGGATCGTCAAGACTGCGGGGCTCAGCACCGACTGGCGCGCAGTACGCTATCCGGCTGGAGTCCCTGCCTGGGATGCGTCGCTGAAGGGGCCGCGCGAATATGTCCGCGAGCGCGACGAAATGCCCGGCTATCGTTTCAACATCCGCGAGTCGCTGCTGCTGACGGCCATCGCAACGCCTGCCGATAGCCTGCTGCACGGAATGCCGGCCGAGCAGTTGCGCTGGTATGCCGAATCCTCGCTGCCGCAGGCGACTACCCCCGCCTTGCCGCCCAGTCGTTATGCGCTGCATGCCGAGGGGAATTCGAGTTCCGTAATGTATGCCGAACAATGTCTGACTCCCCAGCTCTGCCTGAGTTGGCAGCGCTGGCCGGTTGACTCTGCGCCGAAAGCCGATTGACGCCATGGGCAACGCTTCCGGATTCCTGCATGCCGCGCTGCTAACGGCCTGTCTGGGGCTGCCGGCCCCGTTTGCGCAGGCGGAAGCGGATAAAACCCCGACGGATTTCCCGCTCGGCGGGCGTTCGCCGGCCAGCGTCCTGCCCGGCGAGCGCTTGAGTGACTGGCTGCTGCGTCAGCCAACCATTGACCAGAAAGCCCCAGCACCCGCCTATCCACCCGGACTGAGCTGGCGTGTTCCTGCCGAGCGCCAGAAACAGGGGCAGCTCAAGCATCACCTGCTCGCCCGCCTGGCGGCTGGCGCCATCAACACCGGCGCGCCTGATTCAGCCGAAGTGCGCCAGCACCTGGCCGAATGGATCCGGACCGCACCCGTCACCGGTCGAGTGAGGATCGCCAGCACCGACCCGCGCTGGTTGCAGGCCCACCCGGATCAGGATCCGGTGCTGAATTACGACCACACGGTGGTGCTGCCGCAACGCCCGACCAGCGTCACGGTGATAACCGACCAGGGACAGCGCTGCACGCTGGCGCATCAGCCGGATGCCGAAGCCCACGCCTACCTGCAAGCCTGCCAGGGCGCAGCGGTCGAACAGATCGACCGCGCCTGGATCGTGCAACCCGATGGCCGCGTGCAAAATTTCGGCATCGCTTTGTGGAACCGCGAAGCCCAGGACGAACCGGCGCCGGGCGCCTGGATCTGGGCGCCGGGTCGCAACAGCGGCTGGTCGCCACAATTTTCGGCCTTGCTGGCCGAATTCCTCGCCAGCCAGGGACCGGCGCCCGACCTGGCGCAGCAGACGCACGCTGCGGCCACACCGGCAGGACTTGCGCCATTGAAAGCGGCGACCAGCTTCACGCCGCAGCCGCGTTCGCGCAGCCCGATGATCAGCGCCAACGACTGGGGCATCGTCGGCCTGTTGCAGACACCGACGGCACGCATGGCCGAAACCAGCGAGCTGCGCTTTCATTTCAGCCATGTTTCCCCTTACAACCGCGGCAGCGTGCTGATCCAGCCACTCGACTGGCTCGAAGGCGGCTTTCGCTACACCAGCATCAGCAACCGCCTGTATGGCCCCGCTTCGCTCTCCGGCAATCAGGCCTACAAGGACAAGAGCATCGACTTCAAGGTACGCCTCATGAAGGAGACCGCTACCTTGCCGCAAGTGGCGTTCGGCATGACCGACATCGGCGGCACCGGCCTGTTTTCGAGCGAATATCTGGTGGCCAGCAAGCGCACCGGCGACTTCGATTGGAGTCTGGGGATCGGCTGGGGCTATCTGGGCGGCAGCAACAATCTCGGCAATCCGCTGGCGATATTTGGCGATGGGTTCAAACAACGGCAAGTCTCGTCCGTAAGCACCGGCGGCACGCTGAACAGCCGCACCTTCTTTCACGGCAATACGGCGCTGTTCGGCGGCGTGCAGTACCAGACGCCGTGGGACAATCTGCTGTTCAAGCTCGAATACGACGGCAACAATTACCGTCACGAGCCCCAGGACAATAATCGACGGCAAAGCACGCCGCTGAACGTCGGTCTGGTCTACCGGTATTCACCGGCGGTCGATCTCACGGCGGGCATCGAACGCGGCGATACACTCATGCTGGGCTTCACGATGCACGGTCTGCTCGATCAGGTCAGCATGCCGAAGATGCTTGATCAAGCCGGGACCATCGTGCATCCGGGCCGGCCAGAAAAAGAACCCGACTGGAGCAAGACGGCCACCGATCTCGGCGCCCAAACACTCTGGTCGGTGCAGCTGATCAGCCGCAAGGGCAGCGAATTGCATGTGATGTTCGATGAAGTGCATGGTGTGTACTGGAACGACCGCATCGACCGCATCGCCGCCATACTGCATCGCGATGCGCCGGCCGACATCAGTCGCTTTGTACTGTCGTTCGTCGAACACGGCACGCCGATGAGCGAGCGCATCATCCTGCGCGAACCCTGGGTTGCCAAACGCACGCGCTATCAGGCCATGGCGGAATATTTCGAAAGCGTCGCGGCCGCCGAGCCCAGACCGCGCCTGGACGAGACGACGCTCTGGCGCAATGAGCGCGGCAATTCCAGGCTGGGTCTGGCGCCAAGTTTTCAGCAGACCCTCGGCGGTCCGGATGGTTTCATCCTGTTTCAAGCCGGAATTTCGGCGCCTGGCGAGTGGCGACTGACCGAAAACACCTGGCTGTCGGGCAAAGCCAATCTGCGTCTCGTCGATAACTACAGCAAGTTCAAATACACCGCCCCCAGCAACATGCCGCGCGTGCGCACCTATATGCGCGAGTATCTGACCAGCGCGCCGCTGACCCTGCCCAATCTGCAGGTCACACATTTCGACGCATTCGCCGGAAACCAGTATTACAGCGCTTATGCGGGTTATCTGGAATCCATGTTTGCCGGCGTAGGCGGCGAGTGGCTGTATCGGCCATGGCACAGCCATTACGCCTTTGGCATCGACATCAACCACGTCCGACAGCGCGATTTCCACCAGAATTTTTCCTTGCGCGACTACCAAGCAGACACCGGCCATGCCTCGCTGTACTGGGATACCGGCTGGAAATCGACACAAATCAAACTCAGCGCTGGCAAGTACCTGGCCGGCGACCGCGGCATCACGGTCGAAGCGAGCAAGACCTTCAACAACGGTGTAACCATTGGCGCCTATGCGACAAAAACCGACGCTTCGAAGCTCCAGTTTGGCGAGGGCAGTTTCGACAAGGGGGTCTACATCGGCCTGCCATTCGAAGCCATGCTGCCCATCTCAAGTCCCACAATGGCTTATTTCAACTGGTCGCCGCTGACGCGCGATGGCGGCGCGCGCCTGGCCCGCACCAACACCCTCTACGAACTGACCAAGGCGCGTGACAAGCGACGCATGAGCTACGCCCCAGCCATCCCCGGCATGCGTAGAGGCCTCGACGACGACACTCCGGAATGGGCGGTCGAACGGTCGATCTGGGACGATCTGGGAAAATCCACCAGCACCTTCAGCACCCAGCTCGTGCGGGGCCAGACACGCGACGCCGTACTGCTCGGTGGCGGCATCGTGCTGGCCTCGGCGCTCCTCGACCGTCCGTTGGCCAACTGGGCCGACCGGCACCAGACCGGCAACTGGAATCGACTCGGCAAGGCCGCAACCAACCTTCCGCTGTTTCTCGGCGCCGGCACCGGGATGCTCTGGTGGGGACTCGGCGGTGAAATGGCATCTGAAACCGCCTGGACCAGTCTCAAATCCGCCGGCATGACGCTGGGCGCCGAAACGCTCATGAAAATGGCCGTCGGCCGCGCACGCCCTTACCAGGAACAGGGAGCAGCGCACTTCACGCCATTTGGCAAAGGTTCGGCCAACGGCAGCATGCCGTCGGGACATATGGGACTGGCGTTCGCCTTGGTCACACCATTCGCCCAGCAATACGATGCTCCATGGCTGTACGCTCTGGCTGGCGCAACCGCCTTCGGTCGCATCCAGCAACGCCAGCATTTTGCCTCCGATGTGGTGGCTGGCAGCCTGATCGGTTATGGCATCGGGTCGCTGCTGCTCGATCAGCAACGCAACCGGCGCAACATGCCGACCCTGAGCGTCGGAGCTGACCAGAGCATTCAAGCCATATGGCAGATGGAATGAATTTTCATGCACGACTCCGCCCGCATCCATCGATTGACGGCTCGAGGATCAGGGATAATCGCGAGTTCAACCGATCTGCGCATAACAGGATGACCCCATGCTTCTGATCACTGGCGGCACTGGATATATCGGCTCCCATGCTTGCGTGGCCTTCGCGCAAGCCGGATATGAAGTGCTGATTCTCGATAATCTCAGCAACAGCGAAGCCGGGGTTGTCGACCGCCTCGAACAGCTCTGCCCAAAGCGGCCGGAATTCATCGAGGGCGACATCCGTTCCAGCGCCCTGCTGGACAGCATTTTCAACGCTCATGCCATTGAGGCCGTCATCCATTTCGCCGGCCTCAAGGCAGTCGGCGAATCCGTCGAACAACCGCTCGCGTATTACGACAACAACGTTGCCGGCACCCTGGAGTTACTCAAAGCGATGCGCCGGGCGCAGGTCAAGACCCTGGTATTTTCATCTTCGGCAACGGTCTATGGCGATCCAGCCACACTGCCGATCCGTGAGGATTTTCCGCGCCATGCAACGAACCCCTACGGCCGCAGCAAGCTGATCATCGAGGATATCCTCGCCGACCTGCAGCACGCCGAGCCTGACTGGCGCATCGCCCGCCTGCGTTATTTCAATCCCGTGGGTGCGCATGCCTCCGGCCTGATCGGTGAAAACCCGCACGGTATCCCGAATAACCTGTTGCCATATGTCGCCCAGGTCGCCAGCGGTCAGCGCGCGTGTCTGAATGTCTGGGGGAACGACTATCCGACCCCTGACGGCACAGGCGTACGTGATTACATCCATGTGGTCGACCTGGCCGAAGGGCATGTCGCCGCACTGGCCGCGCTTGCCCGCATCCAGCCCGGTGAACCGGGCATGCTGACCGTGAATCTTGGTACGGGTCGCGGTTACTCGGTACTCGAAATGGTCAAGGCCTTTGAACAAGCCAGTGGTCAACCGATTCCCTGCCGGATGGCCGCCCGACGGCCAGGCGACATCGCCCAGTGCTGGGCGGACCCGACACTCGCTCACACGCTGCTGGGCTGGCGGGCGCAGCGCGATCTCGAACAAATGTGCGCCGATGCCTGGCGCTGGCAGCAATCCCGTGCCTTCTGAATCCCCCCTGTAGAAACTCAAAGCATCATGCGAAACCGCCTGCCGATTCTGATCAGTCTGATCCTGTTGCTGGTATTCAGCACACTGGCCGTATTTCAGCCTCCCAAGACGTATTACCCGACGGTGGACGTCGAGCTCTCCGATCCAGCAGGCAAGCTGACGCTGAGCTTCCTGTTTGAGAGCCGACCAAGCATCAAGAGTTGCGAAGCCCTGATTGGCGGCATCTCTCGCGTCATGCTGCAAAACTGCCCGACTTGCAGCGCCAGGCAACCGCAATGCCTGGACGCCCTCTCCACCGACCAGAAACTGATTCTTTCCGCATCGCCCGTGGATGCCCCCACCGGTCGCCTGCCAAACGGCGTCGTGCGTTTCCTGTCCGCCAGTCCGCAACTCGGTGTTGAGGCCTGCCGAATGACCGAACGCCAAGCGCGCATCCAAAATGCGCACGTCGAATGTTTCGCTGCCAATACCCCGCGGCCCAAGAATGTCCAGCAAAACTACACGGGCCCGGCCTTTCTGCCCTGGCTGATCCCGCTTGCGGCACTTGCCGCCGCATGGCTGACGGTCTGGCTGATCCTCAAATACGAGCACCTGCACGCCCATCTGTCGCACGATCATGTCGATGCCGGGCCACAGAAATATCATGAATTCCCGACCCCGCGTGTCGGCGGTCTTGCCATCATGAGCGGGTTGCTGGTCGGCAGCGGCATCTTGTTGCTGTTCGATGTCCCGCAATTGGCCGAGCGGGAATTCGGCCTGCTGTTACTGGCCAGTGCGCCGGCCTTTCTGGGCGGACTGGTCGAGGACCTGACCAAGAAGGTCGGCGTACTCGAACGCCTGACGCTGACCATGCTAGCCGGCAGCATTGGCGCATGGTTGCTCGGCGCGATACTGAATCGACTCGATCTGCCGGGCGTCGATGCCGTACTGACCTGGCTGCCGCTCGCCGTCGCATTGACAATGTTTGCCGTTGGCGGCATCGCCAATGCCATCAATATCATCGATGGCTACAACGGCCTGGCGGGCGGTTTCGCCATCATTGTGCTATGCGGACTTGCCTATGTCGGCTATCAGACGGGAGACCATCTGATCTTCCTCATGGCCTTGGGCCTGGCTGGCGCTGTTCAGGGCTTCCTGTTGTGGAACTGGCCGGCGGGCAGGATTTTCATGGGCGATGGCGGTGCCTATCTGCTCGGTTTCATGCTCGCCGAACTCTCGGTGCTGCTCGTCGTGCGCAACCCCACGGTCTCCCCCTGGTTCCCGCTTGCACTGCTGATTTATCCGGTCTTCGAAACCTTCTATTCCATCTATCGACGCAAAGTGCGCAACGGCCTTTCGCCGGGGCAGCCCGATAACCAGCATCTGCACCAGTTGATCCACGACCATCTCGTGACGCGCGACGCACAAGCGGGCAAACCGCCCGCAAAGCTCGCCGACAATAGCCGGGTTGCCAAATATTTCTGGGCGCCTGCCGTGGCGATGACGCTACTGGCCGGCGGCTTCTGGTCTTCCACGCCAGCGCTGATGCTCTGGGTCATTGGATTCTGCGCATTTTATGTATTCAATTACCAGCGTCTTTTGCGCAGAAATACACAGCCGAACACCCCACCAGCTTAAAATCAATCCGCATTAATGCGAAACCGGAATAACACCACCAACGGTGTAATATGTTTTTCTTTTGACCGGGGCGCCAAACAGGTTATAGAATCTGCCGGATAAGTCCAGGTGCCGATTATTTATCCGCTACCCCAACCAAAACACCGAGGAGTCATTCATGGACATTTCAAGCCTTTCGCTCGACGAGCTGATTCAGTTGCAGAAACAAATTCCCGCAGAAATCAAGGCGCGGGAACACGCTGCGAAACAAAAGGCGTTAAACGAGGTTGCCGAGTTTGCCAAGGCGCGCGGCTTTTCTCTCGATGAACTGGTTGGATCGGTGCGCAAGGAAGGCGGCTCCCCCAGAGCGAATACCCGCAAACCGGCGCAAATCAAATACCGGCACCCGGTGCAAACCGATCTGACCTGGACCGGCCGCGGTCGTCAGCCCAAATGGGTTGCCACCTGGATTGCCGAAGGGAAAACCATTGGAGCACTGGCAGTTTGACGCTGCTTAAAATATAGAAACCGGGCACGCGCAATTAAAACGTCAAGGGACGTTATTTCATGCCAGACAACAAAATGAACGAACCCCTGTCATCTGAAATGTTTTAGCGCTTAAACAAGACTTCCAGCGCTGCATCGATTTCCGGCCTCTTCATGAGGCCGATTTTTTTTGCGATCACCTTGCCCGAACGATCAATCACCAGCGTATAGGGTAATCCGGCGCGCGAATTCCCCAGTTTGCGCATCAATTCAAGTCCCGCATCCTTGGCCACCAATACGGAATAATTGATCTCGTAGGCCTTGGCGAAATCGCCTACCGCTTCGGTCTTGTCGTCGATGGCGATTCCCACGACGGTGAGTTCCTGAGTCTTGAACTTCTGCTGCACCTTGATGAACTCCGGAATTTCATCGCGGCACGGTCCACACCAACGCGCCCAGAAATTGATGATCAACGGTTTACCCTGCAGACCGGCAAGCGCCACGGGCTGATCGTTCAAGTCCGCCAGCCGCGCGGCAAACAGCGGCGCACTATCAGGCATCTCGGCGCCAACCGGCTGCGCTGCAGCCAAACCTGAAAATCCCAGAATAGACAGCCAGGGCAAAATGAAACCCGGCAGCCGTCTGCCAACCGGTTTCACACTGGACCGCCAGAGGATGTACTTGATATGAAAGACCATCAGGGCAAGTCGCCGCGGCGGAAAAATTGATATCCCGTGGCCGCACAAGCCAAACCGATCAGGGTCGGATACGCCAGCGCATAGGCCTTGTATCCGGCAAGACCGAACAGATCGAGGATCAGATACGCCGATGGGCCCAATACGATCAATTGCGGATCGAACAGCGACAGCGCGGCGGTACGGAAGACCTGGAGTGGATTGGCCAACGCAATGCCGACGGCTATTTCTGGCGCGACCTTGTCCTGAATCATGAGACCCAGCAGAATCAGATCGAGGAACAGCAACAGCGTCAGCCAGACCAGGAATGCGGCGCCCTGCGCCATGTCGGTGCTGCGGGCGATGGAAGAGATCAGCATGCCGATGCCAAGAAAGCAGGCGGCCATGGCCGCCAGCAGCGCCGTGTAATAGACAAACATTTCCCACGGCACTTCGATCTCGCGTACCAACGCCCACAGGACTGCGCCCAGCATGGCGACGAAAACGGGCAGGAACACGATCAGGTAGCGCCCCAGAATTTTGCCCCAGAACCATGCAGCAAGAGAGACGGGCAGCGACAGCAGATATTCGAACACCCCGGCCTCGCGATCGCCGGCGACCGAACGCACCGTAGTAATGAGGACAAAAATCGGCAAGATTGCCATCGTCAGCTGAATATAGGTCACCAGCAAACGCGACAGGCCAATGAAGCCCAGCACGCGCGATTCGGTCAAGCCAAAGGCAAACAGCATGGCAACGATGCCGCCGAATACCAGGCTGTAAATCAGGAACCAGCGCGCCCGCAAGGATTCGACAATATCCAGTTTGGCGGTCAGCCAGAGTTGTTTCATGCTTTCTTTTCCTTGAGCAATACTTGCTGCTGCATGCTGTTGAAATCCAGACTGCCGGCTTGCGCTTGCGCGATTGCCGCATAGTTGTATGCCATCGGCGACACCTTGCCGTGAACGTAATGGGCCGTACGTGCATCAAGCCACTGATTGCCATGCATGTCCGCCGCATCCATGACCCAGATGCGCGTGGCGGGTTCGCTGCCCCAGGACTGCGCCTTCAGCCAGGTCACCGCACAGCCGATATCGTCAAATTTGAATGCCTGCTGTGGCGTTCCACCGCGCAGTTGAACCGCAAAACGGCGGTCGCTGATCACCATGCCGCAACGTGTGCAGGTGTCCCGATCCCATTTGATGTCAACGAGTCCATCCGGCAACCCCTGACGCGCACATCCCAGCACCAGGCTCGCCAACGGCAGGCTTGCCAGCCCGGTCAGGGTCAGATGGGCGAGGAACGTGCGCCGACCGGCAGACGTACTCATTTAGTTACATCCTCGACTTCGCTGAATGAGACATGGCTCGTGAGTGCGACATAGCGCGAGATCATGCCCAGGAAGCGCAGGCGATCCGGGCCGGCGACAGCCCCTTCCCATTCGAGACCGTTCCCCAGGTCGCGGAAATTCCAGTGCGACAGCGACTTTGCCAGGGCGGCATCGGCACGCTTGGCAACCACGCGACACGCCAGCACGCCCGCCAGCGCCACATCGTCGGCGACCCGGTCATCAAGCACCACCTTGCCGAGATCCAGTTCCAGCACGCGATTCACCAAGGTGGCCACCTCATTCAGCCGGTGGCTCGAAATCAGCATCGTGACGTTGTCCTGGCGTTCGGCCAGCAGTTCGAAAAATATCTTGCGCGCCTCAGGATCAAGATTCGCTGCGGGTTCGTCGAGAATCAGAATCCTGGCGTCGCGCCCCAGGGCAATCGCGATCAACAGCTTCTGCTTCATGCCGCCCGAGAGCTTGACGAAGGGCTGCGCACTGATCGCGGGAATATCCAAGCCGAGGCGCTTGGCCAGATCGACCATGCGTTGCGGATCGCTGCCGCACAATGCGGCCGCAAACCCCACCAATTGTCCCACCGGCATTTTCAGCGGCGGCGGCTGCTGCGGTACAAATCCGACTTTGGCCAGCACTTCGCTGCGGTTCAGCCGCGGCGACCGTCCTTCAATGGTCACCACGCCATCATGGGTGTATTCGCCCAGCAAACAGCGGATCAGCGTAGTTTTACCGGCGCCGTTCGAACCGATCAGGGCAATCCGTTCGCCCAGACCGATGTCCAGATTGACAGCATCGAGAACGCGGTTGCGCTTGAAGGTCTTGGAGAGATTTTGGCAACAGATCATATCGATTAAAGCAACTTGTTCAGGCCCTTGACTTCATAACTCAAGGCTCCGCTCGGACACACATCGACGCACAGACCGCAACGCGTGCAGTCCGGCCCGATGGGCAATTGGGTTTCACTCGCCCGGCCCTTGACGACCATATCCAGCACGTGCGGCACCAGACAAACCTTCTTGCAGTCGCCTTCGTGAAAGCAGTTCTCGAGTTTGTACACGACGCGTACCGGGGATACCGCGCCGACCACGCCGTAGGTCAAGCCGATCGGGCAGATATAACGGCACCAGGCGCGACGTGAAATGGTCACTTCAAAGAGCAGCAACAAGGCTATCCAGCACAGCGACAATCCCGGCCCGTAAATCAGGGCGCGACTCAGAATACCCGTGGGAGAAATGGTTTCGAACACGGTGTACCCCGTGATCCAGGTCAGAATGCCGAACAGCAGCCAGAACAAGGTGCGCAAGCCGCGATGAAATGTCACATTCGTGGCGAGCTTTTTGTCTACAAGGAAAAGATGCAGCTTCTCCGCCAGTTCGGCCACAAAATGGTAGGGGCAGACCCACGAGCAAAACGTGCGCCCACCGAGCAACAGCCAGAGAACAAAGATTGTTCCCGTGCCAATCACCAGATTCACGATGATGTGCTTGTGGGCCAGCATGACTTGCAGCGCCGAATTCAGATCGATCATGTGGAAGCCGACAAAGCGCGAAGCCGTCAGCGAACCTTCGAGAATCTGGATGTCCAGCCAGAACGAAAACACGAACAGTAGATTCACGGCCAGCAGGACGGCCCAGCGGCGATTGCGCCATTTATGCACGTTCTGGTGTGCCGCATGCAGAGCCTCGCGCTGCGCATTCAGCTGATCCTTGTTCTGCCGCTTGAGAATATGAATCTGTTGAGCGGCTGGTGAAATCTGCGTGGGTTTTTTCGGCTCGCGCCCGAGCATGACCATGAACAATTCGAGGAAACGGCTGCTCATGATTTCCAGACCTCACGCGAATCGATTTCGATGCAACCCGGTTCAACCGGACAAATCATGGCGCACACACCGCAGCCGACACAGGCCTCATGAATCACCGGCTGCATACGCACCACACCATCCGCTGAAGCCATTTTTTCAAGCGTGATCGCATCCTTGATGGGGCACTCACGCACGCACAAATCGCACAGCGCCACGTCATAGGCATGATCGCGGATGGCAATCGGCTTCCAGCGATCAACTGCCGTGTAGCGCAATCGGCCCTTGTAGTCCGGACCACGCGCCTGCCCCTTGAAGCCTTTGCCTTGCGCAGCAAGACATGCGCCTGGCCGCGCCAGCCGCGCTACGCCCATGCGTTCCGTAAAATTCAGGGTGTTATCGGCTTCCTTTTCCTTGGCCCTGAGCGCCGGCTTGCGCGACAGGCTGGCGCCAGGCCGCACCGGCAGAAATGAGGGTTTTTCATAGGTCAATGCACCGGTTGGGCAGGCCAGGATGCATTGCGCGGCATCACAGGAAAAATCGCATGCCTGACTGCGGGCATCGATATACGGAACGCCCAAACCAAAGCCATCGTCAAGTTCGGCAAGCTTGATGGCCTGAACCGGACAAACCTGCACACATTGCCCGCACTTGATGCAGGAAGACAGAAAATCCTGCTCATCGAGCGCGCCTGGCGGGCGCAACCGCGGCTTTTTCGCATACGCCAGGGGTAAATACCCTGCGAGAGCCACGCCCAGCACTGCGCCCGTCAGGGCAGCGGAACGCAAAAAGCGCCGCCGCGCTTCAAGCAAGCGCGCCTGCGACACGGGTGGAACCTTGCTGCGCAAATCAGCCTCTGTTGCTGCAACCGCCGAACTTGTCGAATCAAGCGCCGGTGGCCTGCCTGAAGAACTCATGACTTTCCACCTCGCTGAGGCTTGATGAAACGCGGATTCTCGTCGCGCAGCAATTTATCCGGTGTCGAAAATGGCGCCAGACGCTCCAAAAAATCCAGCAGCTCCATGGCAGGAGACGAAGCGAAGAAACGCGCCTGCGGGAATTCCATCCAGATTCTGTCCGCATAGGCATACAACTCATGCGGCGTATCGCCAATTCCATCGCCGTTGCGATCAAACCCCTGGTAATCGTCCCAATAATTGCCATGCCATTCATTCAGGCCCGCAGTACTGCGACCACCAAGCGAGACATGCGCCAAGTTGCCCTCGAAGAGATTATCGCTCATGACATTGCCGCCCAGTTCGCTGTTGAACAGGATGCCGATGCCGTTATAGGCAATACGATTATTGCGAATATGGATCGTGGCCCCGGGCTGAAATGGCGACAGATCGGAACCAATGCCGACGCCGCAGTAAATGATTTCATTGTTTTCGACAATCGTATCGCTGGCCTCTTTAAAACCGATCGCCATGCCCGTCGAACCGGTTGCGTGGGAAATCAGGTTGTTGCGGATATTTACCTTTTCGGTGTACATCAGATAAATACCAACCGCATTATCGTAAAAGCGGTTGCCTTCGATTTCATTGCGATCGGCAAACATGAAGTGAATCGAGTAACGACTGCGTCGGCCCAGGTTGTTTTTGAACAGATTGCCATTTGAATACCAGACGACCATGTCGCGTGAATCGATGACTTCGTTATCTTCAACGCGGTTGTCCATGCTGTACCAGAGGCGGATTCCATCGCCACGCAAGCCAAGCGAAAAAGGTTTCGATGTGATTTTGTTGCTGCGGATGAGATTCTGGTTTGCCTGTTTCAAATCGATGCCAAACAGGCAATCGTCAATCGCCACCCCTTCGACGGTATTGCGATTGCCGCGAATGTTCAGGCAGGTATCGTCGCTGTCATGCGAGGCGCCAGAGCCCTTCAACTGCACGCCGCGCAGCGTGGCATCGTCGGTTTGCATGACGAATACCGTACCTTTGTCGCCGCCATCAATGACCACCTGCCCGCCCCCCTCAATGGTCAGCGGTTTGGTCAGGTGAACCGGCCCGGCATAGACCCCCGGAGGAGGCTTGAGCACAGAGCCGGCAGGCGCTGCATCGACCAGATTCTGAAATGGCGTAAGGGAATGAATCCGCTGATGTCGTTCATACAAGGGGATCAAGGGCAGCGGCTTGTCCGCGTCCACGCGCGCCCCGCCATGAGCAGCGGCAAGGTCCGCTGCTCGCTCGTTATCCGCGGTGTTTCCGACCGAAACAGGCAAAAGCAGCAGCGCACTGCATAACGCCAGCATGACCCTGCGATAGTGCGGCATGATCAGGTCCGGGAGCTTCAGCTCGGTGATTCTTCCCGCAGCTGCTTGCGCCGCAACAGCATTGCCAGCAACAGCGCACAGCTCGAAAGAACTAACAAGCCATAGCCCCAATACGGGTAGGAATAGGTTGAAAATTGGGCGACCTTGCCTTCACCAAACACTGTCGGCATGAACGGCTTGACCGTAAAAGCACCCCACGGGTGCAGGTTATGGCCAAAAAACCAGAGCCAACCCGCGTAATCGGCGACAAAAAACAACGGCAGCAATGCCGGAACCAGGACGAGGAGCAACTGGAAACTGCGAATTTTCCATACGCCGATCATTACAATCAACATTGCCAGCACCAAACCAGCGATCGCCATTTGCGTCGCCATTTTCAGATTCGCCACCCATCGCTCGAGCACTTCAGGTTGATTAAAGAAAGCACTGGCTTCCTTGTAGTAATACGCGGCGAATGTATTGAGTTCCCCCATCACCAGCTGATGAACAACCATCCAGATCGCCACAGCAGAAAAGCCGGCACCCAGCACCATCAATTGCTGCTTGCGCTGCGCGGGAATGAAGCCCAGCAACATCACCGCCATGAAACCAAAAATGTATTTGGACAGACGCAACTCAACGGGTGAGCCGGTTGCAATCGGATACATTCCCACATAGTGGTTGATTGTGTTCATTTCATGAACACAATCAAGCCCCTGGGCACTCTTATTGATATTCTTCTGCTGATCCAGAATGGGGTTGTAACGTTCGGTATGTTCGGAAAGATCTTCCTGGAGAATCTCATTCGACATCCGGGTTCCCTTGGCAGCCGCCTTGCAGCCGTTATGCACGCCATCGAAGTGAAAATGTATCCGGATGCCATCCGGGAATGCATCCTTGGGATAATTCGGCGCCGTCAGGGAAACCCACCAGATCGGGGAAAAATAGGCCGCAATCATTGCCACGAGCCCGACCAGGGTCAGAAAACGTATCAACGTTGATTTACTCTGGGTTTGCATGCAAACACTCCGCTTTCAAATGCTCGATAAGAACTTCTTGAATCTGGGCGGTCCAGCCACGCAGGAAATTTTGATGAACCTGAAAATCAGACACGTAAACAACAACGCCCACCGCTAAGCCGTACATTATAACGGCTCAACGGTGGGCGACTTGGCCGGTTTATTTCTTTTTACCGGCCGCCTTGGTTTTGGCTGCTGCCGGCTTGCACATCTGCCCCGGCATGGTCAGACTGGCTTGATAGGCAGAAATCGCCACCAGTTGCTGATCATTATAATTCTTGATGATCTTCACCATATCGGGGTTGGCATTACGCCGTTTGCCATCGCGAATCTCGGTCATCTGGCGCAGCAGATACTTGTAGTGTTGACCGGCAATCACGGGATAGAACTTTTCCTTATCGCCCTGACCATTGGCGCCATGACAGGTCTGGCATTCCTTTTCATACAGCACCTTGCCATCGGCCACCTGCTTGTCGGCATCGGCTCCTTCATATTTGCCATGATCCAGGGGAACACACAGGGTCTCAATGTAGGCTGCGGTATCGGCAAGCTCCTGTGGCTGAACCATGGCTTCCTTGGCGAACGGGTACATGGTGGGATTGTCGCGCAGGCCCTCGCGAATATCGGCGATCTGCTTGATCAGCACCGTGGAATGCTGACCAGCCAGCTGCGGGAAGGTGCCATCGGGACGACCGGCCCCAGAGGGCAGATGGCAGGCGCCACAGACCTCATACGTCTCGCGGCCATTCTTGGCGTCGCCCTTCAGCTTGAGCGCCTCGACCTTCTCGCCCTCCTGAGCATTCCATTTGTAGTCACTAGACTCAATCCCAGCCTTTTTATCTGCTGGCGGCCCGGCATACGCCAAGGAGCCAGCGAGTGACAGCGCGAGAGCAAACGTCAAATATTTTTTCATTGCATATCCTTTAATGAGAAAGCAGCAAGCCTCTCTAGCGACAGCCATGGAGCAACTCAGCCGCGCGTCAGAACCACGCCATCAGGGTTTCAGTTTTGACAGATAAACGGAAATTTCGGTGATTTCCTGGTCGTTGACGAGATGCATTACACCCTTCATGGCCGCGCTGTTGCCGTTAGCGCGCGCGCCACTCTTGATATCCTGCATCTGCTTTTCGATATATTTGGCATTCTGCCCGGCCAAGCGCGGGTAATCCGGCATCAAAGGTTTCTTGCCTTCCTTGCCATGACACGCCACGCAGGTTTTTTCTGTGTACAACGCTGCGCCGTCCGCCAGAGCCAAACCGGAAAAGGTCAGCGCTGCAGTCGTACAGAGGATCATCTTGAAATTCATGGTTTTCCTTTGGAGATAAAAAGGGGTCAGAGATTTTCCTCTCCGACCCCCGATACTACCTTGCTTTATATCAAGTTATTGCCAAATTTTTATTTGGTTTTTTTGGCGCCGTTCTGCTCCAGATAGGTCTTGGCGCGCAAACCGAGATCGGCTGCCTTGACCTGATACTGCCAGACTTGCTCTGCCCACAAAGTTGCCTGCTGCCAATCCTTTTTCTTGGCAGCTTCTTCGTGCTTGGCCTTGGCGTCCTTCATCTTGCTGAGCTGATCGGTTGCATCATCCACCATCGCCACAACATCCGGGAAATCCTTGAAGTTGACGCTGGTGATGTAACCCACGACGGAATCGATCACAGCTTGCGTATCGGCGATCTTCTTGACCTGTTTCTTGTAGTCGTCTTCCGTGTAGATGGCCTTCTGCTCGGCGACCTTGCCCGGTTTCCAGCCCTTCGGTTTGACGAGGAGATAGCCTTCCATCTCGAGATGCAGGGCAGAGCAGAACTCCGTGCAGTAGTACGGATAGACACCTTCCTTGTCAGCCTTGAACTTGACCTGGACGGTCTTGCCCGGCTCGACCGAAGCATGCACATTGAACGTGGACACAGTGAAGCCGTGCGTTTCGTCCTGGGCGCGCTCAAGGTTGGTCAGATTGACAGTTACTTCATCGCCAACTTCCACTTCAATGGTTTCCGGCGTGATATGCGAACGCACCAAGGTACCGAAGACCTCGACCTTGTTACCCTTGCGAACAATCCGCTCTTCGCCTGCCTTGGTGGCGCCACGATGCGGTTTGTCGGTCCGGCTGTCGGTGCCGGTCTTGTAGCGAACAGCCGGCTTCAGCTTGGTAGCGTCGATAGCCACGGCATAATGCGGTTCGCCCAAGGGCAACGGCATGTCGTACAGCAATTGCATCTTGTCATTGCTGATATCGATCAGCTGATGATTCTGAGGATGCAACGGGCCGACCGGCACGAAACGATCAATAGCCAACTTGTTCAGCGCCACCAGATAGCGGCCCTTCGGATCCATGGAATCGCCTTCCATGGTCATCAGATGGCCGATGTTGTAATGCACGCTGATCTTATCGAGCACCTTGCCTTCGCAATAATTCCATTTGGCCACTTGCGAATCGACATACAGCGAAGTGTAAGCCACGCAGGTCTTCGAATCATACTGCGTGTGCAGCGGGCCGAGACCCAGCTGAACTTGGGTATGCAGGGCATCCTTCATGGCAATCACCGGAACGCCATACGAATCCCTGGATTCAAACTTGCCAGCCTTGATCGCCGCCTGGATCTTCTCGAAACTGAACACCGAAACGTGCGTATCGAGCTTGCCGGAAACCACGATGAACTTGCCGTCCGGCGTCACGTCGGCGCCGTGCGGACTCTTGGGCTCGGGAACGAGGAACAAAACGCCTTCCTTGACCGCCGTTTCCAGCATCAGCACATTGTGGCCATTGATCTTCTTGGCCTTACCAGCAGCCACCAGCTCGGCGGCTTTCTTCCAGTTGATTACATGCAGATAGTCGGTATCTTTGGCCGAACAACCCGCTTCATACGGCGGACGGCCCTTTTCGATACCCCCCACATAACGCTCGGCACAGAACGAATTGGTGAATGACCAACCCTCGGAAGGCCCTTTACCGGCATCGGACAAGTCCTGGCTATACGGCGGAAGTTCCAGCGAGAAGGACTGCTTCGGCTCGATACGGCCTTCCTTGCGGTCAAACTTCCAGTAAGTGATGCCGCCACGATATTTCTCGTTGAACTCTTCGAGCGGGTAGAACTTCTTGTTTTCCAGCGGCGTAGGATACTGCGCTGCTTCAATGATGTATTCGGTATTCGGCGTGACAAATGCACCGCCGTGTTCCGACTTGAAAATCGGGTTCACAACGATTTGCTTGGTTTCGAAATCGCGCAGATCAATCACGGCAAGACGCGGATTGGCCTTGTCATTGATGAAAAGGAACTGCCCATCATACTTACCCTGGGTCTCTGAAATCGCCGGGTGGTGAGTATCGCCCCAAGTAATCGACTTGCCGTCGATCTTGCCTTGATCCAGGATAGCCTTGGAACTCTCGTCAAAACCGTAACCTTGCCAGGGTTCAGGCGTAAACACGCCGATGTATTTGAGCAAGCGCATGGACGGAATGCCATACACGATCACTTGGCCGCTTTGGCCACCCGAAGCAAAAACGACGAACTCATCGCGCTTACCCGTCGGCACATAAGTCTTTGCTGCGGCAAGCAGATCCTGCTGCGACAAATTGCGGCGCTTCATCACGTCCTGCAATGATTCCGCCGACCAACTAGCGGTTGCAGCCAAGCCAAGCCCGGCTGCGAGCAGCAGCGAGACGGCCTTTCTGGTGAACATCTTCATGATTACCCCCCGATAAAAAATACTAAACGATTTGTTACAAGCCGATTTCCTAGCGGCTTTGATGCAAGCCTGCGACAATCTGTCACACTTTAAACTATATTTGCCAATTCGGCTTGACCAAAATCAATTTCCAGAAATCCTCCGTCGATAATCATTGACGGGAATTCACTGACAATCTCTGACCATGACCGCACCCCTCCAAACGTGCAGGCACACAACGTACGCCAACGATCCTGGCAGTAAAATGAATGCCATGCGCTTCTATATCCCGGGTCTCATCGGCCTCTGCCTGCTGGCGATCTTGGTTTCATTCCTGGTATGGCGCTATCTGCTGCCGCAGCCGCTACTTCAACTGCCACCGACCTCCTGCGATCTTGGAAAACAGGCCTGCACGATACAACTGTCCGATGACCGGATTTTTGAGCTCGAACTCGATCCGCGCCCCCTGCCTGCGAACAAGCCACTTTGGGCTCGCGTTCGGGTCAGAGGTGCGTTACCGGACAGAATCGAGCTGGACATCACGGGAGTCGGCATGCATATGCCCGAGAATCGCATTCAGCTTGTGCGCACAAAGCGCACAGAAACAAATACCTACGAGGGCGAAGTCACCTTGCCGGTCTGCATTTCGGGCCGTATGACCTGGCAAGCGACCTTGCTCGTGCACCTTGGCCGCAATATATACTCCGCACCGTTCCGCTTTGAAGCCGGACAAATGCCGAATTGATAAGAAGGACGAACCTTAATGATCCAGAGAAGTTCCCTCTGCATTTTCATCGTACTTGCAACCTTGGCGATACCACCGGCCAGCGCACAGGATTCTGAAAAAGGCAAGGAAATCAACCAGGTTTGCGCTGCATGCCACGGCGAACAGGGACAAGGCGGCAAAAAAGGTGAGTATCCGCGCCTGGCCGGTCAACGTGCAGCATATCTGGAGAACCAGCTACGCGCATTCCGCGCCCAGAAACGCATCAACCTGCCAATGTACCCGTACACTCAGGAACGGGAGCTTTCCGACGATGACATACGCGACATTTCTGCCTATTTATCGACCATAAGACTGACAACCAAAATGCCGGTTTTCAAGGGCGATGAAGATGCGCTGACGCGACTGCTGATGGTAGACAAGGTAATGATCGTTCCGCGTGTCGAGGGCAATATCGACAACGGCGGCAAGGTATTCCAGAAGGAGTGCGCGTCATGCCATGGCAAAACCGGTCTAGGGCGTGGCAAGTTCCCGCTCCTCGTCGGGCAATACACGATTTATCTCAAAAAGCAGATCGCCAGCTTCCTGAAAGGCGAGCGCCCACACGATGACAATGAAAGCCGGGGGATTCTGGCCGAATTGAAGGAAAGCGATATCCAGGACATCCTGGCTTACCTGACCTCGATTCAGGAGCAGGAGTAACAAACCACGGGTTACAACTCGATCTGGGTACCCAATTCAACGACACGGTTTGCCGGAATTTTGAAAAACGCAGTAGCCGTGTCGGCATTGCGAAACATCCATGTAAACAGGATTTGCCGCCAACGCGTCAATGCCGAGACGTTGTTGCGAACAATGGTTTCACGTCCGAGGAAGAAGGAAGTCTCCATCATTTCGTAATGCAGTCCCTTGGCTTCACATAACGCCAGCGCTTGTGGAATATCGGGATCGTCCTTGAAGCCATAGCACACCAAAACCTTGAAAAATCCCTGCTCCAAAGGGATCACCTCGACACGACGCGACTCGGGAACATGCGGCACATCTTCAACCTGCACATTCAACAAAACGATACGTTCGTGCAACACCTTGTTGTGTAAAAGATTATGCAGCATCGCACGCGGAACGCCATCGGGATTGGTTGTCATGAACACCCCCGTACCCTCGACGCGATGGGGACCACCATAAGAAAGACTGGTAATGAATGCGTCCAGTGGCATCGAGTCTTGCTGAAGCTTTCTATATAACAGGCTGCGCCCACGCTTCCAGGTTGACAGAAGAGCAAACACCAGCAAACCCAGAACCAGAGGAAACCAGCCGCCATCGAGAATTTTCACGCTATTGGCGAAAAAGAAAGCGTAGTCGATGACAATAAAAAAGCCGAGAAACAAGCCTGCCTGCCAGGCATTCCACTTCCACAGACTGCGCACCACAATAAACGCAAGAATGGTGTCGATCATCATGGTCAAGGTCACTGCCAGACCATAGGCTGCGGCAAGATTGGATGAGGTACGAAATCCCAGGACCAGGACAATGACCGCCAGCAATACCAACCAGTTGATGTTCGGAATGTAGATTTGCCCCTTCTCGCGCTCCGAGGTAAACATCACTTGAATGCGCGGACAGTAGCCGAGCTGCATCGCCTGGCTGGTCAATGAAAACGCCCCGGAAATCACGGCCTGCGAAGCAATCACCGCTGCTGCCGTAGCCAGGCCCACCATCGGATACAGCAGCTCGACAGGAACCAACATGAAAAACGGATTTTTGATGGCCTCTGGATTTTCCAGGATCACGGCGCCCTGACCGAGGTAATTCAGATACAACATGGGAAAAACAAATCTTAGCCAAGCCAGCTTGATCGGATGTCGGCCAAAATGCCCCATGTCGGCATATAGCGCCTCCCCTCCGGTAATCGCCAGAACCACGGCGCCCAAAGAGAAAAAGCCGAGCAGTGGATTATGCAAAAAGAACCCGAACGCATACGCAGGATTGATTGCGGCGATAACATCAGGATGCTTGAACACATTCCAGGCACCCAGAATGCCAAGCGTTGAAAACCAGAACAGCATCACCGGCCCAAACAACGCGCCGACGCTTGCTGTACCCTGACGCTGGAATACGAATAAACCGATGATGATGCCCAAGGTGATCGGCACCACATAGGGCTTGAGCAGTGGTGTCGCCACCTCCAGTCCTTCGACCGCAGACAGTACCGACATCGCCGGAGTAATGACCGCATCGCCATAAAACAGTGCGGCGCCAAACATGCCCATGATCGAAATCCATTTGATGGCGCGATGATTTCCTTCCGCAGTGCGTAATGCCAGCGCAGTCAGCGCCATGATGCCGCCTTCGCCGCGATTATCGGCGCGCATGATAAACATTACATATTTGAGTGATACGGTAATCGTCATCGCCCAGAAAATCAGCGAGAGAATCCCCAGCACATTATCCGCCGACACAGGAACGGGATGATGGCCGCCAAAGACTTCCTTCATCGTATATAACGGGCTAGTGCCGATATCGCCGTACACGACCCCCATTGCCGCCAGAGACAACGTCATCAGACTGGAGGAATGCGTGGAACCGTTGCTGGCCCCTGACGGGGTTTGTAGTTGTAAGTCGCTCATGCCGCCCTGAGTGAATAATTGAAATCCGGGCCGAAGATAAAAATCAGCCAGCCAGACGCAATCCGGTCTTTTTCAAAATCCGGGAACTGTAAAGTACATCATGGGAACGACAGTTCTCCCCCAGAAGGGAAGCAATCTGTGCGATCTTTTCTTCCACCTCGGCGCGATTGCTGCCGTGCACCATAGCGAACAGATTATACGGCCAATCCGGCAATCTTCGGGGTCGGCGATAACAATGCGTCACCCAGTCAAGGGCGCCGATTTGTGCACCGCAAGCATCGACCACCGCATCCGGAACATCCCAGACCGACATGCCATTCGCGGTATAACCGAGCGCATAGTGATTTGGCACCGCACCAATTCGGCGAATGATTCCACGCTGCAACATCGACTCAAGTCGAGCCTGCACATCGCTGGCATCGATACCAAGTTGCGCGGCAAGCGCGTGATATGGCTGTGAAATCAGCGGTAAACCGGCTTGGGTCGCAACAATCAGTCGGCGATCAGCTTCATCCATATCAATTCCCCAGACTGCGCAATTTTGATACACCAGACATTTGGATTGACGCCGTTTGAACCCTCAAAGCACTACGCCTGCAATTTCATTTCGACGAAATACTCGCGTTCTTTGGGGAAGGCATAAACAGAATGGCCCGTCAGCCGTTCCAGTTTCGCAATTGCTTCAGCGATTCCGGCAGGCGTTTCTGTCGCCAGCACAAACCACATATTCAGGGCATGCTCACGACGATAGTTGTGCGCAACTTCAGCTAGGCTATTGACCTGTTCGGCCACGCGATCATAGACATCCTCTGGAACCTTCATGGCCGCCAGGACAAACGCCCCGCCGACCTGCTCGATCTGAAACATCGGCCCGAAGCGTGTCAGAATCCGCGCATCAAGCATGCTCTGCAGACGTTCGAGCAATTCACCTTCCGTCAAACCCAGTTGTTCGGCGATTGCACGATATGGTTCATCGCAAAGAGGAAAGCCGCCCTGCAAAGCATTGATGATCGACCGATCGATTGAATCAAGCTGTTCAGGCATGCGCGAGTTCCGGCATATAGCGTGCGCCACATTGCTTGAAGCGTTTGACGCTGAATAGCACATTATGCGGATAGCCCGACAATCCGTGACGCACATTCAAATCGGCAATCTGGGCCTCGACCTCACTACGGTTGCGCCCGTGAATCATGCAGAACAGGTTATACGGCCAGTTCATTTCTGCCGCAACCCTGGCTCGGCGATAACACAAAGTTACTGCCGATTCAGCGGCCAGCCGCCGCCCAAGAGACGTCACCAGCGCATCGGGAATGTCCCAGACGCACATGGCGTTGGCGGTGTAACCAAGTTCCCGATGCCGCACAACAACACCGAAACGTTTCACATAACCCGTGGCCAACCAGTCCCTGATGATCGCGAGAACCTCCGCTTCATCAAGTCCTGAGCGCATGGCAAGCCGACTGAATGGACGCGGCAGCAACTCAAGACCATCCTGTAAAACGCGCAGTAACGCCTGCTGGCGTTCTGAAAGCGGAGTTGACAGCGGTTGAGAGTGATATGGATGTGCCGTGTTGATCGCTGCCACCGCCGAAGAACGCGGCTGATGCCGGCCAAGATCAAAACCAAGATCAATGTGAAACTCATCCACTAACGGCAATCGCAGCACACTGCAGCCTGTCTCCGATTCGATCTGCCTGAGTGTAGCATCAAGCATTTGCTGGTCTTGCGCCGCCACCACGAACCAAAGATTGTAATAATGCTCACGCTGGTAATTATGATTTACCTCGGCATGGGCGGAAACCAGATCAGCAATCCGCTCCAGTTGCCCCTCGGGTGCTGCGAGCGCCGCCAGCGTACTGGCGCCAATACGGCGCGGCGCAAACACCGCACCGATGCGGCTCACAACTCCGCTTTCACGCAAGCGTGCAAGCGTGGTAATGACGGTTCGTTCATCAGTTGCAAGAACTCTGGCAATCTCCGCGAAAGGCTGCACCTGCAGCGGAAAATCGCGTTGAAACTCATTCAGCAAGCGGAATTCAAGTCCGGTCGTGGCAGTCATGATCTGTAATCTGGCAATCAAAAACCGGTGCGTGTCGCACGTGAAGTAAAAAATATGCCGGAAGGACTTTCTACCGCAAGCTCATTGATCGGTCGTAACGTTTGCGTATCGTACACAACGACCCGATTATCATCGCGCGCTGAAATCCAGACATGCTCACCGCGCGGAGTAAACTCGAGATGCAGCACGGCTTTGCCCGGGGCAAGGGTCGCACTCAAGCGATTCTCGAGCGTGTCAATCACCTGCACCCAGCCATTATCCGGGAAAGCAAAGTTAACCCAGACCTGCCGTCCATCGGGACGCGCCATGACAAAAACCGGCTGTCCCTTCACGGCGATACGTCCAAGCTCTTGCCACGTGGCCGTATCAACAACCAGAACTTCGTGACGGCCAATCGCGGGCAGATATGCGCGTCGCCCGGCAACTGCCCAACCGCGCAAGTGCGGCATTTTAAATACCGGCAGCTTCTCCTCTCCTCGCCCATAGTGCGCAAGAATCTTTCGGGCGCCTTGGTCTGGCTGCCAAAGATCGACCAAGGCAATACCATCCTCGCCAAACAAACCTGCCAAATAATACCGCCCGTCGGGAGTCACCAGACCATCATAAGGCTGCCGACCGATATCGCGGAATTTTTGCGTCTTCGGCTTGCCGGGATCGGATACATCGGTCACCCAGATTTCTCCGGCATCAAACAGCGCATAGACAAATTTATTCCCCGGTGCATCAGCCAACCCAACCACCTTGGAGCGACGCCCGGCATCGCCGTACTCGGTTGGAATATCAGCAAGCAATTCCAGCGTCTTGGCATCGAATACCTTGATACCTCCCGGTTCGTAATTCTGCGCGGCGACAAAACGGCCATCCTGGGAAATTGCACCGCCAATGCTGTTGCCCGCCTGCATGACGCGCAACGCAACGCGACGCTCCAGCAGATCCACCTTGCTCAATCCGCCATCGCGGCCAAATATGTACGCATACCGTCCATCACGCGAAAACACTGCCGATGCATGCGACAGATCGCCCAATCCTTCCACCTTGCCCAACGTTTCGCGGACGCTGCTATCGACAACCGCCACTCGCCCTGCCGCCCGCTCAACAATCAAACCAAGGTCGCCGGTGCCACGAATCGTTTGCTGCGCGCAGCCTGTTAAAAGCATCGCGGCAACAGCAGCGACGAGACCCAATCGCCGACAACCTAACATCCAGCATTCACGCATCATGCCTCCGTTCTATCTTTTGCACCGGCCGCCCAACCCTGTCATTCATGGGGGAAACCTGCCATCAAACGATCAACAATCCATTCGGTCTCCTTCTCACTCAGAATGGATTTCCATGGCGGCATCGCGGTTCCGGGTCTGCCGTAAATGATCGTGGCAACCAGACTAGAAGCTGGTTTTTCGCGCAGACTCTCAGCCAGGAGCGGCGTCCCCAGCCCCCCTTTGAAGGTCAAACCATGACACGAACCACAATCCTGTCGTACCAATCGAATCAATTCAACTTGCCGCTCAGGTCGCGGAATTTCGACATCCCCTGCCGCCGCATCGAATGCAAGCAATAGGGCCAAGCTGGCTACACGATTCAGTTTCATGGGCGCCAGAATGCAATAGTGCTCCCTGCCATGCATTGACGTGAATCAACGAAACGGAACACTGGTGAAATCCAGAAAGCCTTTTGGAGAAATGGCTAGGGCTGAACGACCAGAGTTTTTCAGGCGACTCAAACACCTGAACGCTTCCCCGCATTTCCTCATACGGACCGCCGCGATAAGGATAGCTGCCAGGACGCACAAACATCTGATGCCAGGATTCGCCAAGGAAAAAGCGTTCCGTCTCCTGTACACCTGCTTCCAGAAACGGCACTGAGTGAAAAGCCCGCTTTTCCTGATTCATCCATTTGACGGGTATCGCCAACGCCGATCTGGACTTGTTGCGGAACAAATTGGGTCTCGAAAACCACCGAAAACTTCGGCGGCGTACGCTGGAAAAGCAACGAGCGCCAGCAATGCCGGCGCTCGCAAAAACAACCCATGCAGCCTGAAGCAAATCGCTGCCTGGCTAGGCGAAACTACTGCTTGGCGGCAGTGATGTCGGCCTTGGCGTCGATGCCGAGCGTGTAACCCAGCGAAACGTGGTGAAAACGACCGAGCGTGCTGTCGTCGTGAATGGCGAAGCCGAAGTTGTAGGTCTTGCCGCTGGCCAGCGCGATATCGCCTTCGCCGCCGCCTGCCAGCTTGCGGGTCACGGTGACGGTCCAGGAATCTCCCTTGTGCTCACCCTTGGCTTCAACCAACCCCTTGCCACCTTCCATGACGCGCTTGTCGGCGACATAGCCATCGACGGCTTTGCCCTTGCTCTTCCACTGGATCAGATCATAGAACTTGCCAGCCTTCACGTCGCCGCCGGCGACATACTTGGTCTTCTTGTCGTCCTTGGCGTCGGGCATGGTGCGCGAATCCTGATGGCAGGTTTCCCAGCAACCGCTCTGGCCGGCGCGTTCAATCTTGTTGTCCTCGAGCATGAAAGCAAGCTTGACCTGATTCTCAGCATCCATCTTTTCGCCACCGCCAGCCGGCTGCTTCCAGCTAAAGCGCAGATAGAGATTGGCGCCATCGTGCGCAGCCTGGACGTCGACCGGAATGCTGCCAGCTTTGCCCTTGATCGGCTTAGGCTCGATCTTCTGGCCGCTGGCCATTTTCTTGCCCATGTCGGCGGTTTCGTCGCTATGGCAATCGACGCAGCGCTCACCTTTCTTGAAAGCCTTGGCGCCGCCATGCTCAGTGCCCTTGGTGATCCATTCGATCGGCGAGGCGCCGGGGTAAAGCAGAACGATCTTCTTGCTCGGCACCTTGCTCCAATCGGGAGCTGCGGTGGCGTAGCCGGCGCCGAGGGCAAGAATCAGGCCGAGGGCGGAGGAGGTGATCAGGGAACGTTGCATGTGGGGCTCCTTGAGGTATCGAATTACGAAATTGCGAATCTTAGCTGATTTCCGGGGACACGACTGCCACGCTGTGGGCATCACTCCTCGTCTTCCTTCATGCCTTGCGGCTTGTGGTGCGCGATGCCCTTGTGGCAATCAATGCAGGTCATCTTGTCGCGCTGGGCGTTTTCGTGCTGTTTGCGGGCGCGCTGCTTCTGCATTTCGGCGTTCATGCCGTCGAAGCTATGGCAATTGCGACACTCGCGGGAATCGCTGGCCTTCATGCGTTTCCACTCGCTCTCGGCAAGCGTCAGGCGCTTGGCCTCGAACTTCTCCTTGGTATCGATGGTGCCCATGATCTTGCCATAGATTTCCTTCGACGCCTGAACCTTGCGGATAATCTTGTGCGTCCAGTCCTTGGGAACGTGGCAATCGGGGCAGGTCGCACGGACGCCGGTGCGGTTTGAGTAATGAATGGTCTGCTTGTATTCCTGATAGACATTGTCCCGCATCTCGTGACAGGAAATGCAGAAGTCCATGGTGTTCGTGGCTTCCATGCCGGTGTTGAACGCACCCCAGAAGAAGATGCCGGAAAAGAAACCGACAACCAGCAAGGTGAGGAGGGAATATTTCGCACTGGGGCGTTTCAGGATTGCCCAGAGCCCGGTTTTCTTATCGAAGGCGCCGCTATTCATCGTTCTTCCTTTGTATCCTGCCTAGCGGATTCGCGCGGCATTTTCCCTTGCCGCCCTTCGAACCGCAGAAAATCAACGCATCGGAAAAAAGGGCGGGAGAATCATCCTCCCGCCCCATTCCTTCATCAGTAGATGTCGTGCTGCGTGTTATAGACGTTGAACTTGCCGGTCGGGGTGATCATCTTCGGATCGGTGATCACCTTCTTCACGGCCAGCGTTGCATCGTCATACACCACGATGGCCGACTGGTCGGTCTTGCCGCCCCACAGCGAGATCCAGACTTCCTTGCCGTCGGCGCTGTACTCGGGATGAACCGCACGCTTGATGGCCTTGGTTTCCGGCAAACCGGAGTCCTTGGCGACGTTGATGATCTTCTTCGGCTTCGACAGGTCGGCCATGTCCCACACCGCCACCGATTCAGCCAGGGTCTTGTCGGGGTTCTGCGGGGAGTCAGCCCAGAAATGCTTGGACTTCGGGTGGGTCTTGACGAACAGGTTGCCCGGCACGTGCTTCATTTCCTGAACGACCTTCCAGTTGTGCTCCTTGTACTTGGAGAACTTCTTGTCGTCGGACGGCGTGCTGATCAGCGTTACCACGTCGGCGCCGAGGTGACCCGTCGCCCAGACCGGGCCGAACTTGGGATGCACGAAGTTGGCGCCACGACCCGGGTGCGGAATCTTGGCCGTGTTGATCAACGCAGCCAGCTTGCCGGTCTTGGTGTCCACCGCGGCGATCTTGTTGGAGGCGTTGGCCGCCACCAGGAAGTAGCGCTTCGAGGCATCCCAGCCGCCGTCGTGCAGGAACTTGGCGGATTCGATGGTGGTGGTCTTCAGGTTCTTGATGTCGCTGTAATCCACCAGCAGGATCTGGCCGGTTTCCTTGATGTTGACGACCCACTCCGGCTTGATTTCGGACGAAACAATCGAGGCGACGCGCGGTTCCGGATGGTATTCGCCGTCCACCGTCATGCCGCGGGTCGAAACGACCTTGAGCGGCTTCAGGGTGTCGCCGTCCATGATCACGTACTGGGGCGGCCAGTAAGAGCCGGCGATGGCGTACTTGTCGTCATAGCCCTTGAACTTGGAGGTATCCACCGAGCGGGCGTCGAAACCCACCTTCACTTCGGCAACGACCGCAGGCTTCTCCATCCACAGGTCGATCAGCGACAGGCGACCGTCGCGGCCGATCACGTAGACGTAGCGGCCAGACTTGGAATGGCGCGAGATATGCACGGCATAGCCGGTCTTGACGATGCTGCGGATTTCCTTGGTGTCGCCGTCGATCAGGGCGACTTCGCCGGTATCGCGCAGGGTGACCGAGAACATGTTCTTCAGGTTGAACTTGTTCATCTGCTTGGTCGGACGCTTGTCAACCGGGATGATGACCTTCCAGGAATCCATGGTGTCCTTGAAGCTGTACTCGGGCGGAACATCCGG
>JBPOIN010000086.1:0-20359 GCA_052034445.1 Pseudomonadota bacterium | reverse complement strand
GTCGAAGGCAAGCCGCGCGTGCTGACGATCACCCAGAGCACCTACGACGGCATTCTCTACAACGTCGAGGACATCAAGGAAGAGCTCGACGGCAAGATCGACACGCTGCATATCGACGAGGCCTGGCTGCCGCATGCGGCCTTCCATGACTTCTATGGCGACTATCACGCCATTGGCGCCGATCGACCGCGCTGCAAGGAGTCGATGGTGTTCTCGACGCAGTCGACGCACAAGCTGCTGGCGGGGCTGTCGCAAGCCTCGCAGATCCTGGTGCAGGACGCCGAGAACAACAAGCTCGACCGCGACGTATTCAACGAAGCCTACCTGATGCACACCTCGACCTCACCGCAGTACTCTATCATCGCCTCGTGCGACGTCGCCGCGGCGATGATGGAAGAACCGGGCGGCACCGCACTGGTTGAGGAGTCCCTGACCGAGGCGCTCGATTTCCGCCGCGCCATGCGCAAGGTGGATAAGGAATGGGGGGCCGACTGGTGGTTCAAGGTCTGGGGACCCGACGATCTGTCAGAGGAAGGCCTCGAAGAGCGCGACGCCTGGATGCTCAAGCCCGGCGCGCGTTGGCATGGTTTCGGCAAGCTGGCCAAAGGCTTCAATCTGCTGGATCCGATCAAGGCCACCATCATTACGCCGGGACTTGATGTTGATGGCGACTTTTCCGACGATATCGGCATGCCGGCGGCGATCGTCACCAAATACCTCGCCGAGCATGGCGTGATCGTCGAGAAGTGCGGCCTCTACAGCTTCTTCATCATGTTCACCATCGGCATCACCAAGGGCCGCTGGAACACCCTGGTCACCGCGCTGCAGCAATTCAAGGACGACTACGACAAGAATCAACCGCTGTGGAAGGTGCTGCCCGAATTCGTCGCCAAACATCCGCGTTACGAGCGTATCGGCCTCAAGGATCTGTGCACGCAGATCCACGCGGTGTACAAGGCCAACGACGTGGCGCGCCTGACCACCGAAATGTATCTGTCCGACATGGTGCCGGCCATGCGCCCGGCCGACGCCTTCGCCAGGATGGCGCACCGCGAGATCGACCGCGTGTCGATCGACGAACTCGAAGGCCGCATCACCAGCGTATTGTTGACGCCCTATCCGCCCGGCATTCCGCTGCTGATTCCCGGCGAGCGCTTCAACAAGACCATCGTGCGTTACCTGCAGTTCGCGCGTGACTTCAACGAGAAATTCCCCGGCTTCGAAACCGACATCCATGGCCTCGTCAAGGACAATGCCGGTGGCAAGGTGCGTTATTACGTCGACTGCGTGAGGTAACCCACGGCGGCTGCTTGCGGCCGCCCGGGGCGGGAATTCCCGGATCAGCGGATTACCGGCGTTCGTAGGTCACGAACGCATAATCGAATACAACGTCCGGATTTTCCGTGCCAGAGAGGGTTTCTGCTGCCTCGTGGCGGTGCGACTCGCGCGCCGTTTCTTGCCAGCTGCCCGCGTCGAAGGACGGAAAGAAGGTGTCGGCGGCAAACTCGTGATCGATTTCCGTGAGCTGCAGGCAATCGGCAAACGGCATGGATTGGCGATAGATGTCGGCACCGCCGATCACGAAAGCCTCTGCGGCGCCACTGTCGAGCGCCAGCCTCAGCGCTGCATCGAGCGAGGTGGCGAGCAGCGCGCCAGCCGGCGCGTAATCGGTTGAGCGGCTGATGACGATGTTGGTGCGACCCGGCAGGGGGCGGCCGATCGAATCCCAGGTTTTGCGCCCCATGATGATGGGGTGGCCAAGCGTGAGCGCCTTGAAGTGCTTGAGATCTTCGGGCAAACGCCAGGGCAGGGTGTTGTTGATGCCGATGGCGCGATTTTTCGCCAGCGCGGCGATCAGGGTGACGCGCAGGGTTGAAGTTTCTGAGAGGCTGGGCGGCATGATTTCGGTTGCGTCGTCGGTCAGGCAAGCGTCGATTATAGCGGAGCAGTCTTTGGTCCCGTGAATTTCTGGACGAGCAGGCTCAGCCATTCATGCATGGCAATGCTGCTGCGATGCAAGGCATGTGCTTGCGGTGTCAGCCAGTCGGACCAGAAACTCGGCTCGGTGGCAAACCCCGTCGGCGCGGCGATCACGTCGAATCCCCGACGACGGAATTCTTCCGACGCACGCGGCATATGCCAGGCATCCGTGACCAGTGCGATGCGCTGGATACCTTCGTTGCGCAGCAAGGCCGTCGAATTGGCGGCATTCTGCGCGGTGTCGAGCGAAGCGGATTCGCTCCAGCGCACCGGGACGCCAAATTCCTCTGTGAGCGTCTGGTGCATCGACTCGGCTTCCGGGCGGCCACCGAGTGGCGCACCGCCGCTCACGAGCAGTGGTAGCGCGCAGGCTTTCTGCAGACGTGCGGCGTAACGCAGACGCCCGAGGGTAGTCAGGTTGACGGTGTCCTGTCCGAATTCCAGTGCCTGCCGATAACTGCCGCCGCCCAACACAACGATTGCCTGGGCTGTTCCGAGCCCGGCTGCGCTGATGGGCGGCGTGCTCTCAAGGCTGCGTAGCAGCAAGTTGCCCACCGGCTTGAGGCTCAGTAGTGTCAGCAACGCTAGCGCTGTCGCCATCACTACCCTGGCGCGACGCGGCCAGCGGCGCTGCAGCGAGAGGCCGGCGAGCAGCGCCAGAATCAGACTGGATGGCGGCAAAACCAGCGCGGAGAGAAATTTTTTTAGAATAAACATGGGGTAATTGGCGCTCTGCTCGGCATTTTGCGCGCTGAGTCAGGAGGTATTATCGCCAGATTGTGGGCATAATGCCCAAGTTGTGCGTTCAGAGGTTTATACCAGTTTCGATTCGCCATGCGCTCCTATTTCACGAACTCCCTGTAGCCAATGAGAACTTATGAGCATGCGTGAAGCCATCCTCATTGCGTTGGCTCTGGCCGGCGTCTATCTGCTGTTTTCGCTATTGCGACTGGCCCAGCTCAGGCTGCGTCAGCGCTGGGCGAAACGGGCCGGGCAGAGGCAGGAGCCCGTGGCGCACGCGGTGCCTGAGCCGCTTGCCAATGTCGCCTACGTTCAGGAGCCCAGCGGTGTACGCGGCGGGTTTTCCGTGGCTACGAATGGAAAGGTCGCGATCGGACCCGCGGAGATGTCGGCTGTTCCAGCCGCGTTTGAAGACCAACTATTTCGTTCCAGTGTCGAAGCCGAACTTCAGCAATTGCGCAGCGAGGTGGCCGCGCTCAAGGAAACCCTGGTGCAATTGAAGGCCTCGCGCCGGGTTTCTCCGCAATACAGCGAAGCAATGCTGTTGGCCCAGCGCGGGCTGGATGCGCATGAAATTGCCGAACAATGCGCCATCTCGATCGGCGAAGCCGAACTCGTGTTGGCGTTGAGTCGCAACAAGCTGGAAACCAGCGATTATGACAGCGAATATGAACGATTCGAACGCAATGAGCGAGGCGAGCAGCGGGATTCGTCTGGCCAAGGGGGATCATTTGGGCATTGATAATTCAGAAAACTCAATGGCAGCGCCGGATGAGGCTGGCGAAATCAAACGGCGCCTGATCAAGCGTATGGTGCTTGCCGGCGGTCTGATTGTCGCTTTGCTGGCGGGGCTGGCGATCGTCGATTCACTGAATGCACCGCCGGTGGTCGAGTCGGTGACTGAGGCACCATCGATCAGTGCGCCGCAATCGCCGCCAGCTGAGATGGCTCCCGCGGTTGCTGTTGCGCCCGAGGCAGAGAAACCGGCAGAAGAGCCACCGCCGGCGCCGGAAGTCAGCGCGGCGCCCAGTCTGTCAGGCAAGCCGGAGCTGATTGACCGCATTGAACGTCCGCTGACCAAACCTGCAGTCCCGCAACTGGCGATGGTAAAACCTGCCGAATCCCTGCCGTTTGTCCGGCGCGCCGAGCCTGCACGCGAGCTTGCAAATCAGGGGGCTGTTGTTGCGCCATTTTCTGCACCTGCCGGCATGCCGGCCAAGGCTGCATCCGGAGCGCCGGCTTCGCGGCCGTTGTCGAATCTCGCTGCGCCCCATGCGCCTGTCGCAGAGCCCCGCAACAGCATTTTTTTGCTCCAACTGGGAGTCTTCAGTAGTACCGCGAACGCCGAGGAGTTGCGCGCCAAGCTGGAGCTGAATGGCATCCCTTCGCAGATCGAGGCACGTGTCCAGGTCGGGCCGTTCAAGAGTCGAATGGAGGCTGAGCAGGTGCGCGAAAAGCTCCGGGCGTTGGGCATCGAGCCGGGGCTAGTGGTTGCCGGCAAGAAATAAATTGCTCCTCATTGTTTGAATCACCTGGGCGTAGAAAGGTTGTTTTCTGTGCGGCTCAGCATTAATACGTGCGAACGTATGGGGGCTGCAGCACATTTTCGCGCGTCTGAATTACACCATTGCCGGCCAGTAACTGCTCAGGCTCGCAAGGCTTAACCCTGCCAGAACACGCAGCGATTCTTGCCCAGTCGTTTGGCTGAGTACATTGCGGCGTCGGCATGTTGTACCAGCAGGTCGGCATTCGTGCCGTGTTCGGGATACATCGAGATTCCCAGACTGGTGCCGACCATGCGCGCCTGATTGGCTACCATGAGTGGCTCGGACAACGACTTGATGACTTTCGCCGCGACGCTTTCTGCAGTTTGGCGATCAGGCACATCGCGAATTACCAGGATGAACTCATCGCCGCCGACGCGCGCCACGGTATCGCTTTCGCGCACACTGGCGCGCAGGCGCTGGGCGATGGTCTTCAATGTCGCATCGCCAGCATCGTGGCCGAGTTCATCATTGATCGGCTTGAAGTCGTCGAGATCGAGATAGAACAGCGCGAAGGCGTTCTTGCTGCGTCGCGCCGCAGCGATGGTGCTGTTGAGGCGATCAAACAACAGCGTGCGGTTGCATAGCCCCGTGAGGCTGTCATGCAGGGCGAGAAACTGCAGGCGGTTTTCGGCGTGCTTGCGTTCGGTGATGTCGACCATGACGACCAGAATTTGCTGGGCATCGCCGTGTGGCAGTCCTGCCGCAGCAATTTCCGTCATGCGCCGCTCGCCGTCCTTGGTGAGAATGCTGATGTCGTAGCGGTCGGCGCTGGTCCGGTTCTCCTGTGCTTCGATGCGCTTGCGCAGCAGGCGCTCATGATCATCAGGATGCACGAGCAGCATGAAATTCGGCAGATCGCGCAACTCCTCTGCACTGTATCCGGTTACCTGGCTTGCGGCCGGGTTGCTGTAAATGATCTTGTCGTTATCGAGGATGAAATGACCGATGCCGGCCAATGACTGGGTTTTCAGCAGCGTGTCGTATAGGGTGTGTTGCTGGCGTAATTGCTCATCGCGTTCGGCCAGTGTTTCTTCGAGCTGCTTGCGCCGTGTGATGTCGATCGAATAATCCGTATAGCCGATCTGTTCGCCCTTGAGGTCGTACAGCGGTGCGGCTGACAAATGGATGTACACCAGACCGCCGGATTTTCGCACGCGCCAGCCGTCGATTTCGTGGCGTTTGGCGGACAGCACTTGCGGGGCGATATGGCGCACGGTTTCTTCGGCGCTGTTTTGGCCGTCCGGATACAGCATCGAAAAATGCCGGCCGACCGCTTCTTCGGCGCTATAACCGTACAGCAGCTCGGCGCCGTGATTCCACAGCGTGATCTCGCCGGCGAGATTCAGACAGATAATCGATTCGACGCTCTCGTCGAGAATATGTTCCGAGTCGAGCAGCGGGCTGGCGAGGGATGGATTTGAATTCATAGCTCTCGATACTAGCGCGAGTGTTGCGCTGCCGCAATTGGTATTTTGCTGATTTCATTGACGAATGTTTCGACGGCGTTGCGCGTAAACAAGCCCTGAGCGGCCGATTGAGGCGGCCGGAGTAACTC
The DNA here is from genome assembly GCA_052034445.1 of Pseudomonadota bacterium. Classification (GTDB taxonomy): domain Bacteria; phylum Pseudomonadota; class Gammaproteobacteria; order Burkholderiales; family Rhodocyclaceae; genus Sterolibacterium. The sequence continues at coordinate 14,536 of JBPOIN010000086.1, read as the reverse complement.
GACGCACCCGGCCGGGTCGAATAACATACGCACCACTTTCACAGGAGCTCAGTTCATGACGCGCAAAATCATCAGTACCACCGCCGCTCCGGCGGCCATCGGCACCTATTCGCAGGCGGTCGTGGCCGGCGATACCGTGTATATGTCGGGCCAGATCGGTCTCGATCCGCAGACCATGCAGATGGTCGAGGGCATCGACGCGCAGATCGTGCGCGTGTTCGAAAATCTCAAGGCGGTCGCCGCTGCTGCCGGCGCCACGCTTGATGATGCCGTGAAATTCAATATTTATCTGACTGATCTGGCGAATTTCGCCAAGGTCAATGAAGTCATGGCGCGCTATGTCGCCGAGCCTTTCCCGGCGCGTGCCGCGGTCGGCGTCAAGGAATTGCCGCGCGGCGCACTGGTCGAGGCCGATGCGGTCCTGGTGAGGTGTTAGGCGTCAAGCGAGAGGCGTGAGGAGTGAGGCGGAAATCTGCTGACGGCGCGGCGTCGCCCGGCAGCGCTTCACGCTTCACGTTTCAACCCTCGCCGAGTCTGGCCACCAAGCTCGCCAAGCTCGAAATTCGCTGCGACGCCGATCTGGTGTTGCATCTGCCGCTGCGCTACGAGGATGAGACGCGCATCACGCCGGTCGCCGAGGCGCCGTTCGGGGTGCCCGTGCAGGTCGAGGTCGAGGTGGTGAGTTGCGACGTGGCATTCCGGCCGCGGCGTCAGCTGGTGTGTCATGTGCGCGATGTGGCCGGTGCCGTCGCTGCGGATCAGGAATCAGCGGGGCTGCTGGTTGTGCGGCTGTTGAATTTTTATCCGAGCCAGCAAAAACAGTTTTCGCCGGGCGCACGCTTGCGCCTGTTCGGTGAAATCCGCGCTGGCTATTTTGGTCCCGAGATGGTGCATCCGCGCGCTCGCAATGTGACCGACGCGCTCGCCGCGAGCGCCTTGCCCGCAGCGCTTACGCCGGTGTATCCAACCACGGCCGGGCTCGCGCAATCCGTGCTGCGGCGGCTGATCGGTCGCGCACTCGCTACGGTTAATCTGGACGATACCCTGCCCGACAGCTTGCGGCATGCGAATGGGTTGCCGGAATTTTCCGCCGCCTTGCACCTGTTGCATCAACCAGCTCCGACGCTGCATGCCGAGGCCCTCGCGGCACGCAATCATGCGGCCTGGCGGCGCGTGCGTTTCGACGAGCTGCTCGCGCAGCAGATCTCGTTGCGGCGTGCGTATGCCGCACGGCGTGCGCGTCTGGCGCCGGCGCTGCGACCGAGTGGCGAATTAAGCCAGCGGCTGCTTGACGAATTGCCGTTTGCGCTCACGGCAGCGCAGCAACGCGCCTGGCAGGAGATTGCCGGCGATCTGCAACAGCCGCATCCGATGCAGCGCCTGCTGCAGGGGGATGTCGGCAGTGGCAAGACCATCGTCGCCGCCCTCGCGTTGTTGCAGGCGGTCGAGAGCGGTTGGCAGGGGGCGCTGATGGCGCCGACCGAGATCCTCGCCGAACAGCACTGGCGCAAGCTCAGTCAATGGCTCGCGCCGCTGGGCATCGAAGTGGCCTGGCTGTCGGGCAGCCTCAGGAAATCGCACAAGCTGGCCATGAGCGAGGCCATTCGCAGCGGACAGGCACAGATCGCGGTCGGTACCCATGCGCTGATCGAAGACGCCGTGGATTTTTCACGCCTCGGCGTGGCCGTGGTCGATGAACAGCATCGCTTTGGGGTGCGGCAGCGTCTGGCATTGCGCCAGAAGGGCGGGGCGGCGGGTGTGCCGCATCAGCTCATGATGTCGGCGACGCCGATCCCGCGCAGCCTGGCCATGAGCTATTACGCCGATCTGGATGTCTCGGTGCTCGACGAACTGCCCCCCGGGCGTACCCCCGTGCATACCCGGTTGGTCGCTGCCGAACGCCGCGACGAGGTGGTGGCCCGCATCCACACGGCCTGCATGGCCGGACGGCAGGCTTACTGGGTCTGTCCGCTGATCGAGGAATCCGAGACCCTGCAGCTGCAGACCGCGCTGGAAACCTGGCAGCGTCTGCGCAGCGAATTGCCCGATCTGCCGATCGGCCTCGTACATGGCCGACTCAAGCCAGCCGAGAAGGCGGCGGCGATGGCCGCCTTCTCGCGCGGCGAAACCCGGCTGCTGGTGGCGACCACGGTGATCGAAGTCGGCGTCGATGTGCCGAATGCTTCGCTGATGGTCATCGAGCACGCCGAGCGCTTCGGCCTCGCCCAGTTGCACCAGCTGCGCGGCCGGGTCGGGCGCGGTACGGCGGAGTCGTCGTGTCTCCTGCTGTACGCGCAGCCGCTCTCCCAGCAGGGGCGCGAACGGCTCAAGATCATTTTTGAAAACACCGATGGCTTTGAAATTGCGCGCCAGGATCTGCAGTTGCGCGGACCGGGCGAATTCGTCGGCGCGCGCCAGAGCGGCTTGCCGCTGATGCGCTACGCCGATCTTGACGATGAAGAACTCGTCGCTGCCGCCCGCGCGGCGGCCGAGGAGCTGCTGCGCGATACTCCGGAGGTCGCACAGGCGCATCTGCAACGCTGGCTTGGCGCCCGCGAGGAACTGCTGCGCGCTTGATAACCGCCGCGCGGCGCATTGGTACGCGCTGGTAACGCTCAGGCAGGCTAAAATCATGCTCTTATGTCTGCTTCCCTGTCTCCCGATCCCTGGCATGCGCATCTGCGGCTTTGCGCCGCCGATGCGCCGTATCGCTATTGGCTGGCCGGCGAGGATTCCCTGACGGCGCGGATTCGCGCGCACTGCATGCATTTCTCGGTCCAGGTGTGGCGCCAACGGCTGCTGGCGCCGCATGCCGATGAGACCCGGTTGCTGGGTTGCGCTCCGCGTGAGTGGGTGTGGACGCGCGAAGTCGTGTTGCGCGCAGATGGCAGGCCTGTCGTGTTCGCGCATTCGGTGCTGGCCCAGCGGCATGCGCGTGGTCACTGGCAGATGTTTGCGCAGCTCGGTGCGCGGCCCCTGGGGGCGGCGTTGTTCGCTGATCCGCGTATTCAACGCGCGCCGTTGCGTTATCGACAGCTTGATGTTCGGCATCCACTGTACCGGGCCGCAGCACACGCCTTGGCGCCGGCGGTGGCGAACGCCTTGCCGCCCCGGTTGTGGGCGCGTCGTTCGCTGTTTCGCCGCGGCGGACAGGCTTTGCTGGTCAGTGAAGTGTTTCTGCCGGAAATCCTGCATTTATGAAGCTGCAAATGCTGCGCGCACGGCTTGATGTCTATGAGCGACTCATGCGCCTCGACAAACCCATCGGCATTCTCTTGCTGTTGTGGCCCACGCTCTGGGGGCTGCTGCTGGCCGGCAACGGCCGGCCGCAGACCATGGTGGTATGGATCTTCGTGCTGGGCACTGTGCTCATGCGTTCGGCCGGTTGCGTCATGAACGATCTGGCCGACCGAAAATTCGATCCGCATGTCGAACGCACGCGCGAGCGTCCGCTGGCGAGCGGCGCAGCCAGCGTCAGGGAGGCGCTGGTACTGGCGGCCGTGTTGTCGCTGTTGTCCTTTCTGCTGGTGCTGCCGTTGTCTGCGCTGGTCTGGCAGCTGGCCGTCGTGGCGCTGTTTCTCGCCGTGAGCTATCCGTTCACCAAGCGCTTCCTGGCGATTCCGCAGGCCTATCTGGGGATCGCCTTTGGCTTTGGCATCCCCATGGCGTTTGCGGCCTTGCTGAACCAGGTGCCGGCGCAGGCCTGGTGGCTGTTGCTGGCGAACGTGTTCTGGGCGGTGGCCTACGATACCGAATATGCCATGGTCGACCGCGAGGACGATCTGCGCATCGGCATCCGCACCTCGGCGATCACCTTTGGCCGTTTCGATGTCGCGGCCATCATGCTGTGTTACGCGATGACGCTGGGCATGCTGGCGTGGATCGGCGCACAGCGTCAGTTTGGCATCTTCTTTTACGTCGGCCTGCTGGTTGCGGTGGCCATTGCGCTGTATCACTACACACTGATTCGCGGCCGCGAGCGCATGCTTTGCTTCCGCGCGTTTTTGCACAACAACTGGTTCGGCGCGGCGATTTGCGCCGGACTGCTGGCCGAATACCATCTGCGCCCGCTGCTCGGCTGAGCTGGCGGCGCATCGAGGACCCGTCATGAAATATCAGGACTTGCGCGAATTCATCGCGCAACTGGAAAAAATCGGCGAACTCAAGCGCATTGCTGTCGAGGTCGACCCCAGGCTTGAAATGACCGAGATCTGCGATCGCGTGTTGCGCGCCGGCGGCCCGGCATTGCTGTTCGAGAATCCCAAGGGCGGCGGCATGCCGGTGCTTGCCAATCTGTTCGGCACGCCCAGACGCGTGGCGCTGGGCATGGGCGAGGAGAGCGTGGCGGCGCTGCGCGAAGTCGGTAAGCTGCTGGCCTACCTCAAGGAACCCGAGCCGCCCAAGGGCCTCAAGGATGCCTGGGACAAGTTGCCGGTGCTCAAGCAAGTCATGAACATGACGCCCAAGGTCTTGTCGAGCGCGCCGTGTCAGGAAATCGTCTGGGAAGGGCGCGATGTCGATCTGTTCAAGCTGCCGATCCAGCATTGCTGGCCCGGCGATGTGGCGCCGTTGCTGACCTGGGGGCTGGTCGTCACGCGCGGCCCTGAAAAGGCGCGCCAGAATCTCGGTATCTACCGCCAGCAGTTGCTCGCCCCCAACAAGCTCATCATGCGCTGGCTGGCGCAGCGCGGCGGTGCTCTGGATTTCCGCGATCATTGCCTGCGTTCGCCCGATCAGCCATTTCCCGTCGCGGTCGTGATCGGCGCCGATCCGGCGACCATCCTGGGCGCCGTGACGCCGGTACCCGACAATCTTTCCGAATACCAGTTTGCCGGCCTGCTGCGCGGTTCGAAGACCGAGGTGGTCAAGTGTCTGGGCTCGGATCTGCAGGTGCCGGCGTCCGCCGAGATCGTGCTCGAAGGTGTCATCGAACCCGACGAGACCGCCATGGAGGGGCCGTACGGCGACCATACGGGTTATTACAACGAGCAGGCCCCGTTCCCGGTATTCACGGTCGAGCGCATTACCATGCGGCGCAAGCCGATTTATCACAGCACCTATACGGGAAAGCCGCCCGACGAGCCGGCGATGCTCGGCGTGGCGCTCAATGAAGTGTTCGTGCCGCTACTGCAGAAGCAATTTCCCGAGATCGTCGATTTCTACCTGCCACCCGAGGGCTGTTCGTATCGGCTGGCGGTGGTCAGCATCAAGAAACAGTATCCGGGGCATGCCAAGCGCGTGATGTTCGGCATCTGGAGCTTCCTGCGCCAGTTCATGTATACCAAGTTCATCATCGTGACCGATGACGACATCGATATTCGCGACTGGAAGGAAGTGATCTGGGCTCTCACGACGCGCGTCGATGCGGCACGCGACACGCTGATTGCCGAGAATACACCGATCGATTATCTCGACTTCGCCTCGCCGGTTGCCGGCCTCGGTAGCAAGATGGGCATCGATGCGACCAACAAGTGGACTGGCGAAACGCAGCGCGAATGGGGCCGTACGATTGTCATGGATCCCGCCGTGAAGCAGCGCGTCGACGCGCTTTGGGACAGCCTGGGCATCTAAAGTTCAGACGGAGGGGCTGAGCGCACCGCTGCGCAGCCACCAGGGGGCCAGCTTCCTGCCTTTAGCCCCCCGTTCCTGCTTTTTCAGAACTCAGCGTTTTTGTTATAGAACTCGAAGCACGCCTTGATCCGGTTACGCTTGTTTTCGTCCAGATCAATGAACTTCAGACCGTAGAGGAATTTTTCGCCCGCTGGTCGCTGCCAAGCGACGCTTGCTGCCACGGGCAGTGGACTCTGGTTCTTGTATTGGTCAAGATCGAGGCTGGGCAAATAAACCGCCAGATTGAGTGGATCTTTGGCCTGAATTTGTTGGCTCAGCACCAGACTCACGCCGGTCAGGGAAAAATCTCGCGTCACGGCTTCGAGGCGTGTGTCACCCTGCTTCACATCGATCAGCAGCGTATTTCTGGCACGCGGGTGCGAGCGTTTTTCGTGCTGCTCCGGTTCGATGACTTTTTCGTTTGAGAACACGAAGCCTGACATGATGTTGTTGAGTCGGCCGGTAACCTGATACAAGTCCTCACCGATGGCGGCCGTGGCGTCGACCTTCGTGCCGCTTTCCTTGAGCGTGGCGAACAGACTCTCGAGTGTGCGCTGTAGGCGCGCGAACTGATCGAGCTGCAGCTGACTGGATTCCGAGATGCCTTGGTTCGCACGCGCGGTCTCCATCACGTTCGTGGCCATGCCGTCGATGGCCTCTGCGGTCTTGCCTGCTTCCTCCTGATTGTTGGTGACCTTGTCGACGACTACGTTCATCGTACTTGTAACCTGCTGCACCTTGTGCGTGAGCTGGCCGATAATGTCGTTGACTTCGGCAGCCGAGGTGGTTGTGCGTTCCGCAAGTTTGCGCACCTCGTCGGCAACTACGGCAAAGCCGCGTCCTTGCTCACCGGCGCGGGCTGCTTCGATGGCTGCATTGAGCGCCAGCAGATTGGTTTGCCCGGCGATTTCCTTGATAGTGTCGATGATACGGTGGATATGTTGCGCCGAGCTTTCGAGTTCGAGGATCTCGTGGGCCGCGCGATCGACTTCCTGCGCCGTTTCCTGCATGCGCTCCATGTTTTGACGTACGCTGTCGATGCCTTCGCGCGCCAAGGCTTCGACCAAGCGCGAGCGTTCGGTGGCTTCGTTGGCCTGAAATTGAACGTGGGAAGACGTTTCGTGTAGTTGCTGCATGTCGTTATTTACTTGCTCCGAGCGGCTTTCCTCCTGTTTGCTGACTTCGGAAATCTCGGTTGAGATCTTGGCGATTTGGTACGCCGACTGCCCCATGTGTTTTCCACTGTCGTCAATCTCGCGCATGATGGCGTTCAGCTTGTCGAGCACTTCATTGAAGATGCGTTCGAGTACGCCAATTTCGTCGTGCGAATTGTTCGGCACATGTTTTGTCAGATCGCCTTCCTGTACCGAACGCAATGAGTTGCACAGTGTGATGATGGGTTTGACGAACAGGTTTGCGACGAAAGCAATCAAAAAGAACTGGACCACAAATTCAATTCCAGACTCCCAGAACGAATTGAAAATGTAGGCGCTATGGTTGGCTTCCAGCTGACGGATGACCTGAGCCGGCGCATTGCCGGCTTTGGCAATGTCGACCATCTCGCGTAATTCGATGGTGGCCAACAGGCGGTTGTAGATGGTCGTGACCATGGTCACCATGAAAAAACCGATTTGCAGCTTCCAGCGGATGCTCAGTTTCATGAACCAGTTCATTGAAGCTTCTCCAGTGAGGGCGGTGGCGGTCGAATTCGTGATGTAACTAAAGAAATAGTACTAAATAGTTGCAGACCCCATGACAAGCCTCGGCTGCTGGGCAACCGATGATGTTTGTGCGCCATTTTAGGTGTTTGCTCGCCAGCAAGGCAACTAATCCGGCACTTTGCACGGAGGATGGTTGTGGGGGGGGCGGTTCTGGGAAATGTTCTTATTCATCAGGTATGTTGTGCTGCGACGGATAGGCGTGGCCGCTCGGTGCGATCTACTGCTATTTTTTATGGCTGATTCCTTCTCAACCGCCATCTGAATGAAATACCGCCCACATCGACAGATAAGATCTGGCGAGCAATTGAGGTATTCAGGCCCCCGCGTGCTGCATGCAATTGCAGACGGCCGGGGTGTCCCTGATGGACTATCGGATCGAGCAAACACGTGCTGCTGAAGGGATGCTCTTAATCTACCTGATGATTGCCGAGTTTGCGGTTGATCTGATGTTCGATTTTTGCCAACAGGGCATGCATTTGCACGAGAATTTCTTGTGCAGTTCCCACTGAGTCTTGGGTTTTGCAGGCTTCGAGTTGCTCGGCCAGTTTTGCCAGACCCAGCGCGCCGACGCTGCGTGCCGGCGATTTCATGCGGTGACCGAGTGCGGTTAGTGTGGCGTACTCCTTGTGCTGCAACGCAAACTCGATTTCGCCAAGTCCTTGTCGGGTCGTGTCGACGAATTTCCAAGCGATGCTGCCGATTCTGGATGGATTGTGGCGCAGCATGTTGCCGAGCACGCTCAGGTCGATGATTGCCGGATCACCGCCAAGATCTGCGGCGGAGCTGGGAAGAGGGAGGGCGACCGCCGTTGTGGCAGTAACGGCAGCCTGCGCTACTGTTGCAGCGGTAGCGTCCTGGTGACCCAGCCACTGCAGGAGTGTGCTGTGTAGTGCTTCAAGACGCAGGGGTTTGGTGAGGAAGTCATTCATGCCGGCAGCCAGACAGGCATCTCGATCCTCCCGGCGGGCGTTGGCGGTCATCGCGATAATGCAGAGTTCTGCGAACTCAGGGGTGGCGCGAATGCGGCGTGTCGCTTCGAGGCCGTCCATTTCGGGCATCTGCATGTCCATGAGTACGGCGTCGAAGCGCTCGTGGGCAAGCCATTCGAGGGCTTCGCGGCCATTGTTGGCAATTGTCGTGGCGATGTCGAACTGGGCAAGAAACTCACTGGCGACCTGCTGATTGAAGGGGTTGTCTTCGGCCAGCAGGATGCGTGTACCCGGCGGGATGCTGCGCATTTCGGGCGTTTTCTGTCGGGAGTCTGTGCGGCAGATGTTTTCATTCCGGGGCTCCTGGCCGAGTTCCAGTCGCGCTGTGAACCAGAAGGTGCTGCCCTGGCCTACACTGCTTGTTACGCCAACCTCGCCGCCCATGAGGCAGGCCAATTGTCGGCTGATCGCCAAGCCCAGACCCGTGCCGCCAAATTTGCGGCTCGTCGAACTGTCGGCCTGCTCGAAGGACTCGAACAGCCGGGCCTGTGCGGTGGGGGCGACGCCGATACCGCTATCCTCTACTTCGAATAGCAACAGGCACTGCGGCTCCTCGATGCTCAATAGCCGGGTGCGTAGAACGATTCTGCCGTGCTCAGTGAATTTGATCGCGTTGCTCATGTAGTTGAGCAGAATCTGGCGCAAGCGCAACGGATCGCCGCGCACGAAGCGCGGCATCTGCGCATCGAGGTCAAGCGCGAATTCCAATCCATTCTCGCCTGTCTTGGCAAGCATGAGGTGGCGGATTTCGTCGATGGTTCTGGTCAGGTCGAAATCGACGGTTTCGAGTTCGAGCTTGCCGGCCTCGATCTTCGAGAAGTCGAGAATCGTGTTGATGAGATCGAGCAGGTGTTCTCCCGAGCGCTCGATCTTGTCGAGGTAGTCCTGTTGCTTGGGCGTCAGGGACGTCCTGAGGGTCAGTTGCGTCATGCCGATGATGGCATTCAACGGCGTGCGGATTTCGTGGCTCATGTTCGCCAGGAAATCGCTCTTGGCTTGGCTTGCTGCTCTGGCAAGATGCATGGCCTGTTCGAGTTCTCGCGTACGCGCTTCGACGCGCGCTTCAAGGCGTTCGTTGAGTTCGCGCAAATCGGCTTCGTTCTGCTTGCGGTGTGTGATGTCGAGTTTGATCGCGACATAGTGCGTGCAGACTCCCTGCTCGTTTTTTACAGGGGCGATATGCGCCTCCTCCCAATATAGATCGCCGTTCTTTTTGCGATTTAGAATCTCGCCGCACCAGACTTCACCATGTGTGATCGATTCCCAGAGCCTGACATAGGTTTCAGGGGCGGTCTGACCCGATTGCAGCAGGCGCGGGTTTTTTCCCAGTGCTTCATTTTGTGCATAGCCTGTGACGGTTGTGAAATGCGGATTGGTGTACTGGATGCGGCCATCGAGATCTGTCATGACAATTGTCAGCGGGCTTTGCTCGGCGGCTGTGGACAGAATGCGCAGACGCTCCTCGCTCATGCGCAAGGCTTCTGCTGTGTCGCGCATGCGTTCATAGGGCCGTTGAATGCTGTCGATCACGATGCTCTTGAATATCAGCGCATAGCCCAGCACCTTGTAGATATGGCCGAGCACCAGGTTGAAATCATTGACATCGGTATAGAGAGTGAAAAAAATTTCGCTGATGCCCATCACGCAGACCGCGCGAAACAGATTGGCGACGTCGTAGGGCTGTAAGTGATGCATCTGCTGGCGAAACGCCAGCGCGGCGCCGCAGTTCAGAAGCAGCAGCGAATATTCGCAGAGGATTTTGAAGCGTGTCAGGCCGGTGGAGTGGTCGAAAGTCTGTGGCACCCAGTCGGCATGCCAGAGACCAATCCAGGTTACCACGCCGACCAGTATTAATACGCTGATCAGAAGCCCCCAGCGACGATGTTCGAGGCCCTCCTCATGGCGCCAAGGGCGCAGTGCGACGGTCAGCAGCGCACCAGCCGCCATGGCGCGCGCTGCGAGCCAGAAAAAAATACCCTTCTCCGCGCTGGCCGGCGTAACGAGTTCGGGCATGCCTGCGACCGACAGCATATGCAGCAGGTCGAGCAAGGCTGTGCCCAGAAAAAGGCAAGCCAGCAACAGAAAATTGCTCGGACGCTCGTGATCATCAACGCTCCAGCCGATCAGGAATACGCAGGCTGCCATGACGATGGCGGTGATTTCCAGCAGGGAATGCAATGACGTGTAGCCTGCGATGCCCTTGATCTGCTGCAAGGGCGGCGAGACCGCCGTGATCAGCATGGTGAGCGCCAAAAACAACAGCAGCCAGGCGGTGTTGCGGATCGAGCCGACGTAGCTTGGATGGATATTCATGGGGGGCACCGGTTGAGTCGTTCGGGGCAGTGGCGTCTGCCCGTGTATGAGTCTGGATGCGTATCAGGAATTGGTGGGCGTGAGAGTCTCGATGTCGTGAATAATGTTTGTCAGCCGTTCCTGGAGTCTGATCTCGCCCGACTGCGCGACGATGATGTGAGCGACGCCTTCCTTGAGTGCATCGGAAATTTCCTGGTCCTGGAGCTCGCTCAGCGCGGCGCTGAACAGCACGTTGTTCATCTTGTCCGTCATACGGATGATGGCCTGATTGGTCGCCGCACGGCTCTGGCGCTGGGCGGCATCGAACTCAGCGAGCGTCGCGCTGATGCCGCTGATGGCACACTCAATGGCCCTGCCACGCTGGCGCGACTCATGTTCGACCAAGAGCGCCACGGCGCGTACCTCGGCGGCTTCGACGAGCATCGCCAGATGATCGCGCAGGCGGCCGCAACGGTCGGGGTCGTCGAGCGGCATGTTGGGGATCAGCAGGGTGCAGTGAGGGTAGGTGATCGACAGGCGCGACTTGAATTGCATGATCCGCTCCATGCTCGACATATGCTGAATGATCGAGATTTCGAGCGGACTCGCAGGGCCCTGATGGTTGCGTACCAGCGTCTGCTCGGCGCCGCGCAACTGCACGACGCCCTGCAGGCCGAATAGGCCCAAGCCGGCCAGTACCGCATCGGCAAGTGACGGGAATGTCAGGCAGGCGTTGAAATTGCGCAAGGACTCGATTACGGCGCCCATCTCGCCGAGATTCGTCATGGCCGTCATGGCCGTGCTGCTGGCCAGACTGGCCATCTGCTGGAGATTGGCGCGCTCGGTTTTCTGTTTGAGCAAATTGGTGATCTTGGCTTCGAGTTCCTGCGGGTCGGATGGTTTGACGACATAATCCTCGGCTCCAGCTTCGTAACCCTTGATGCGATCCTCGATGCGATCATGAGCAGAAACGAAAATCACCGGAATCTCCGCCGTTTCATCGATTTCCTTGAGACGGCGGCAGGTTTCGTAACCATCCATGCCCGGCATGGCGACATCAAGCAGGATGACCCGTGGTTGATCGGCACGCGCCGCCATCAAGCAGTTTTCGCCGCTATCGACGCTGACGACCTGGTAGTTGCCGCCAAGTACTTCCTCGGTCATCTGGCACATAAAGGTGTCGTCATCGACGACCAGAACGATGGGTTTGTCGCACATCATTACAGATCCCTCCAGAACAAATCGAATGGCGCTGGTGCTTTGGGTCAGCCCTGGCCTGTAAAGCCGGGCTGGTCGCGGCTTGTCGTATCCTTTTCGCATGTCGCGAGGCTTTGAAACTTCAGAACTCATGGTATATGAATTCCATGGCTTTTTGCAGCAGGATCTGCGGGAGGTTGCGCTGGAGGTTCAATTTGCTCGGCGCCATGAGCGTGCGGGATGGGCACTCATGAATTTTTTTGTCGGCGATTGTGCGTCGGTGCCGGAATCCCTTATAATGCCGGCTTGTTTTTCGGCGCCGGTGTAGCTCAGTTGGTAGAGCAGCGCATTCGTAATGCGAAGGTCGGGAGTTCGACTCTCTTCTCCGGCACCACCAAAATCAAAACCCCGCCCGGCGCAAGCCCGGCGGGGTTTTTCAATTCCGGCCACTGAATACTGGTCCTCTCCCCCCACCCCTCTTTCATGAATGGGCGCGGGACGCGGTCAGCGTCCCCGGCGCGCCTTTCCCTTTCACCTCAAGCGCTGATTGGCTTCAGATGTCCGTCCTCAAGCTTGATGATGCGGTCCGCATGTGAGAAGTAGGCGTCGTCGTGCGTGATGATGAGCACGGTCTTGCCGCGCGCCTTGAGCTCGGGCAGCAGTTCGGTGTAGAAAACGCGCTTGAACAGCGGGTCCTGGTCGGCGGCCCATTCGTCGAACAGATAAATCGGCCGGTCTTCGAGATAGGCCGAAACCAGCGCCAGACGCTTGCGCTGGCCGGTCGACAGGTTGATGGTCGAGAATTTGCCATCGACGATCTTGACCTTGTGTTCCATGCCCAGCACCTTGACATAGTGGCTGGCGCGTTCGGTCAGGGTCGGCTGGTCGCTGTCGAGCAGTTGTTCGAACAGGTGGAAATCGGCGAAGACCGCCGAGAAATGCTGCCGATAGCAGTCGATGTTGGCGGGTTCGACGGCGACCCCATTCAGTTTGATGCTGCCGGTCTCGGGTGCGAACAGGCCGAGGATCAACATCGCCAGCGTGGTTTTGCCGCTGCCGTTGCCGCCGATGATGTAGAGGATCTCACCCTGGCGGATGTCCAGATCGAGCGGGCCAAACATGAACTGGCTGTCGTCGCTGCTGCCCGGATAGTGATGGCTGATGCCGCACAATTCGAGCGACCAGGTATGGCTGCCGACGGCGAAAGGATCGCTGGTCGGCAGTTGCCGGAGTTCGCCGGGGCCGAGGTCGCGGTCGAGCTGCTGGATCTTTTCGAGCGCGATGCCGGCCTGGCGCAAGGCCGGCAGCGCGACGACGATATCGCTGATCGGCCGGATCAGATACAGCAGTGTGAGTGTGGCCGCCGTGAGCTTCTCGATGGGCTGCGGCAGCCACAGTGGCGTGACGAACAGCAGCAGGCCGATCACGAGGTAGAACAGGATCATGCCGAGGTTCAGCACCCAGCTGTAACCCGTCAGGCTATGCACGAAGGATGCGCGGAAGCCCCGGGCTTCGCCGCCGATCACGCGTTCGACGAACAGTACACCGCGCTGGCGGTTCAGCTGCAGCTCCTTGCTGCCCTCGATGAGGTCGCGGAAATGCAGATACAGCGTGTCGATCTGCTCGCGCACCTGGTTGAGCTGTTCCAGCGGACGGCGTTCGGCAAAATGGAAGCTGAACAGGCCGACCAGCAGGAAAATCAGCAACATGATGAACAGTTGCCAGGACAGCCAGGCCAGATAGGCGAAGCAGGCGCAGATGATGATCACATTGCCGAAAGCGACCGGCAGCCACTGGAAGGCCAGCGTGAAACTGTCGATATCCTTGGTCAGGATCGCCAGCAGGCCCGGTTTGCCAAGTTCCTGGAGGCGTTTCTGCGGCGTGGCGAGCAGCTTGCGGCTTAGTTCGATGCGCAGGTTGAGAATCGCATCCTGGGTCAGCCGGAGCAAGGCGATTTCCGAACTCGTCTTGGCGACCACATGCAGCAGACAGAGGCCGAAAAACGCCCCGGCCAGCAGCGTCAGCTGGCTCGGATCGCCCGTGATGCCCTTGCTGATCACGGCCACCAGCGCCGCGCCGCTGAGACCGCCGACGATGCCGAGCAGGCTGGCCAGCAGCAGCAAGGGCGAGGATTGGCGGTAAAGGTAGGAGAGTAGATTCATCTGCAGTTCCTGTGCGCCCGGCATTTCAGGGGCGGGGGTGAAAATTGCGCAGGCGCATTTATAACATGCGCCGCAGATGTTCCGCGGTGCGCTACTTCATGCTTGCGCGGTGGCGCGGAACGGCGGGCAATCGAAAGGCGCTTCGCTGACCAGCGGGATGCCCCGGCGCATGACGATCTGCTGTGCCCTTGCCGCCGGGCGCCGCACGCAGAGCGCAGCCAGATGGTCTGGCGAGGGGCGGAATTGCCAGAAGCGCCAGACCAGCGGATCGTCCTGCAGCGGTGCGTGAAAGCTGATCCCGATGCCGCGCGGGGCGGAAAAATCGAAGCTGAACTGGTCGAGTGGAATCGACAATCCCATGCCGCGCGCCTTGATGTAGGACTCCTTGAGCGTCCAGTAATCGAAGAAACGCCCGGCTTGTTGCTCCGCTGGCAGGTCGTACATTTCGCCGGCCTCGTGCGACGAGAAATAGCGCGGTGCGAGTTCCAGCGGCGCAGCGCGTTCGACGGTGTTCTCGGTATCGACGCCGATCACCTCGCCGCGCGTCACGCCGAGCAGCACCAGC
>JBPOIN010000094.1:0-21947 GCA_052034445.1 Pseudomonadota bacterium | reverse complement strand
TTCAGGTCGAGCCAGCCGGCGTTTTGCGCCGTGCCGCGAATCGTCGCGTCGAGATCGAGTTCTTCGGCCGCGCCTTCGCGCGCGAAGCGCCGCAGGCGGCGCAGGGCGACCTTGATGTTGCGCGTGCCCAGCTCGATGGCGTCGTCGAGGTTGCGGTAGTCGCGGTTTTCCCACACTTTGACCGCCGTGCGGTTGCCGGCCGATTCGCCGCCGACGCGGATGCCCTCGGGGTGATAGCCGCCGTTGCCGAAGGGCGAGCTGCCGCCCGTGCCGATCCATTTGTTGCCGCCTTCGTGACGCTCCTTCTGCTCCTTGAGACGCTCCTTGAATTGCTCCATGAGCTTGTCCCAGCCCAGCTTTTCAAGTTTGGCCTTTTCTTCCGCCGACAGGTGCTTCTGCATGAGCTGCCTGAGCCAGTCTTCGGGGATTTCGGCTTCGAGTCCCGGGATTTCGGTCACGCCCTTGAAGTAGCTGCCAAAGGCGCGGTCGAACTTGTCGTAGTGGGTTTCGTCCTTGACCAGGCAGGCGCGCGCGAGCACATAGAACTCGTCGAGGCTGTGGCTCGACAGACCGGCCTGCAGGGCTTCGAGCAGCGTAAGGAATTCGCGTGTCGAGACCGGGATTTTGGCCGCCTTGAGGTGCAGGAAGAAGTCGATCAGCATGAATGGGCGGATTCCGTGGCGCCGGGTTCGGCCTGCGCCGGCGTTGTTTCGTCGAATAGTACGACCCGATTGCGGCCGGCATGCTTGGCGCGATACAGGGCCTGGTCGGCGTTGTGCGTGAGGGTGTCGGGTGTCTTGCCGTGCAGCGGATAGGCGGCCAGTCCGATCGAGAGCGTGGTGGTGATCTTGAATACACCGAACTCGACGCTGTTTTGCGCGAAATTGCCGCGTAGTTCCTCGGCGCGCTGCAAGGCCACCTCGGGCGCGATCTTCGGCAGCAGCAGCAGAAATTCCTCGCCGCCGTAACGGCAGGCAATGTCGCCGCTGCGCGTGCATTTCTGTAACAGGGCGCCGAAGTTCTTGAGCACTTCGTCGCCAGCCTGATGGCCGTAGGTGTCATTGACGCGCTTGAAGTGATCAAGGTCGATCAGCGCGATGCACAGCGGATAGCCTTCGCGTTTGGCGCGCGCCAGTTCGTGTTCGAGGGTTTCATCAAGATAGCGGCGGTTGTGCAGTCCTGTGAGCGGGTCGCGCAGCGTCTGTTCGCGCAGCAATTCCTGCAGTGCGGTGATTTCGCCGAGTCGGGCGTTGAGCTGGTCGTTGGCCTGTTGCAAGGCAATCTCGGCCTGTTTGCGGTCAGTGATGTCCTGCAGGATGATGGCGAACTGGCCTGCGGCGGGGCGATAAGTGTAGGTCGAGAACCAGCGCTCGATGGCCGGAATCGGGTATTCGCCTTGCTGCGGGATGCCGGTGGCGACGATCTGCGCGCACTGCTGGAGCCATTCCTGATTGGCGAACGGCATGACTTCGCTGCCGCGTCGGCCGATGAGCTGTTCGCGCGTCTGACGCAGCATTTTTTCGTAGGCCGGATTGACTTCGAGGAAGCGGAAATCATGCGGCTTGCCCTGGGCGTCGCACATGATTTCATGTAGCGCGAAACCGTTGCCCATGTGGGAGAACAGGCCGCGATAACGTTCCTCGCTGGCCTTGAGCTGTTGCTGGATCGCCTGTTCGCGCTGCTGTTCGAGACGCAGCGTGGCGCGCGTTTCGGAGAGCTTGCGATGCTGGTTGAAGATGATGCTGCCAATGGCGATGTTGTAGATGGCAAAGCCGCACACGCACATGGCCGTGACGGGCAGGCTGGTGTTCGGGGTGAGGTGCAGACCATACAGGGTGGCCCAGATGCTGACGCCCAGCGTGTAGGCCAGCAGCGCGCCGAACACGCCGCGCCAGCCGCGATTGATGGCGTTGTTGAGCAGCGCCCCCGTGAACAGGATGAAGGCGATCCAGGTCGGGAAGCCCAGCGCTGCGGTCCACATACCGACTAGCAGGGCGTCGAGACGCAGGTTCGTCATCTCCGCCTGTAGCTGGTTTTTGGCGCGCGTGGTGCGCGCATAGAGCAGGTGCGGGTAGATCAGGAACTGGCTGATCAGCAGCAGATAGGCCACGCCCGGCAGGCTCTGGTCGAGCATGTGCAGGCCGATGATGAGGAACAGCGCCAGAAACGAAGCCGTCCGCGCCTGGTAGTGGCGCAGCGCCAGCCAGTAGTATTTGGACAGGTTGGGGGGCATCGTGGGCAGCCTGCGGATCGCGCGCTGAAGAGCTTTCAGCGGTGGTTTCTGTTCATGAACATCAGGCGTTCAAACAGATGCACATCCTGCTCGTTCTTGAGCAGCGCGCCATGCAGTGGCGGCACGGCGACGCGGTGGTCCTTGCTGCGCAGTGCTTCGGGCGGAATGTCCTCGGCGAGCAGCAGCTTGAGCCAGTCGATGAGTTCCGAGGTCGAGGGTTTCTTCTTGAGGCCGGGAATTTCGCGCAGTTCGAAGAACACTTCCAGCGCCTCGCGCAGCAGATTCTGCTTGAGGTCGGGGAAGTGCACATTGACGATGCTCTGCATGGTCGGCTTGTCGGGAAACTTGATGTAGTGAAAGAAGCAGCGGCGCAGGAAGGCGTCCGGCAGTTCCTTCTCGTTGTTCGAGGTAATGAAGACCAGCGGACGTTTCCGGGCCTTCACCAGCTGGCGCGTCTCATACACGTAGAACTCCATGCGATCCAGTTCGCGCAGCAGATCGTTGGGGAATTCGATATCGGCCTTGTCGATCTCGTCGATCAGGATGATGCTTTGCTGTTCGGCTTCGAAGGCCTGCCACAGCACGCCCTTGACGATGTAGTTGCCGATGTCATGCACGCGGCTGCCGGCCTCGCCGCCGAGCTGTGAGTCGCGCAGGCGCGAAACAGCATCGTATTCGTAGAGCCCTTGCTGGGCCTTGGTGGTGGACTTGATGTGCCACTGCAGCAGCGGCAAGTTCAGGGCCGCGGCGACTTCCTCGGCCAGCATGGTCTTGCCGGTGCCGGGCTCGCCCTTGATGAGCAACGGCCGCTCAAGTGCGATCGCGGCATTCACCGCAAGCATCAGATCGGGCGGGGCGACATAGTTGGTGCTGCCGGTGTAGCGCATGGGGTTTCCTTTGGGTAATGAGCGAGCCGGTCAGATGCGCCGGCGCAGACAGTCGAGATAGGCGGCGCCATCCGGCGGCGCCTGGTCGCGCTGGGCGCGCCAGAGCGTTTCGCCGAGGCATTCGATGACGTCGTGCAGCGCGTCGTGGCGTTCGTTGCGGCGCGTCAGCAGGGTGTTGAAGGCAGCCCGCAGTCCCGGCGGCTGGTCGATCGAGAGCTGTTCCTCGACGGCCAGATGCAACGACAAGTGCAGGAACGGGTTGGCCTCGCCATGCTCGGGTGTCCATTCGCGCGCCAGCACCTCGGCCGGATCGTCCTGTGCGTCGCCGAGCAGGCGGTGATATTCGGGGTGCAGGCGCACGATGTCGCTCGCCAGGCATTCCATCTGGGTCTGCGGCAGGCCTTGCAGATGCTTGCGCCAGGCATCGATGAAGAAGTGGCGGGCTTGATCGCGGGAAGGGTTGAACATGGCGTCGGGGCGTGGAAGATCAGCGGGTCACAGCAGTTTGTTGGGGAATTCGCAGAGACCGTTGATGCTGCAGCGATGGCATTCGGGCTTGCGCGCTTTGCAGACATAGCGGCCATGCAGGATCAGCCAGTGATGCGCATGCAGGCGGAATTCGGCGGGAATCACCTTGGCGAGCTTGTCCTCGACGGCGCGCACATCCTTGCCCGCGGCGAGGCCCGTGCGGTTGGCGAGGCGGAAAATATGCGTATCGACGGCGATGACGGGTTCGTGAAAGATCGTGTTGAGGATCACGTTGGCGGTCTTGCGGCCGACGCCGGGCAGGGCTTCGAGCGCGTCGCGCTGGGCGGGCACCGCGCCGTCATGGTGGTCGAGCAGTTGCTGCGCCATGGCGACGACGTTCTTCGCCTTGGTCGGGTACAGGCCGATGGTCTTGATGTATTCGGCGAGCCTTGGCACGCCGAGGGCGGCGATGCTGCGCGCATCGGGGGCGGCCTTGAACAGTTCGCGCGTGGCGAGGTTAACGCCCTTGTCGGTGGCCTGGGCCGAAAGAATCACGGCCACCAGCAGCTGGAACGGTGTGGCGTATTCGAGCTCAGTGGTGGGGTGCGGATTGGCCGCTGCCAGGTGTTCGAATAGCGCGCGAACGGCTTTCGGTTTCATGGCTGCGGTTCTCTACGCATCAGGCCGCGTTGCTGGTGGGCGCTGCCAGGTCTGGCGCGGCGGCGGCCGGCGGCTGGCTGGCCTGGCGCTTGGCAGCGCGTGCATCGAGCCAGTTGCGCGCAGCGATCAGGCAGGCCAGCGTGAAGAAGGCGCCCGGCGGCAGGATGGCGACCAGGAAGCCCGGATAATCGGCCGGCAGGATCTGTACGGCGTGGGCGCTCGGAACGATCATTTCGATGCCGGCGAACAAGGCGCCCGTGCCGACGAGTTCGCGCACGCAACCAAGCGCCACGAGCACCAGAGTGAGACCGACGCCCATCATGGCGCCATCGAGTGTCGCGGCGAGCGGCGGATTTTTCGCCGCGTAGGCCTCGACGCGCGCCAGCACGATGCAGTTGGTGACGATCAGTGGAATGAAAATGCCGAGTACGACATATAGCGGATGCAGCCAGGCATTCATCGCGAGATCGATGCCCGTCACGAGTGCGGCGATGATCAGGATGAAGACCGGAATGCGGATTTCAAACGGGATGTAGCTGCGCAGCAGCGACACCGCGCCGTTCGACAGCGCCATCACGATGATGGTGGCGATGCCGAGGCCGGCCGCATTCACGACGCTGTTGCTCATGGCCAGCAGGGGGCACAGGCCGAGCAGCTGGACCAGCCCCGGGTTCTGTTTCCACAGGCTGTTCTGGATGATGTCGCGGTAGCTCATGCAGGTTCTCCTGGTCGTCCGGATTCAGGGTTTGTCGGCGCTTGGCGCGCCGGACGCCGGGGTGGATGCCGCAGGTGTCGGGCCAGCGGCGAACAGGGGCTGGCCGTGTTGATTCGCCCAGGTCAGGGCGCGGGTTACGGCATTTGTCACCGCGCGCGCACTGATCGTGGCGCCGCTGCGCTGCAGGAAATGGCCGCCATCCTTGTTGACTTTCCACTGTTCGGCCGGCAGCTGCGCGAAGCCGAGCTGGTCGAACTGCCTGATCCATGGGTGTTCCTTGTTTCTGTCCTTCTTGAGCTCGATGTAGTCGCCCAGTCCAGGGGTTTCCTTGTGCTGAGTGACGCGCACGGCGACGACTTCGCCGGCCTGGTTTTCGCCGTTGCGTACCGCGAGAATCAGCTGGATATTGCCGCTGTAGCCGTCGGGTGCGGTGGCTTCGAACACCAGGGCCACAGGTTGGCCGTTCTTGCGCGCCCGATAGGCGCGCGTCGGTTGTGCGAGTCCCAGGGCCGGTGTGGGCGGCAGTGTGACGAAGTCCTGCAGCAGCAGGTTGTCGTACAGCGCGGGCGGCAGCACTTCGCCAATCAGTGAGAGTTTTTCTTCCTCGGCACTCGCGGCGATGGTGTCCTTGGTGGCCGTATACGTCGCAGCCATCAGCAGCGTGAAGGAGAGCGTGAAAAGCAACAGGATGGCTGCGGTGCGTAGCGAGATCGTGAGAATGCCGGGTTCCGGGCGTGGGCTGGTCATGGTGGCTTGGCGGGCTTGTCTGCGTCTTACTTGCGTTTATGGCCGAACACCGGCGGCTGCGTCCACATGTCGATCAGCGGTGCGGCGATGTTCATGAGCAATGTGGCGAAAGCCACGCCATCCGGAAAGGCGCCGAAGCTGCGGATGACCCAGGTCAGCAGGGCAATGCCTGCCGCATAGTAGAGTTTGCCGCGCGGCGTTGTGGCGCCCGAGACCGGGTCGGTGGCGATGAAAAAGGCGCCCAGCATGGCGCCGCCGCAGAGCAGATGGAAGCCCGCCCCAGCCTGGGTTTCCGGCGCAATGGCGTGGGCCAGCGCGGCGACGGCGGCGAGCGTGGCGAGAAAGGCGGTCGGAATGTGCCAGGTGATGATGCGTTGCTGTATCAGCCACAGGCCGCCGGCCAGATAGCCCAGGGCGATCCATTCCCAGCCCTTGCCGCCCAGATTGCCAAAGCCGGGCAGACCGCCGAGCACGCCATTCACGCTGGCTTTGGCGTCGGAGTGCAGGGCCGTGCGCAGGGCATCGAGCGGCGTGGCCATGGTGATGGCGTCAAGCTGGCGCGCGCCGCCGAAGATCAGGTCGAGTTGCGCCTGAAAGCCGCTCAGACCGTGAAACGTCTCGGCGGCCGGCCATTGCGACATGAGCTGCGGGTAGGCGACGATCATCAGGCAGAAAGCCGCCATGGCGGGGTTGAAGGGGTTCTGCCCGAGCCCGCCGTACAGATGCTTGACGATGACGATGGCCATCAGCGTGGCGAAGACCACCAGCCACCAGGGAGCAAGCGGTGGGAAGGTCAGGGCGATGAGCCAGGCCGTGACAAGCGCAGAGCAGTCGCCGAGAAACAGCCCGAGCGGTTTCTTGCGGATCGCCAGCATGGCGGCCTCGCCGAGCAGGGCAGCGACCGACGCCAGGGCCAGCTGGACCAGAATCGCCGCGCCAAAGAACCAGACATACGCGGCAAGCGCCGGTGTCAGCGCGACGAGCACGCGGAACATCACGCTGCGCACGCTGGCGGGCTGGCGCAGGTAGGGAGAGTTGAGTGCGGAGTGGTTGGCCATGGGCATCAATGGGAATCAGTCGTCCTGCGCTGGCGCAGTTTTCGCCATTGCGTGGATTTGCGCCCGGCGCGCTTCGATGGCGGCGATTTCGGCACGCTGCTCGGGCGTCAGGGCTTCGGTGTTCTGCGGCGCGGTCTGCTGTTTCTGCTGCTGCGCGCGCGCCATGGCGGCGGCAATCAGCGCCTGCTTGGCGGCCGCATCGTCCGTTGCCGCAGGCGCGGCGCTTGTTGCGGTGGCCGGAGCGGCTGCAGCCGTTTCGGCAGTGGCCGCAGCGGCTGGCTCGGCGGGTTGCTGGGCGAGCTTTTCGAGCGTGGCCGCGGCCTTGGCGGCCAGGCGCGCGGCTTTTTCCTGCTTGTCGCGCTCTTCGCGCAGCAGGCGGAATTCGTAACGTTCGCGCGCCTGATCGGCGGAATCCTTGTCGCGTTCGCGCGCCCAGATCTCGCTCTTGGCGAAGCGGAAATAGTCCACCAGCGGAATGTGTGATGGGCAGACATAGGCGCAGCAGCCGCATTCGATGCAGTCGAACAGGTGGTATTCCTGGGCCTTGCCGAAGATCTTGGCGTGCGAGAACCAGTACATCTCGAACGGTTGCAGGTCGGCCGGGCAGGCTTTGGCGCATTCGCCGCAGCGGATGCAGGGCATCTCGGGCGCCGGCGGCGGGAACAGCTTGGGCGAGCCGACCAGCACACAGTTGCAGGCCTTGATGACCGGCACTTCGTCGCCGGGCATGGCCAGGCCCATCATCGGCCCGCCCATGATGATGCGATCAGAGTCGGGCAGCGGATCGCACAATGCCAGCAGGTCGCGCATCGGCGTGCCGATCAGCACTTCGAAGTTGCGCGGTTTACTGACATTGCCGGCAACCGTGACGATGCGCGAGATCAGCGGCTGGCCGAGTTCGATGGCTTCGTAAATCGCATATGCGGTGCCGGTATTGAAGCATTGCACGCCGTAATCCGTCGAGCGCTTGCCGTGTGGAACCTCGATACCGGTCAGGACGCGGATCAGCTGCTTGGCGCCGCCGGCCGGATAGCGCGTCGGAATTTCAACGATGCGGATGTTCCGGCCGTTGTCCAGTTGGGCGAGAGCGGCCTGCAGCGCGGCGATGGCTTCGGGCTTGTTATCCTCGATGCCGATCAGCGCCTCGCCGGCTTGCAACACCTCGCGCATGATGGCTACCCCCGTGAGGATGCCGGTGGCGCGCTCGCGCATCTGCAGGTCGTCGCAAGTGATGAAGGGTTCGCATTCGGCGCCGTTGATGACCAGCGTGTCGAGCTTGCCGCTCTTGCCGGCGTTCATCTTCAGATAGCTCGGGAACACCGCGCCGCCGAGGCCGACGACGCCGGCATCGCGCAGGTAGTCGCGCGTGGCTTCTGCGCTGGCCTGGCGGTAATCGAAGGGCTGATGCTCGATCCAGCGCTCTTCGCCATCCGGCTCGATGACGACGCAGAGCGCCGACAATCCCGAGGTATGCGCCATGCGGCGCATTTCCACGGCTTTTACCCGCCCCGAGGTCGAGGCATGCACGGCCGACGAGACATTGCCATCGGGACCGCCGATCAGTTGTCCCTTGAGCACCTGGTCGCCCGCACTGACAAGGGGGTGCGGCGGACCGCCGATACTCTGATGCAAAGGGATGACAAGTTCGGCGGGCAACGGCGCCAGGGCGATCGGCTGCGTCGTCGAGGGTTGCTTGTGGTAGTCCGGCTTGACGCCGCCATGGAATTTGAAGAGTTGTTTCAGCATGGGCTCAGACGTTCGCGGTGTCTGTGGCGCGCGTGGCGCTGGATTGCGCAACTGCGATCGGGTAGCGCCATTTCCAGGTGTCTACTGTCGGGGCGACCGGGATCATGTCGATGCAATTCACCGGGCAGGGTGGCACGCAGAGTTCGCAACCCGTGCACAGCGGCGCAACGATGGTGTGCATCTGCTTGGCTGCGCCGACGATGGCATCCACCGGACAGGCCTGAATGCACAGCGTGCAGCCAATGCAGGTGTTTTCGTCGATGAAGGCCACGGCCTTGGGCTTTTCCTCGCCGTGCTCGGCCGACAGCGGCTTGAACTCGCGTCCGAGCAAATCAGCGAGTTTGCGGATGCCTTCCTCACCGCCCGGTGGGCACTGGTTGATTTCGGCTTCGCCCTTGGCGATGGCTTGGGCATACGGCTTGCAGCCCGGAAAACCGCACTGACCGCACTGGGTCTGCGGCAGGATCGCATCGATTTTTTCGACCAGCGGATCGCCTTCGACCTTGAACTTGATCGAGGCATAACCAAGCGCCGCACCGAGCAAAACGGCGCCCAGCGCCATGACGAGAAGAGCACTGAGCATGGTGTTAGCGGAACTTGTCGAGACCGGCGAAGCCCATGAAGGCCAGGCTCATGAGGCCGGCGGTAATCAGGGCGATGGCGTTGCCGCGGAAGAGTAGGGGGATATCCGCGCCTTCGAGGCGTTCGCGGATGCCGGCGAACAGGATCAGGGCCAGCGAGAAGCCCACAGAGCTGCCGAAGCCGAACAGCAGCGATTCGAGAAAGTTGTGGCGCAGCGCGATGTTGAGCAGCGGAATGCCGAGCACCGCGCAATTGGTGGTGATGAGCGGCAGATAGATGCCCAGTACCTGGTGCAGCACGGGGCTGGTTTTCTGGATCACGAGTTCGGTGAGCTGAACAATCGCCGCGATGGTCACAATGAAAGACAGTGTGCGCAGGTATTCGAGGCCGTAGGGAGCGAGCAGCCAGTGATCGATGACGTAGCTGGCGCCGCAACCGAGCGTGAGCACGAAAGTGGTCGCAGCGCCCATGCCGAGCGCGGTTTCGAGCTTCTTCGACACGCCGAGGAACGGACACAGGCCGAGAATCCGGACAAGGACGACGTTATTGACGAGAACTGCGCCAAGCAGGATGAAAAGATAACTGGTCATGGTCGGCAAAAGGTTAAGCACGCGATTATATCGTGCGCCCTTGATATGCGGTTATACGCTGGCAAGCCGCAAGCCGTGGATGCCAGGAGGGTTTTAAATCATGGCCAGTTGCGCTGGTTCGTGTACGCGGCCGGCGAGCCAGTGCAGGCCCAGGGTTGGCAGCGCCGCATGCAGGCGCTCCGGGCGGGCCGTGGCCAGCAATGTAAGCCGGGCATGCGCCTGGGCCTGTGGGCCGGCCAGACGCTGGACCTGGCGTGCGACGGCATCTGCGACATCAATGAGTTCGATGTGGGGGCGCCGATGTTTTTCACGCAGAGAATTCAGCAGCGGGGCGAGAAAACTGTAATGCGTGCACCCCAGCACGATGCGATCCACGTGGTTTTCGAACAATGGCAGGATCTTTTCTTCGACCTGTCGGGCAAATTCGGGGTCGCTGCCCGCATCGAGCGGATGCAGGGTTTCGACGCGCGTGGCCCAGCCCGGGCAGGCAATGACTTCGACGGCGACCTGGGACGCGTGACGTTCGATGAGGTGCTGCAGGCGGGCGCTTTGCGCCGTGGATTCTGTCGCCAGCACGGCGATACGGCGTGTGAGCGAGCTGGCGGCGGCCGGTTTGACGCCGGGCTCGACGCCAACCACGGCAATGTCCGGCAGCGCCGTGCGCAAGGCCTGCATGGCCGCCGCCGTGGCGGTGTTGCAGGCCACCACGATGGTATGGCAGCCGCGGCTGGCGAGATGCTCGCCGATCGCCAGGACGCGGCCGCGGATGAACGCATCGCTGCGCGGTCCATACGGCACATGGGCCGTGTCGGCCAGATACAGCAGATCGGCACGCGGCAGGGTGCGGGCTACCGCAGCCAGCACCGAGAGTCCGCCCAGGCCGGAATCGAAGACGCCGATCACGAAGCGCCCGCCGGTTTTCTTGTCCAGCCGATTTCCTCGGCGGTCACCGGGCCAATCCGTACGGCGTCGAGTTGTTCCGGGATTTCGGATCGAGTGGCGCTGACAGGGGTACGACCGGCCATGATTTCCGCGTATTCCTGCGGTAACCGGGGTTGGCGTTCAGGCTCGGCGTAGCCCTCTGGAAAGAGCGGCTGGTTAGTGGCGGGATGGTATTTGTCGGAGGCGCCGAGCGTGTGTAACAGCTCATGAGCGATGACGACGTTGTTGGACCCGGCCATCGCCGGCGTTGCGAAGGCGTTGATGAGACCGATCATGCCGCGCGCGAGGCCGGTTGAATGCGGCAACGCTTGCTGGTGCGCTGGATCAAAGAACAGCACGAACAGTCGGACTTGTGGCTTGTCAGCATCGCTGCTGGCGTTGCGCCAGGCCCACCAGCGCATGTGCAGGCTCCAGGCAATGACATCGAATGCGCTGCCAGCATGGGGAGGTAATGGCGGCAAGCTGGCCAGTGGCGAGGCCAGTGTCATGCGTACCGGCTGGTGGATGGAGAGTCCATGACGCCGGCTTTCGTCAAGAAAGAAATGTTCAATCGGTGCAAAGTCGCTTCTGCCGAGCTCTGCGAGGTAGCGCGCCGTCGCTTCGCGGCTGTCACCGTTGATGGGGTAAATTCTGACATGCAATGGGTCGACCCAGGCAACTGCCCGGCTGCGCGCGAGCCATGCCTGCTGGGCGACGGTGGCGAGCACCAGCAGGAGCAGGACGATCCGGATCGCGCGCGCCATCGCTCCGTTGCCGCGGCGGGAGGCGGACTCAGCCCTTGACGACCGGAATCTTGCCGATCTGCGCCTGCCATTCGGCGGGGCCGGTTTTGTGCACCGAGGTGCCCTGCGAGTCGACGGCGACGGTGACCGGCATGTCCTTGACCTCGAACTCGTAGATCGCCTCCATGCCGAGATCGGCGAAGCCGACCACCTTGGCGCCCTTGATCGCCTTGGCGACCAGGTAGGCGGCGCCGCCGACGGCCATGAGATACGCCGACTGGTGCTTCTTGATTGCCTCGATGGCGACCGGGCCGCGCTCGGCCTTGCCGACCATGGAGATCAGGCCGGTCTGCGCCAGCATCATTTCGGTGAAGCCGTCCATGCGCGTGGCGGTGGTCGGGCCGGCCGGGCCGACGACTTCGTCGCGCACCGGATCGACCGGGCCGACGTAGTAGATGACGCGGTTGGTGAAGTCGACGGGCAGCTTCTCGCCCTTGGCCAGCATGTCCTGGATGCGCTTGTGCGCGGCGTCGCGGCCGGTGAGCAGCTTGCCATTGAGCAGCAGCACGTCGCCCGGCTTCCAGGCGGCTACTTCGGCCTTGGTCAGCGTGTCGAGATTGACGCGCTTGCCCTTGCTGCTGTCATAGGTGAGGCGCGGCCAGTCGTCGAGGTTGGGCGGGTCAAGTTTCGCCGGACCGGAACCGTCGAGGTGGAAGTGGGCGTGGCGCGTCGCGGCGCAGTTGGGGATCATCGCCACCGGCAGGCTGGCGGCGTGGGTCGGGTAGTCGAGGATCTTGACGTCGAGTACGGTGGTCAGGCCGCCGAGGCCCTGCGCGCCGATGCCCAGCGCATTGACCTTCTCCAGCAGTTCGAGGCGCAGCTCTTCGACGCGCGTGAGTTTTTCTCCGCGCGCCGCTTTCTCCTGCAGCTCGTGAATGTCGACCGGCGCCATCAGCGATTCCTTGGCCAGCAGCATGGCCTTTTCCGGCGTGCCGCCGATGCCGATGCCGAGGATGCCGGGCGGGCACCAGCCGGCGCCCATGGTCGGCACGGTCTTCAGCACCCAGTCGACGATGGAGTCGGAGGGGTTGAGGGCGTAGAACTTCGACTTGTTTTCCGAGCCGCCGCCCTTGGCCGCGCAGATGACTTCGACGTGGTCACCTTCGACGATTTCGTAATGCACCACGGCCGGGGTGTTGTCCTTGGTGTTCTTGCGCGCGCCGGCGGGGTCGGCCAGCACCGAGGCGCGCAGCTTGTTGTCCGGGTTCAGGTAGGCGCGGCGGACGCCTTCATTGACCATCTCCTGAACCGACAGCGTGGCGTCCCACTGGACGTTCATGCCGACCTTGAGGAACACCACGGCGATGCCCGTGTCCTGACAGATCGGGCGGTGGCCTTCGGCGCACATGCGCGAGTTGATGAGGATCTGGGCGATGGCGTCCTTCGCCGCCGGACCCTGCTCGCGCTCGTAGGCGGCGGTCAGCGCCTTGATGTAGTCGGCCGGGTGGTAGTAGCTGATGTACTGGAAGCCGTCGGCGATGCTCTGGATGAAGTCTTCCTGGCGAATGGTGGTCATGGCGATGTCCTTGTTTCTTTTTGGGTTGTCAGTGCTTCTTGGTCAGCAACAGCGAGCTGGTCATGATCTTGTCGGTCCAGGCGATGGCCAGGGCCGAGAACAGGAAGGTGAGATGAATCATCACTTGCCAGAAGATGGTCCGATCCGCCATATTGGCCGCGTTGATGAAGGTTTTCAGCAGATGGATCGAGGAGATGCTGACAATGGCCGTGGCCAGCTTGATCTTCAGCACGCCGGCGTTGACGTGCGATAGCCACTCGGGCTGGTCCGGGTTGCCTTCAAGGTCGAGACGTGAAACGAAGGTTTCATAGCCGCCGATGGTGACCATGATCAGCAGGTTGGCGATCATCACCACGTCGATCAAGCCCAGCACGATCAGCATCACATCGGTGTCGGTCAGGCTGCCGGCCTTGGCGACCAGGTGGGTCAGTTCGATCATGAACTGATAGACATACACGCCCTGGGCGACGATCAGCCCCAGATAAAGCGGCGCCTGCAGCCAGCGGCTCCAGAAAATAAAGCTTTCCATGGCCTGGAGCGGACTGTTCGAAGGGTTCTTCATGGTTTTTTGCATGGGTTGCGGAAAGACGCCGATTTTAACGTGAAATAACGAGTTTGATGCTGTCTCGGATGCCCGCGTACAGCGGAAAAACAGTCGCCTTCTTCGCGAGGTCCTTTTGAATCCTGGGCAAGTCCGGATGTTTTTGTACCAGTCTGCTTTGTCGGGGTGTGATATGCAAATGGTCTCGTAAGGGGTGCGTAAGCAATCCATGATGTTATGCACACATGTCAGCCGTGCCCGGATGCTGATAAAAGCGTTTTGCCTGTTTGCGTCACTCAGATAAGTCCGGTGAGTCAGGCGATTGCCCAGGAGGAGTCAAAATGTCATCGTCAATCGAATCAGTGCTTCAGGAAAACCGGATTTTCCCGCCCTCTGACGCGACGGTCAGGAACGCGACGATTTCCGGCAGGGCTGCTTACGATGCGCTATGCCAGGAGGCCGAGCAGGATTACGCAGGGTATTGGGCGCGTCTGGCGCGCGAGCATCTAATCTGGAAACAGCCCTTCACGCAGACGCTCGATGAATCGCAGGCGCCGTTCTACAAGTGGTTTGCCGATGGCAAGCTCAATGCTTCTTATAACTGCCTCGACCGCAACATCGAGGCCGGTCTCGGCGAGAAGGTGGCGATCATTTTCGAGGCCGACGATGGGCATGTGGCGCGGGTGACTTACCGCGAATTGCTCGCACGTACCGCGCAGTTCGCCAATGCACTCAAGGCGAACGGCATCAAGAAGGGTGATCGCGTGATCATCTACATGCCGATGTCGATCGAAGGCGTGGTCGCCATGCAGGCTTGTGCGCGCATCGGTGCGATTCACTCGGTGGTGTTCGGCGGCTTCTCGGCGAAGAGCCTGCAGGAGCGCATTCAGGATGCCGGTGCAGTGGCCGTCATCACCGCCGACGAACAATGCCGCGGCGGCAAGAATATTCCGCTCAAGCCGGCGGTCGATGAAGGGATTGCGCTGGGTGGCTGCGAAAGCATTCACAGCGTGTTCGTCTTCCGTCGCAGGGGTGGGCCCTGTCAGATGGTCGCCGGGCGCGATAAATGGTGGCATGAGGTCATCGCTGGCCAAGCCAATACCTGCGAGCCGGAATGGGTGGATGCCGAGCATCCTCTGTTCCTGTTGTATACCTCCGGATCGACGGGCAAGCCCAAAGGCGTCCAGCATTCGACGGGCGGCTATCTGCTGCACGCGATTCTGACCATGAAATGGACCTTCGACATCAAGCCAGCCGATGTGTTCTGGTGTACCGCGGATATCGGCTGGGTGACGGGGCATACGTATATCACCTACGGTCCGCTGGCCTGCGGGGCGACCGAGATCGTCTTCGAAGGCGTGCCGACCTATCCGGATGCCGGCCGCTTCTGGAAAGTCATTCAGGATCACAAGGTGTCGATTTTTTATACCGCGCCGACGGCGATCCGCTCGCTCATCAAGTCCGGCCACGATCTGCCGCGCAAATACGATCTTTCCTCGCTGCGGATTCTGGGCACGGTCGGCGAACCCATCAATCCGGAAGCCTGGATGTGGTATTACAACGAGGTGGGCGGGGCGCGCTGTCCGGTGGTCGATACTTTTTGGCAGACCGAAACCGGCGGCCATGTGATCACACCGCTGCCGGGCGTTACGCCGCTAGTGCCGGGTTCCTGCACCTTGCCGTTCCCGGGCATCATGGCGGCCATTGTCGATGAAACCGGCAACGAGGTCGAATGGGGCAAGGGCGGATTCCTGGTCATCAAGAAACCTTGGCCAGCCATGATCCGCACCATCTGGGGCGATCCCGAGCGCTTCAAGAAGTCGTATTACCCCGAGGACTTCAGCGGCAAGCTGTATCTGGCCGGCGATGGCGCGATTCGCGATGCCAAGACCGGCTACTTCACGATCATGGGGCGCATCGACGACGTGCTGAATGTCTCCGGGCATCGCATGGGCACCATGGAAATCGAATCGGCGCTGGTGTCCAACCCGCTGGTCGCCGAGGCGGCCGTGGTCGGTCGGCCCGACGACATGACCGGCGAGGCGATTTGCGCCTTCGTGGTGCTCAAGGGCGAGCGGCCGCAGGGCGACGAGGCGCACCGCATCGCCAACGAGCTGCGCAATTGGGTCGGCAAGGAAATCGGCCCGATCGCCAAACCCAAGGACATCCGTTTCGGCGAAAACCTGCCCAAGACGCGTTCGGGCAAGATCATGCGCCGCTTGCTGCGCGTACTCGCCAAGGGCGAGGATATTTCGCAGGATGTGTCGACGCTCGAAAATCCGGCGATTCTGGATCAGCTCAAGGCGCCTGTCTGATTGCCGTTGGTCCCGGCAGAGACTGGGAATGAATCCGGGCGCCGCGCAAGGGCGCCCGTTTTTTTGCGCACAATTTTTGGCGTATGCTGGTAAACATTCTTGGCAGCGCAAGGGGGCCGCATGAATCGATCACGTCTGACCGGCCAGCGCCTCATGGCGCTATTCCTGCTGGGCGGTTTTCTGCTGAATTACCCACTGTTGTATCTCTTTGACCGTAATCTCGTGATCGGCGGCATTCCCTTGCTGCCGCTGTATGTCTTTGGCGTCTGGGGCTTGCTGATTGCGGCAATGGCCTGGCTTGTCGAGCGGCGCGGCGAATGAGCGGGCGAGGATAGCGGCGCATGTTGCAGGACTGGTTCATCGGCATTGTTTCCTATGCCTATCTGGGCTTGCTGTTTGCCATCGCCTATTGGGCCGACCGACGTGCGGATGCCGGCCGTTCGCTGATCGCCCGGCCCAGCGTGTATGCGTTGTCGCTGGCCGTGTATTGCACCATCTGGACCTACTACGGCAGCGTCGGCCGGGCTGCGGCCACGGGGCTGAGCTTTCTGCCGATCTATCTGGGGCCGACCCTCATGATGGCGCTATGGTGGTTTGCGATGCTCAAGGTGATCCGCATCGCCAAGCACAACCGTCTGACTTCGATTGCCGATTTCATCGCCGCGCGCTATGGCAAGAGCCAGCTGCTTGGCGGCCTCGTGACCATCATCGCCGTGGTTGGCGTGGTGCCCTACATCGCCTTGCAGCTCAAGGGAATATCGAGCACGCTGGCGCTATTGCTCGACTATCCGAATGTGGCGCCGCCGACGGCGGCCATGAGCCTGCACTGGCTTGAGGACGGCGCATTCTATGTGGCCCTGATGCTGGCGCTGTTCAGCATCCTGTTCGGCACGCGCCATCTCGATGCCACGGAGCGCCACGAGGGCATGGTCGCGGCGATCGCCTTCGAATCCATCATCAAGCTGCTCGCGCTGACGGCGGTCGGCCTGTTCGTGGTGTATGGCATCTACAGTGGTTTCGGCGATATCTATGCGCGTGCGGTCGCCGACCCGCGCCTGGCGAGCCTGTTGACCTTGAACGGCCGCTATAGCAACTGGGCCTCTTTGACCTTCCTGGCCATGGCTGCCCTGATGCTGCTGCCACGGCAATTCCAGATCGCCGTGGTCGAAAACGTCAACGAACATCACCTGCGCCGCGCCGTCTGGTTGTTTCCGCTGTATCTCCTGCTCATCAACCTGTTCGTGTTGCCCATCGCCATTGCCGGTCTGCTGCAGTTCGGCCCCGACAGCAAGGTCAGCGCCGACACCTTCGTGCTGGCCCTGCCGATGCTGCATCACCAGCATGGTCTGGCGCTGCTGGTGTTTCTGGGTGGCCTGTCGGCCGCCACGGGCATGGTGATTGTCGAAACCATCGCGCTGTCGACCATGGTCTGCAACGATCTGGTCATGCCGCTGCTGTTGCGCCAGTCCTGGCTTGGCCTGGCGCGCAGCGCCGATCTGTCCTGGCTGCTGCTGCGGATTCGCCGCTCGACCATCGTCGTGCTGCTGCTGCTCGGTTATGCCTATTTCCGCCTCGCTGGCGAAACGTATGACCTCGTGGCGATCGGTCTGATCTCGTTTGCCGCGGTCGCCCAGTTTGCTCCCGTGATGTTGGGGGCGCTGTACTGGAAGGGCGGCACGCGTGCCGGAGCGCTGGCCGGGTTATGCGCGGGATTCACGTTATGGGCGTATACCTTGTTGCTGCCATCGGTCGCCCAGTCCGGCTGGATGCCGCTGACCTTGGTCGAATTCGGCCCGTATGGCCTGGAGTGGCTCAGACCGCAGCAGTTGTTCGGCCTGACCGGGCTTGACGAAATCTCGCATGGATTGTTCTGGAGCATGCTGGCGAATATCGCTGGTTTCGTCGGCGTGTCATTGATGCGCCAACCCGATGCGCGCGAGGCGACGCAGGCCGCATTGTTCGTTGATGTGTTCCGCACCGCGCCGGAAATGGCTCGTTCGCGGGGCTTTGATCAACGCACTGGCGAACCACTCCTCGAAGGCGCATTGCACGTGCGGGTCGAAGATCTGCAGTCGCTGATTGCGCGTTTTCTCGGTCCGCAGCATGCCCAGGAGGCATTTGCCGAATACGCGCGTCAGCATGGCGACGCCGCACCCGAGAAGCTCGTGGTCGATCTGCCCCTCGTACGCTTTGCCGAAAGCCTGCTGGCGGGCGCCATCGGCAGCGCCTCGGCGCGCGTCATGATGGCCTCCGTCGTCGAGGAAGAGCCGCTGGGCGTCAATGAAGTCATGAACATCCTCGACGAGGCCTCGCAGGTGCGCGCCTATTCGCATCAGCTCGAACGCCAGTCGCGCGAACTGTCCAACGCCACGCGCGAGCTGCGTGCCGCCAATCAGCGCCTCATGGAACTCGACCGGCTCAAGGACGACTTCATGTCCACCATCACGCACGAACTGCGTACCCCGCTGACCTCCATCCGCTCGTTCTCGGAAATCCTGCGCGACGACCCGCGTATCAACCTCGAAGAGCGCAAGCGTTTTCTCGGCATCATCGTTGCCGAAACCGAACGCCTGACGCGGCTCATCAATCAGGTGCTCGATCTGGCCAAGATCGAGTCGGGGCAGGCCGAATGGCAGGTCGAGCGCCTCGATCTGCGCGATGTAGCGCGCCAGGCCGTCGATGCCACCAGCCAACTGTTCGCCGCGCGCGGCATTGCCCTCAAGCTGCTGCTGCCCGAGGTTGCGTGCGAGGTCGACGCGGATCGTGATCGTCTGATGCAGGTGCTCATCAATCTGCTCTCGAATGCCGTGAAGTTCTCACCGCCAGACAACGGGCGCGTCGAATTGCGCCTGCAACCCCAGGCCGAATGGCTGCGCGTCGAAGTCGTCGACAACGGGCCGGGGATCGCGCCCGACGATCAGCAGGCCATTTGCGAGAAGTTCCGCCAGGGCGGCCGCCGCCATGACGTCATGACCGCCAAACCGCAAGGCACGGGGCTGGGGCTTTCGATCAGCCGCCAGATCGTCGTACTGTGCGGCGGTCGCCTGGGGGTCGAGAGTGCGCCGCAGGACGGCATTCCGGGTGCGCGATGCATTTTTACGCTGCCGCTGCCCGCACCGGCGCAACAACCTCAGGAAAACGCCAGCAGCGCGTCCGATTCGACGATCTGAAATCCGGCTTGCCGGCGCGCGGCATGCGCCAGCATCGCGCGCGCCACGGCGCCGCCGGGCACCGCGCGGTATTTGCGCGGCATCAGACAGCTCAGACGTTCCACCAGGCTGCCGAACAGATCTTCGGCGGGGCGGCTTTGCGCGCGTTTTCCGCTCAAATAGGAGGGGCGGAACACCGCCGCGCACGGATAGTCGAGGGCGCGGATGGCGTCTTCGATCTGTCCCTTGACGCGCATGTAGAAGAAGCGCGAACGCGCATCGGCGCCCATCGAACTCACCAGCAGGAATTGCGCGGCGCCCGCGGTGCGCGCACGGCGGGCGATGGTTTGCACATAGGTGAAATCGACGCGGTAGAACGCATCCTGCGAGCCGGCTGCCTTGATGGTCGTGCCGAGCGCACAGAACACGTCGTTGACGGCCGGCAGATCGATGGTCTCTAGCTGCCCGAAATCGATTACGCGCTGCGTGAGTTTCGGGTGCTGCAGATCCAGTGGCCGCCGCAGCAGTATCGTCACGGCGCTGTAGTCTGCGGATTGCAGCAGCTCGTCGAGCAGCTGGCGACCAACCAGACCGGTGGCGCCAAGCAGGAGGGCGGTACGCGTCATGCCGATTCCTTGAAGGAGACAGGGGAGAGAGACAGCGGGTTAGCGGAACACCAGATGCAGGGTGTTGCGGCCTTCCTTGTATTCATACTGAACCGCATAAGCGAGGCCTTCGATGAGCGTGACACCCAGACCGCCGACCGGCCGGGCTTCGAGCGGCGAGGCACAGCAGCGCTTGGCTTCGCTGAGCGGATTGAAGGGCGGTGCGGCATCCTGGTAGGTCAGCCGCAGTTCGCCCGGAATGCAGCGCGCAACCAGCCATACCGGCATCGTCGCCGGGGCGGCCGAAGGTTGTGCTTGCCCGCCGCCATAGCCATGCAGTACGCTATTGGTGAATAGTTCCTCGATGGCCAGTTGCGCGCGCAGCTGACTGTTGTGGCTCAGACCGGCGGCGACGCATGCAGTCACGACGTTGTCGAGCAGATCGGGCAGGGCCTGCATGTTCGCCGGATAGCAGCACCGCTCCGCGGCTTGCGGGGAGTTGCCATCCCTGGCCGGGGCGGGGGCTTTTTTCGGGCTCGCGGTATTCATCACGCGGGTATTAAAGCAGTGATTCAGGAGGAAAGGCAATGATCAAAAAATCCGCAACAGCACTCGCGCTTGTCGGCATGCTCAGCCTCGCCGGTGTTTCCGGTTTGTCACTGGCGGCCGACGTGGAAGCCGGCGCCGTCAAGGTCGTCAAGGGCGCGGTGAGCATCCAGCGCGGTGCGCAGAAAATCGCCGCCGAACCCGGCGGCAAGGTGTATGTCGCCGATCGCGTCGTGACCGGGGCCGATGGCTCCGTCGGCATCACCCTGCGCGACAACACGCTGCTGTCGGCCGGACCGAATTCCACGCTGGCGCTCAACAAGTTTGCCTTCGATTCGACCACCCATGCGGGTGCCATCGATGCCTCGCTCAAACGTGGCACGCTGGCCGTGGTCTCCGGCAAGATTGCCAAGGCCTCGCCCGAGACCGTGCAATTCCGCACCCCCTCGGCAATTCTCGGCGTCCGCGGCACCGAATTCGTGATCGATGCCGGCGCCGGCACGGGAGAGGAATGACATGGAAGCCCTGATTCTGGCGGCGATTGCCGCCCTGATTTGTCTGAACCAGCCCAAGCCGAGCGAGCATGTGGTGTTGCTGCCCGGCGCCGACGGCAAGACCGGCGCCGTGATCGTCAAGACCGCCGCCGGCGAACAGCTCATCAATCAACCGTATGCCGCCGTCGATGTCGACCGCAATGGCGCCATCACGGCGCGCAGCGATAGCGCGCAAAACGTGCAGGAACGCTTCGCCGCCGGCCTCGCCGCCCAGCCGCAGCGCCCGGCCTCGTATCTGGTGTATTTCGATACCGGCAAGGATGAGCTGGCCAGGGATTCGCTTGCCGTCGTGGACAAGCTCAAGGCCGATCTCAAAACGCGTCAGGCGCCCGAAATTGCCGCCATCGGCCATACCGACCGCGTCGGCAGCGTCAAGGACAACGATGCCCTGTCGCTCAAGCGCGCCGAGAAGCTGCGCACGATTCTCGTCCAGGCCGGCCTGCGTGCCGAGAGCATCGAAATCGCCGGACGCGGCGAGCGCGAACCGCTGGTACCGACCGCCGATGAAGTCGAGGAAGCACGCAACCGCCGCGTGGAGATCAGCGTCCGCTGAAACCCTTGTGGCTGCGCCGGCTCCTCGACAGGGGAGTCGGCGTTTTCATTGGTGTCGCAGCGTTGATGCTGATGTCAGGTTGGGGGCAGGGTGTTCGCGCATCCCAAGGCGGGGCGCGCAAGCGAAACTCAAGGGAGTTTCGTTATCGGTCGAAGGGCCAGAGTCAGAAATCGAGCCAGGCCCCTTTCATTGTGCTGGCGGGACGGCTGCTATAGCAGCGATAATTCGCTCAAAGTTGTTTGGAGGAATAACAGCTGGCAATGATTGAAGGTTTTCGTGTCCAGAACTATCGTGCCCTGCGCGATGTCAGTCTTGGACGGCTTTCTGCCCAGCAGGAGAAAGCGCCGCTGACACCGCTGACGGTGGTTATCGGACGCAACGGCGTAGGCAAGAGCACGCTGTTCGATGCCTTTGGCTTTGTCGCCGATTGCCTGGCAACTGATGTCGAAACGGCATGCGACATGAAGCAGCGCGGGGGCTTTGATCGGTTGCGCTCGATTGGCAGCGATGAATCGATTCGCTTTGAAATTTATTATCGAGAAGCCGCCAATGAGCGGCCGATTAGCTACGAGTTGGCGATCAATCTCGATAATGCTGGTCGCCCATACGTGGAGCAGGAAATTCTGCGCCAGCGGCGCAAGGGACAGAAGCATGGACGGCCTTTCCCGTTCTTGCGGCTAAATCAGGGCAAGGGACTGGTCTGGGCCGGAGAGGAAAACGTTGAGCTTGAGGGAGAGGAAGATAATTCCAGCGAGGCC
>JBPOIN010000109.1:0-3677 GCA_052034445.1 Pseudomonadota bacterium | reverse complement strand
ATGTCGAGAGCGAAACGGCGGAAATCCGCGACAAGCGCAGCACGCTGGTGCAGATGCTGCTCGTCGAGGGCAACCATTTCTGTCCGTCGTGCGAGAAAAGCGGCAATTGCATGCTGCAGGCCCTGGCTTACGATCTCGGCGTGATGTCGCCGCATTTCCCGCAGATCTTTCAGATCCGCCCGGTCGATGCCTCGCACCCCGACATCCTGCTCGACTTCAATCGCTGCATCCTCTGCGAACTGTGCATCCGCGCCAGCAGCGAGGTCGATGGCAAGCATGTTTTCGCCCTCGCCGGTCGCGGCATCAACAAGCATCTGATCGTGAATAGCGCCAGCGGCCGCCTCGGCGACAGCGCGTTTGACGCTGCCGACAAGGCCGCGCATGTCTGCCCGGTCGGCGTGATCCTGCCCAAGCGCGTCGGTTTCGCCGTGCCGATCGGCGAGCGCACCTATGATCGCCAGCCGATCAGCGCCATCGGCCGCGCCGCATCCGCAACAGCGCAACCGGCCACCGACAAGGAGCCGCAATGAACCGCAAGCTCAGGGTTGCAACCACTTCGCTGGCAGGCTGTTTTGGCTGCCACATGTCGTTTCTCGATATCGACGAACGCATTCTCGAACTGATCGAGCGCGTCGAGTTCGATCGCTCGCCGCTGACCGACATCAAGCATTGTGGCCCTTGCGATCTGGGCATCATCGAAGGCGGCGTCTGCAATGCCGAAAATGTGCATGTGTTGCGCGAGTTCCGCCAGAACTGCAAGACACTGGTCGCCATGGGCGCCTGCGCCGTGAATGGCGGTCTGCCAGCGCAACGCAACCAGTTCGATCTGCGCGACATTCTCGAAGAGGTCTACCACACGAGCCCGGGGCTGGCGCATGGCAGCAACATCCCGAACGACCCGGAGCTGCCACTGCCGCTTAGCAAGGTGCATCCGATTCACGAAATTGTGAAGATCGATTATTTTCTGCCGGGTTGCCCGCCGCCCGCTGATGCGATCTGGAAGTTTCTCACCGACCTGATTGCCGGTCGCACCCCCAAACTCAAGCATGGCTTGCTGCATTACGACTGAAATTCGTTGATCGGAACCCCATGAGCTTCGAACTCGAAACCGCCCCCCATCCTGAAAATCTGCGCCGCGTCGCCATCGATCCGGTATCGCGCGTCGAAGGGCATGGCAAGGTGACCATCCTGCTCGACGAGCACAACAAGGTGCATCAGGTACGCCTGCATATCGTCGAATTTCGCGGCTTTGAACGCTTCATCCAGGGGCGGCCGTACTGGGAAGTCCCGGTCATGGTACAGCGACTGTGCGGCATCTGTCCGGTTTCCCATCACCTGGCGGCCTCGAAAGCGCTTGACATGATCGTCGGCGCCACGCAGCTCACCCCAACCGCCGAGAAGCTTCGCCGCCTCATGCACTATGGCCAGATGCTGCAATCGCATGCGCTGCATTTCTTTCATCTCTCATCGCCCGACCTGCTGTTCGGTTTTGACAGCGAGGTCGATAAACGCAATATCGTCGGCGTTGTCGCCGCGCATCCGGAAATTGCCAAGAAGGGCGTACTGTTGCGGAAATTCGGCCAGGAGGTGATTCGCGCCACGGCAGGCAAACGCGTGCACGGCACGGGATCGATTCCGGGCGGGGTGAACAAGGCTCTGAGCCCGGACGATCGGACGCTGCTGCGCAAGGATGTGTATCAGATGATTGCCTGGAGCCGCGACGCCGTGCAGATCATCAAGCAACTGCATCAGCAGAACCCGGCGCTGTATGACAGCTTCGGCGCCTTCCGCTCGAATTTCATGAGCCTGGTTGCGCCGGATGGTGGCCTGGATTTCTATCACGGCGCCTTACGCGCGCGCGACCCCGCTGGCAACATCCTGTTCGATCAAGTCGATTATCGCGACTATGACAAGACCCTCACCGAAGGGGTCAAGCCATGGAGCTACATGAAGTTCCCCTTCATCACGGCACTTGGGGCAGATGATGGCTGGTACAAGGTCGGCCCGCTGGCGCGCGTACAGAACTGCAGCCACATCCCGACCCCGCTCGCCGACGCGGAACGCAAGGAGCTGGTGGCCTATGCGCAGCGCGATGGTGACGGACCAGTCCTGCATGCCACGCTGGCCTACCACTGGACACGCATGATCGAGATGCTGTTCGCCGCCGAAACGATCAAGGATTTGCTGCATGACGACGACCTGCTCGGCAACGATCTGCTGGTCAGCGGCGCGCGGCAACACGAAGGTGTCGGCGTGATCGAAGCGCCGCGCGGCACGCTGTTTCACCACTACCGTGTCGGCGACGACGATCTGGTCACCATGGCCAATCTGATCGTCTCGACGACCAACAACAACCAGGCCATGAACACGGCCGTACGCGAAGTGGCGAAGCGCTATCTCGATGGCCGGGAGCTCACGGAAGGCCTGCTGAATCACATCGAGGTTGCGATTCGCGCCTTTGACCCCTGCCTGTCCTGCGCCACACATGCGCTTGGACAAATGCCGCTCGAAGTCACACTGACCGATTGCCACGGCGCAACACTCGATCGCCTGCGCCGCGATCAGCACGGAGTCACACACCTTGAGCGCTGATGCAGCAGCGGACCTCCTGATCTTCGGCTGGGGCAACCCGAGTCGCGGCGACGATGCCCTGGGACCGTTGTTTGTCGAGCACTGCGAACGTCTGGCCCGGCAACATCCCGAATGGGGAAATATCGATTTCCTGACCGATTTCCAATTGCAGGTCGAGCATATGCTGGATCTGCGCGGACGCCGTGGCGTGCTGTTCGTCGATGCGAGCCTGACGACCGAGCCGCCGTTCAGTGTTTGCCTTCTCGAACCCTGCCGGGATGCCAGCTTTTCAAGTCATGCCATGTCGCCGCAAGCCCTTCTGCATACCTGGCGACAACTCGAATCACAACCTGCCCCGCCCTGCTGGCTACTGGCGATTCGCGGCGAAAAATTCGAACTGGGAGAAAAAACCAGCGCGGCGGCAGATGAAAATCTGCAAGCCGCGCTTGGCTGGGTGGCAGACTGGATAGCGACGGTGCTGTCGCCGAATCAGACCCCTTCGAAGCCGAACGGCCGTACCAGCGCAGAAACCTGAACCGGCTGGAGCTCTACCTCAAGATCATCGCGCAGGGCCAGCGTGCGCGGCATGTCCTTGCCCAGCACAATCCGGACATCGGTGTTCGCACGCAACTGATCGACCTTGACCAGAATCGCTGGAGAATTCAAACGCCGGCGCAAAGCCTTGGCCGCCGCTTCGAAGCCCTCGCGATACTGGATTTCGGTCTGTGTCTGGCGGAAGGGTTTCAGGTTGGTCAATTGGGCCTGCGGCACGCCTTTGGCAGCCAGCAGATCGCTCAGACGACGCGCCATTCCGGTAATGCCGTTGCCATTGGAAAGCTCCAGGCGGAAAGGACGCATTTGCCGGAAGACCGGGCGTTGCGAAATCAGCGCCGCTGGAGCCGCGCCATCCGGGAAGGTTTTCACCGGGTTCTGCTGCAGGGCCACCACACGCTCGCCGGCACTGCCCTGGCTTTGCGGCTGCTCGTGCAGTTCATACACGCGATGCGTGACGGCCATGAGTCGCCCGGAGGCGACCGGATTGCGTACGGGTTCGGATGCGACTGAAGCCAGCGTGACTGCCGCTCGGGGCAACTGCCGGGCAGCAG
>JBPOIN010000107.1:0-3352 GCA_052034445.1 Pseudomonadota bacterium | reverse complement strand
GAATCGGCCGCCAACCGGCTTGGCTTGGTGCTGGGCGAGCTGACCACCGAGCAGAAAAAGGAGCTCAAGCTCGGCAACGGTCTCATGATCGAGGAAACCCGCAGCGCGGCGGCGCGCTATGACTTGCGGCCAGGCGACGTGATTTTGTCGCTGATCAGCAAGGGCGTGCAAACCGAAGCCAAATCGGTTGAGCAATTCAACAAGTTGCTGGCGCAGATCGACAAGGGGGCGACCCTTACCTTGCTCGTCCGGCGCGGCGATAACCAGAATTTCGTCATCATCAAGGGGCTCGGTGAAAACAAATAAGCCACTCCTGACGCTGTATAGCCGCAGCTACTGCCATCTTTGTCACGACATGCTGTCCATGCTGGAAGCGTGGCGTGACGAGAGCGGCGCAGCGTTCGAGGTCCGCGTGATCGATGTCGATGCCGATCCGGCGCTGGTCGAGTTGTATGACGAGCTGGTGCCGGTGCTCGTGGCCGGCGCTGGAGGGGCAGAAAAGCAGGCGGCGCGCGAACTCTGCCACTACCATCTGGATCTTGTCGCGGTGCGTGCTTATCTGGCCGAATTCCGTTAAAATCCGGGTCTTTGCAGCTTTCTGCGGATCACTTTTACGGTGCTTGACGGCACCTTTTTTATTGCCAAATGCAGCACATTCGGAACTTCTCAATCATTGCCCACATCGATCACGGCAAGTCCACGCTGGCTGATCGCATCATCCATTTATGCGGTGGCTTGTCCGATCGCGAGATGGAGGCGCAGGTGCTCGATTCGATGGACATCGAACGCGAGCGCGGCATCACCATCAAGGCCCAGACTGCCGCACTGAGTTACAAGGCGCGCGACGGCAAGGTCTACAACCTCAACCTTATCGATACGCCGGGGCATGTCGACTTCTCTTATGAAGTCAGCCGCTCACTGTCAGCCTGCGAGGGCGCGCTGTTGGTAGTCGATGCTTCGCAAGGCGTCGAGGCGCAGACTGTGGCGAACTGCTATACCGCGATCGAACTTGGCGTCGAAGTGGTGCCGGTGCTCAACAAGATCGACCTGCCGGCGGCCAATCCCGATGGTGCGCGTCAAGAGATTGAAGATGTGATCGGCATCGACGCGACCGAGGCTATTCTCTGCAGCGCCAAGACCGGCCTGGGCGTCGAGGACATCATCGAAGCCGTGATCGCCCGTATTCCGCCACCCAAGGGCGATGCCGATGCGCCCCTCAAGGCGCTGATCATCGATTCGTGGTTCGACAATTATGTCGGAGTCGTGATGCTGGTGCGCGTTATGGACGGCACCCTGCGGCCGAAGGACAAGATCCGGCTGATGGCTGGCGGTACCACGCATCTTTGCGAGCAAGTCGGTGTGTTCACGCCGAAATCGCAGGCGCGCGAGCAACTTTCCGCCGGCGAGGTGGGATTCATCATCTCGGGCATCAAGGAAATCAAGGCTGCCAAGGTTGGCGATACCATTACGCGCATCGACATGCCGGCCGCCGAGCCCTTGCCCGGCTTCAAGGAAATCAAATCCCAGGTGTTCGCCGGCTTGTATCCTGTCGAGCCGAATGAATACGAGAATCTGCGCGACTCGCTCGAAAAGCTCAAACTCAACGACGCTTCGCTGCACTACGAGCCGGAAGTTTCGCAGGCGCTGGGCTTCGGCTTCCGTTGTGGCTTTCTTGGTTTGTTACACATGGAGATCGTCCAGGAGCGACTGGAGCGTGAGTTCGATCAGGATCTGATCACTACTGCGCCGACCGTCGTGTACCAAGTGGTGTTGCGCGACGGCAGCGAAGTGTTTGTCGAGAATCCGGCCAAGTTGCCGGAAGTCTCGAAAATTGAAGAAACCCGCGAGCCGATTATCACCACGACGATCTTCGTCCCCGAGGAATATCTGGGCGCGGTCATCACCTTGTGCGAGCAGAAGCGTGGCACGCAGGTGAATATGCAATACCGCGGTCGTCAGGTGCAGCTGACTTACGACATGCCGATGGCCGAAGTGGTCATGGATTTCTTCGACAAGTTGAAGTCCGTTTCGCGCGGCTATGCTTCGCTCGATTACGAGTTTAAGGAATATCGCGCCGCCGATGTGATCAAGCTTGATGTCCTTATCAACGGCGACAAGGTCGATGCGTTGTCGATGATCGTGCACCGCGCCAACGCGCCGTTCAAGGGCCGGGCCCTGGCGGCCAAAATGCGCGAGCTGATTCCGCGCCAGATGTATGACGTGGCGATTCAGGCGGCGATTGGTTCGAACATCATCGCGCGCGAAACCATCAAGGCCTTGCGCAAGAATGTTCTGGCCAAGTGCTACGGTGGCGATATCACGCGCAAGAAAAAGCTGCTGGAAAAACAGAAGGCCGGCAAGAAGCGTATGAAGCAGGTCGGTAGCGTCGAAATCCCGCAGGAAGCCTTCCTCGCCGTGTTGCGCGTGGGCGACAAGTAAGACGCCAGTCTCACTCAAGTACAGAAAGTCATCGCTCCATGAATTTTGCCCTGATTCTGTTTGTCCTGCTCGTGGTGACGGGTATGGTCTGGATCGTCGATCATTTCTGGCTCAAGCAGCATCGCGCCCCGGGCGACAAGGATCCCTGGTGGGTCGAATATGGCTCGAGTTTCTTTCCGGTCATCCTGGCCGTGTTTTTCCTGCGCTCGTTTCTGGTCGAACCGTTCAAGATTCCATCGGGTTCGATGATTCCGACTTTGCTGGTTGGCGATTTCATCCTGGTCAATAAATACACCTACGGGATTCGTCTGCCGGTGCTCAACAAGAAGATCGTCGAGATCGGCACGCCGCAGCGTGGCGACGTGATGGTGTTTCGTTATCCCGAGAATCCGTCTCTCGATTACATCAAACGCGTGGTTGGTCTGCCGGGCGACAAGATTTCCTACATGAACAAGCGCCTGAGTATCAATGGTGCCGAGGTTCCGCTCCAGAAGCGTGATGAATATCTCGACAAGGAACGCTTGTTCTATACGCC
The DNA here is from genome assembly GCA_052034445.1 of Pseudomonadota bacterium. Classification (GTDB taxonomy): domain Bacteria; phylum Pseudomonadota; class Gammaproteobacteria; order Burkholderiales; family Rhodocyclaceae; genus Sterolibacterium. The sequence goes on along the minus strand of JBPOIN010000107.1, from coordinate 378 downwards.
ACGCTATGCCGAGAAGCTCGGTGCGGTCGAGCACCATATCCTGATAGAGGACAACGACGCGCCTTTTGTTCCGCCGATGCGTCAGTTTCCGTTCCGCGATCAATGCCACTACAATACTTCGGGCGTGGTTTGCGTGGTGCCGCCCGGACATTACTTCATGATGGGCGATAACCGCGACAATTCTCAGGATAGCCGCTACTGGGGCTTTGTCCCCGACGAGAACATCGTCGGCCGGGCGTTCTTCGTCTGGTTCAATTTCAGCGATCTGGGCCGCATCGGTTCTTTCAATTGATAGGAGGGAACATGGCAACATCCATGCAAGCGCAAAAAGGCTTCACTCTCACGGGCGTAATCTTCGGCGGCGCCATCTTGTTTTTT
>JBPOIN010000215.1:0-8832 GCA_052034445.1 Pseudomonadota bacterium | reverse complement strand
TTTCTGGTTGGCTCGGCTGCGGGCGCTGCGGCCGTTGGCCTTGGCATGTATCAGTTGCGCCAGAAGAAGGTCATTGGTCCGTTCCCCGGTCCCAAGGTGCCTGCCAAACAGGTCAAATACAACGATTATTCGGATATCTGGCGCGAGAAGTGGAAGTGGGACAAGGTCGCCAAGGGTACGCACACGCGCGCCAACTGCTGTGCGGCCTGTTCTTGGGACGTGTATGTCAAGGACGGCATCGCCTGGCGCGAAGAACAGGCGGCGATCTATGAACCGCACCGTCCCGATGTGCCCGACTTCAATCCGCGCGGTTGCCAGAAGGGCGCCTGCTATACGCATCTGCAGGTCGCCGATTCGCGCGTCCTGCATCCGCTCAAGCGCGTCGGCGAGCGCGGCGAAGGCAAGTGGAAGCGCCTGTCGTGGGATGCGGCGCTGACCGAGATTGCCGACAAACTGGTGGATATTTCGGCCAAACACGGCACCGAGACCATCTGTTTCGACGACTTGTCAAACACCGGCTACGGTCCTGAAACCGCCGGCGATTTCCGCTTCTCGAACGCCCTGCAGGTGACGCGTCTCGACGGCTGGTCGGGCGTCGGCGACATGCCGCTCGGCGTGATCCAGACTTGGGGAGCTTTCAACTGCGAAGGCAGCTCGGATGACTGGTTCAAATCCGATTACATCGTGATCTGGCTCGGCAATCCGATTTACACGCGGATTCCCGAAGCCCACTTCCTGCATGAAGCGCGCTACCGCGGTTCCAAACTGGTGGTGGTTGCACCTGACCTGAACCCGAGTACGGTGCATGCCGACCTGTGGATCAACGTCAAGCCCGAGACCGATGCGGCGCTGGGTCTGGCCTGTGCGCAGATCATGATCGCCGAGAATCTGTTCAAGAAGGATTATGTGCTTGAGCAGACCGACTTCCCGTTCCTGGTGCGCAAGGACAATCAGCGCTTCCTGCGGCAAGCCGATGTCACCAAGGGGGGCGTCGACAACGCCTTCTACGTCTGGGATGAGGCCAAGAACGCCATCGCCATGGCGCCGGGCTGCGAAGGCGACGGTGACGGCGGTCGTTTCCTCAAGCTCAATGGCATCAAACCGGCGCTCTCGGGTACTTTCAAGGTTCAGCTGGCCGATGGCTCGACGGTCGAATGCGAGACCGTGTTCGACAAGATCCGCGCCAAACTCAACAAGGATCACACGCCTGAACAGGCGGCCAAGATCACCGGCCTGAATGTCAATCTGATCCGCACCTTCGCGCGCGACATGGCTGGCGCGAACCGCGCGATGATCATCGCGTCGTATGGTGCCTGCAAGCACTACCACAGCGACCTGTTCCAGCGCTCGTTCATCCTGCTCATGAACCTCACGGGTAACCAGGGTTATTCGGGAGGTGGTTTGCGCGTGGCGGCCTGGTGGGGCATGGACGGTCTCGACCAGATGGCCGACAGTCATGTGCCGCTCGCCGACATGATGAAAATCATCCCGAAGGCGATTCGTGGCCTGTCGCCGCGCGATTACGAAAACCTGTACACCGACTACAGTAACCGCGAAGGCCACACGCCGACGATGGTGTTCCTGTATGTCCATGGCGGCTACAAGGAACTCTGGGACAAGCCGTATCTGCAGGACAAGACGCTGCCGCACAACTTCAGCCATTACATGAAGGAGTCTATGGAGAAAGGGTGGACCAAGGTGCACCCGCCGGCGGACAAGTCGCCCAAGGCTTACATCTTCACGGGCGGCAATCCGCTGCGTCGCTGGCCGTCGCCGCAGATCGCCAAGAAAGTGCTGTGGCCGAAGTTCGAACTCGTCGTGTCCGTCAACTTCAAGATGAGCACCTCGGGTCTGTTCGCCGACTACATCCTGCCGGTGGCTGCCTATTACGAGAAGTACGGCATCAAGTACGCGCAGACCTATGTGCCTTACATCATCACCTCCGACAAGGCCACCGAGCCGCTCGGCGATTCCAAATCCGATTGGGAAACCTTCGGTCTGCTCAGCAAGTACGTCGCTGAGCGCGCCAAGGCCAAGGGTATCAGCAAGGTCGTCGGCCTGGATGGCGGCATGGTTGATCTGACCGAGTGCTATTCGAAGTTCACGCAGAACGGCAAGTACGATCCGACCGATCCCGAAGATCCCGTCAAGCTCATGGACGCGATTTTCGCCAACTCGCCGAGCATTGGCGCCAACACGGGCCGTGAAGCCTTGCTCATGGGGGCGGTGCCGGTGCTGGCAGAAGGTCGCCCGAACCTCATCAACCAGAACTACAGCCCCTACGATCCGAAGGATACCCACTGGCCGCACCAGGATTTCGTCGAGAAGAAAATTGCCTGGCCGACCATCACCGGCCGTCAGCAGTTCTACATCGACCATCCCTGGTTCCTCGAAGGCGGCGAATCCTTGCCGACGCACAAGGAGCCGCCGCTCATCAACAGCAAGTTCCCGCTGCGCATGACGGGTGGTCATAACCGCTGGAGTATCCACGCCATCTGGCGCGATCTGCCGCTGCTGCTGCGTCTGCAGCGTGGTCAGCCGGTATGCTGGATGAACCCGAAGGAGCTGGAATCGCGCGGCATTGTCGATGGCGACATGATCCGGGTCTTCAACGATAACGGCTCATGCGAAGTCATGGTGAAGAACTCGCCGGCCACGGCGCCCGGCCAGGTCATCATCTACCACGCGTGGGAGCCCTATCAGTTCAAGAAGTGGATGGGCAACCAGGAATGCGTCGAGTCCCCGCTCAAAGGCCTGCATCTGGCCGGTGGTTACTCCCAGTTGCACTTCCGTGTGTATTACGGCGGCACGCACCATGCACCACGTAGCGCTGCGGTGCAGGTCGAAAAGATTCAATAAGGATCGGCGACCGATCCGGGAAATTGTCGCCGTAGCCAAAAGCGATGCCGACTGCGGACTTGAGTCTCCCCGACCGGGGAGTTCTCAAGTCCGTTTTACTTTTGGGGCTGTCGGCTGGCTGGCCTGTTCTGTTTCATGCGGGCTGAATGAGCCACGCCTTCCCCCCCTTTTGACCAAAGGGAATCCCTGTGGGACAAGGGGCGGATTGATGCGGGGACGGGGGCGTAAGGCGGAGGGCGCGGAGGGGAAAACTGCTGGCCGAATCAGCCCTTGGCGCGCATCAGGCGCGCCTTCTCGCGATCCCAGTCGCGCTCCTTCTCGGTTTCGCGCTTGTCGAACTGCTTCTTGCCGCGCGCCAGGCCGATGGCCAGCTTGATGCGGCCCTTGGTGAAATGCAGATCAAGCGGCACCAGCGCATAGCCGGCGCGTTCCACCTTGCCGATCAGCTTGCTGATCTCGCTCGCATGCATCAACAGTTTGCGCGTGCGCACGGGGTCGGGATGGATGTGCGTCGACGCCGTCGGCAGTGGGCTGATGTGGGCGCCGATCAGATACACCTCGTTGTTGCGCAACACCACATAGGCTTCCTTGATCTGTGCGCGGCCGGCGCGGATCGCCTTGACCTCCCAGCCTTCGAGCGCCAGGCCGGCCTCGAAACGCTCCTCAATGAAGTAGTCGTGAAAAGCCTTCTTGTTATCAACGATGCTCATGGTTTTGCCGCGCGGTAGAATGGCGGCCATTTTAACGCAGCTCCGAGCCATGGCCGTTGTAGAAAAATCCGTTCTGATCGAACGCAGTGTCACGCAGATGTTCGAACTCGTCGATCGCGTCGAGGACTACCCGAAATTCCTGCCCTGGTGCGGTGGCACCGAACTCATCGAACGCACCGAGCAGAAAACCGTCGCGCGCATCCACATCAACTACCACGGCGTGAAGGCGCATTTCTCCACCGCGAACGCCAAGGAAATCCCCATCTTCATGCACATCGCCTTGCTCGACGGCCCGTTCAAGCAACTCGAAGGCAGCTGGCGCTTCAAGCCGCTCGGCGAGAACGCCTGCAAGGTCGAGTTCCGCCTGGAATACGAATTCTCCAGCAAGATGCTCGACAAGGTGCTGGGCCCGGTGTTCAACCACATCGCCAATACCTTCATCGAATCCTTCGTCAAACGCGCACAGCAGGTGTACGGCTGAATTTCGGCGGATCGCTGCTTGAAGTGAATCCCTCCATGACCGTATCCGCCCACGCTGCCTTCTGGAATCAGCGCTACCACGAAGCTGGCCAAGACTACCTGTTCGGCACCGCCCCGGCGCGATTTGTCGCCAGCCATGCCGAATGCTTTGCCGCCGGCTTGACACTGCTCTCGGTGGCTGATGGCGAAGGGCGCAACAGCGTCTGGTTGGCGCAGCAGGGGCTGACTGTAACAGCGCTCGAAATCTCCCCGCCTGCATTGCTCAAGGCGCGCAAGCTCGCGCAAAACTGCCAGGTCGCAGTCGATTTCGTCGAGGCCGATGTGCTCGACATGCCTTGGCCAGTGGCCGCGTATGACATCGTGCTCGGGGTGTTCATCCAGTTTGCCGCGCCGCAGGAGCGTGCGCGGCTGTTCGCCGGCATGCAGCTGGCCGTCAAGCCTGGCGGCCTCGTACTACTGCATGGCTACACGCCGCAACAACTCGCCTTTCGCACCGGTGGACCATCGGCAGTGGAGAATCTTTACACCCGCGCCATGCTGGAAAAGGACTTCGCTGCATTCGAAATCCTCGAATTGCGTGAATACCTCGCCGAGCTCAACGAAGGCCAGGCACATCGTGGCCGCTCCGCACTCATCGATCTCGTGGCGCGCCGCCGGCTGTAGTTCCTGTCACCCCGGCAACCTTTCGCGGCTACGCCATCACGCCGTAACGGATATCGAAAGGAGCCAATAGGCAAAGCAATGTCGGAACCATCGATCGCCTGCTGTGCGTCGTCATCGGTCTGGCCGGTCATTCCCACTCATCCATCAACGAGAGGGAAAGCCCGTTGAAAACAAAGTGATTTTTTGAAACCGGTTCCATTGATACCATCATTTGTACCATCACCTCAGGCATGAGCATCTTTGCGTCCCAAACCTTCAGCAATAAAGGCAAGAACCAAGGTGTTCAGGCTGACCCCCTCGGACTTGGCACGCTCGGCCAGCTTGGCATGAATTGACTTGGGCAGACGGGTCACAAAACGACCCGAAGCCATCGGTACAGGGTCAGGGTGATAGGCCGGTGCCGGAACGGACTTGCCGGCATCGACTCTGGCTGAAACCCACGATGCGAACGCATCGCGTCCATTTACTACTGCTTCGGCCTCCGTTTCACCATCGGACATGCAACCGGGTAAATCGGGGAAAGTGATCAAATAGCCACCGCCATCCTCCGCAGACAGGGGGCTGACGATATGGGCATAAGCCTCGAAAGAATATTCGGGCTTCACTTGAGCAATCTGTTTGATGGTGGCACTCATGATTGCAACTCCTTGACGCTATCGACCAAACTCAAAAATTGCCGGATATAAACTGGCTTGATCGGACGATGGGCTGGTACGGACACATCGCTTTCTACACCGGAGTAGCCAAAAACATGGTGGCTACCACCATGATTACGGCACTCGATGCCGAACTGGGCTGCCACCGAAAGCAAATCGTCAATCCGCCAGTCTCTGGGATTGTTGCGCATCGCTTCGAGCAGCTTGGTTCGCTTATTCATGTTGTCCATAGTATCGCATATGATACCAAGTTACTAGCGAAGTTCCATTGCTCGTCAATCGTTGCAGACCCGGATCGGAATGCAGTTTTGAGCCCCTATACCATCATTGCGAAGCGGCCTGAAACTCGCCTGAAACGCCCATCACATCAGGCTTTGCGCAAGCGCGATACCATCATCGAAGATTTTTCCGGCTCATGGTATCGCGCCAATGCAAAAAGCATCTTTATTTTGGTGCCATCAAAAATACCATCGGGAAAAATTTTAGACATTTCCCAGAGGTGTTTTGGTGCTTGCTGCAAATTGCTAAGTGATTGATTTCTAAAGACTGCGATTTTCAGGAGCCCCAAAAATCATAAAATAATTTCCTTTAAAATCAACGACCTACAACTAGCCTACTCCCACTCGATCGTCGCCGGCGGTTTCCCCGAGATGTCATACACGACGCGGTTGATGCCGCGCACTTCGTTGATGATGCGGTTGCTGACCTTGCCGAGCAGGCTGTGCGGCAGTTCGGCCCAGTGGGCGGTCATGAAGTCCTGCGTCTGCACGGCGCGCAGCGCGACGACGTATTCGTAGGTGCGGCCGTCGCCCATCACGCCGACGCTCTTGACCGGCAGAAACACCGCGAAGGCCTGGCTGGTCTTGTCGTACCAGTCGGCGGCGCGCAGCTCGTCGATGAAAATCGCATCGGCGCGACGCAGCAAGTCGGCGAACTCGGCCTTGACTTCGCCGAGGATGCGCACGCCCAGGCCGGGCCCCGGGAACGGATGGCGATACACCATCTCGTGCGGCAGACCGAGGGCAATGCCCAGCTCGCGCACTTCGTCCTTGAACAGTTCGCGCAGCGGTTCGAGCAGCTTCAGATGCAGGGTCTCGGGCAGGCCGCCGACGTTATGGTGGCTCTTGATGGCGTGCGCCTTGCCGGTCTTGGCGCCCGCCGATTCGATGACATCCGGATAGATCGTACCCTGCGCCAGCCACTTGGCCTGCGGCAGCTTGGCGGCCTCGGCCTGGAACACTTCGACGAACTCGCGACCGATGATCTTGCGCTTGGCTTCGGGGTCGGAGACGCCCTTCAGGTGGCCCATGAACTGCGCCGAGGCATCGACGTGGATCACCTTGACGCCGAGGTTGCGCGCGAAGATATCCATCACCTGCTTGCCCTCGTTGAGGCGCAGCAGACCGTTGTCGACAAACACGCAGGTCAGCTGATCGCCGATGGCGCGATGCAAGAGCGCCGCCACCACGCTCGAATCGACGCCGCCCGAGAGGCCGAGAATCACCTCGTCGCTGCCCACTTGGGCGCGCACCTTGGCGATCGCCTCATTCACGTAATCCGGCATGTTCCAGTCGTGACCGCAACCGCAGATGTCATGCACGAAGCGGGCGAACATCTCCTTGCCCTTGATGGTGTGGGTGACCTCCGGGTGGAATTGCACCGCGTAGAATTTGCGCGCCTCGTCGGCCATCGCCGCCACGGGACAGGATTCGTTGCTGGCGATCACCTTGAAGCCAGCCGGCAACTCGGTGACCTTGTCGCCGTGACTCATCCACACATCAAGCAGGCCATGCCCTTCGGCATTACTGCGATCCTGGATATCCTTGAACAGCTGCGAATGACCGCGCGCACGCACTTCGGCATAACCGAATTCGCGCTGGCCCGAACTTTCGACCTTGCCGCCCAGCTGCTGCGCCATGGTCTGCATGCCGTAGCAAATGCCCAGCACCGGCACGCCGAGTTCGAACACCACCTGCGGCGCCCTCCAGTCGTGCGCCTCATACACCGAGTTCGGGCCGCCCGACAGGATGATGCCCTGCGGATTGAACTGACGAATGAAGTCCGCCGAAACATCGAAGGAATGCAGCTCGCAATACACCTGCTGCTCACGCACGCGGCGCGCGATGAGCTGGCTGACCTGGGAACCGAAATCGAGAATGAGGATTTTTTGGTGCATGGGGGGGGGCCGTCGAGAGAGGTTAGTCGAGAGACGGGCGGTGCGTCGCTGATGCTGGATTGATACGTTGAAGGCTGGGTTAGCTTTAGCTGGCGGCTTGTTCGGCAGCGGGAAATTGCGCCGGCACTTCATGAATACGCCGCGCCAGCTCCATGGCCCGCTGCCAGATCAGTAAAGCCCGAAAGTCGCGAACAGCCACGGTGCTCTCGACTCTCTACGCTCAGCTCTCGACTCAATCCGCGTGATAATTCGGCGCTTCCTTGGTGATTTGCACGTCATGCACATGCGACTCGCGGATACCGGCCGAGGTAATTTCGACGAACTCGGCGCGCGCACGCATATCGTCGATGGTGGCGCAACCGACATAGCCCATCGAGGCACGCAAGCCGCCCATCAGCTGATGGATCACCGCGCCGACCGTGCCCTTGTAGGGAACACGGCCTTCGATGCCTTCGGGCACCAGCTTTTCGACATTCGCATCGCTTTCCTGGAAATACCGGTCGGCGGCGCCGTCCTTCATCGCCCCCAGACTGCCCATACCGCGATAGGCCTTGTAGGAGCGGCCCTGGAACAGCACGGTCTCGCCCGGCGCTTCCTCGGTACCGGCGAACAGGCCGCCCAACATCACGGCATTCGCACCGGCGGCGATGGCCTTGGAAATATCACCCGAGTAGCGGATGCCGCCATCGGCGATCATCGGCACGCCGGTCGACGCCAGCGCCGTGGCGACATTGTCGATCGCCGTGATCTGCGGCACGCCGACACCCGCGACGATGCGCGTGGTGCAGATCGAGCCCGGGCCGATGCCGACCTTGACGCCATCGGCGCCATGATCGACCAGCGCCAGGGCTGCAGCCGCCGTGGCAATGTTGCCGCCGATAACCTCAACCTGCGGGAAATTCTTCTTGACCCATTCGACGCGCTTCAACACGCCCTGCGAATGGCCATGCGCGGTATCCACGACCAGCACATCGACGCCGGCCTCGGCCAGCAGTGCGGCGCGCTCTTCGGTGCCTTCGCCGACCCCGATCGCGGCGCCGACGCGCAGCCGACCCAGATCGTCCTTGCAGGCCAGCGGATATTCGGTTGACTTGAGAATATCCTTGACGGTAATCAGGCCACGCAGCTCGAAGCTCTCGCTGACCACCAGCACGCGTTCGAGGCGATACTTGTGCATGAGCGCCTTGGCGTCTTCGGGGATGGCCCCTTCCCGCACGGTAATCAGGCGCTCGCGCGGCGTCATGATGTTCTGTACCGGCAGGTCGAGATTGGTTTCAAAACGCAGATC
>JBPOIN010000269.1:0-19595 GCA_052034445.1 Pseudomonadota bacterium | reverse complement strand
ACGTTGGATTCGGGGATCAGTACCCCCTGTTCACCCGTGAGTCCGTGCGGATCGGCGGCCTTGCAGATGTCGAAGAAGCCTTCGATCTTTTCGTTGACGCCACCGATCGGCTGTACGTTGCCGTACTGATTGACCGATCCCGTGATCGCCAGCGATTGTTTGATCGGCAGATCGGCGATCGCCGACATGAGGGCGCAGAGTTCGGCCAGTGAGGCGCTGTCGCCTTCGATCGGGCCGTAGGATTGCTCGAAGACCAGGCTGGCGGATAAGGACAGGGGGACGTTGTGCGAGAAACGTGCGGCCAGGAAGGCCGAGAGAATCATCACACCCTTGGAATGTATCGCTCCGCCGAGCTCGGATTCTCGTTCGATGTCGATCACGTCGCCGTCGCCGATGCGCACGGTGGCCGTGATGCGCACAGGGTTGGCGAACATGAAGTCGCCGAGGTCGATGACCGCGAGGCCGTTGATCTGGCCGACATGTTCGCCGGTCACGGAGATCAGCAGGGTTTTGCGCAGGATATGTTCGTGCGAGATGTCGCGCAGCCGGCTCGCGCGGCGGATCTGGGCGGTTAGTGCGGTTTCGACATCGTCGCGCGTGGCGACGGCATGTTGCGCGACGCCGGCAAAATGATCGGACTCCTGCAGCAGATCGACGATCAGGCGCGTATTGGCCGAAAGCTTTTCGGCGTCGCCAGCCAGACGCGCGCTGTGTTCGATGATGCGCGCCACCGCTGCACGCTCGAAGGGACGCAGCTCATGTGTGCGGGCCAGGGTGGCAATGAAACTGGCGTAAAGGCGGATGTTTTCGGCGCTGCGCGGCATTTCGTCGTCAAAATCGGCGGCGATCTTGAAGAGTTCGGCGAATTCCGCGTCGTATTCCTTGAGCAGGTAGTAATGCAGTCGCTCGCCGACCAGCACGACCTTGGTTCGCAGCGGCATCGGTTCGGGTTCCAGCGGTAGCGTGCTGATGAGGCCCAGCACTTGCCCCAGCGATTCGATGCGTGCCTGACCGGCCCGCAGGGCGCGTTTGAGACCTTCCCAGGCGTATGGTTGTGACAGCACTTTGCCGGCATCGAGCACCAGATAGCCGCCATTGGCGCGCTGCAGGGCGCCGGCCTTGATGTAGGTGAAGTCGGTTTCGAGCATGCCCATGCGGGCGACGTGATCGACGCGGCCGATCAGATTGGCGAAGGTCGGGTTGTCTTCGAGAATCACGGGTGCGCATTTGCTGGTGCTGTTGTCCACGAACAGATTCACGCGGTAGCGCAGCAGTGAGATGCTGCCGCCCATGACGGAATCGTTGGAGTCGTCGTCGGATTTGGGCAGTTCGTGCAGGGCGGAGCCGACCTCGATGATGTCTCGCATGGCGGCATCGAGATATTCGCAGACGTTGGCCAGGTCGTTGTGGCGTTCCTTGAGCTCGTCAATCAGGTGTCCGGCAGCGCGACCGAGTGTGGCGCGGCTGGCCTCCTTGATGCGCCCCTGCATTTCGCGCCGCCAGCGCGGGAATTGCAGCATGAGCTTGTGCAGCCGTTCGCCGAATTCCTCGGTGAGCTTGCCATAGCGCTCCTTGTCTTCATCGGGCAGTTTTTCGAATTCGTCGGGCGCCATGGTTTCCTCGCCCTTGATCGGGGCGAAGATGAAACCTTGTGGCGTGCGCAGCAGGGCGATGCCTTGCTCGGCGGATTCCTGGCCGAGCTGGCGCAGGACTGTTTGTTCGCGCTTCTTGAACTCATCCTGGATGGCTTCGATCTGCGTGCGGTATTCGTCGCTTTCGAAAGCGCCGGGAATGGCCTTGGCCAGTTCTTCGGTGAATTTCTCCATGTCGCGCTTGAACTGGGCGCCGCGCCCCTGCGGTAGTTGCAGCAGCAGCGGTTTGTTGGTGTCGTCGAAGTTGTTGAGGTAGCACCAGTCGTTGGGCGTGGGCTCGCCGGCGGCCTTGGTTTCCAGCATGCGACTCACCGCCGCGCGGCGGCCGCTACCCGGTTCGCCGAGGACGAACAGGTTGTAGCCCTGGCGCTTGATGTCGACGCCGAGCTGCAACGCTTCAATGGCGCGCGACTGGTCGACGATGGGCGTGGTGGCGTTGATCTCTGCCGTCGTCTGGAATTCGAGCAGGGCAGGATCGCAAGCGCGGAACAGGGCCGGTATGTCGAGAGGCTGCAGCGCTGATTTTGATTGCGCCGGGAATTGCTTCTTCGGTGGGGTCTTGGTTTTAAGCTTGGTATTCGCCATTTGAGCGGTGCCGCAGACAAAATCAACAAATGGCTATTCTAGTGGAGCGCCTCGCGAATGATGCGCAGCAGTCAAATATTGTCGATTGCTTGTTTGTTAGCGCGCCATGCGGACCGGGATGCGATGAGCGCCGAAAGGTTGATCGTGATGCGCGAAGCGGCCGGCGATGGGGTGCTGGCAATGCGGGCAGTGGCCCTGCGCGTCGAGGCGATAGGCGAGTATCTCGTACCAGTCGCGCTCGATGACCGGTTTCCGGCATCCTGGGCAGAAGGTGGTGTCGCCCTCACGGTCATGCACGTTGCCGATGTACACGTAGTTGAGGCCGGCTTCCATGGCGATGCGGCGGGCACGCGTGAGTGTGGCGGGCGGTGTTGCAGGGATGTCGAGCATTTTGTAGTCGGGGTGAAACGCCGAAAAATGCAGCGGTACGTCGGCCCCGAGTTCACGGGCGATCCAGTTCGACAGGTTCTTCAGTTCCGCGTCGCTGTCGTTCTGGCCGGGAATCAGCAGGGTGGTTATTTCAAGCCAGCATTGAGTTTCATGCTGGATATGGCACAGCGTATCCAGCACCGGTTGCAGATGGCCGCCGCAGAGTTTGACGTAGAAATCGTCGGTAAAGCCCTTGAGGTCGATGTTGGCGGCATCCATTTTGGCGTAGAAGGCGCGCGCCGGGTCCTGGTGCATGTAGCCGGCGCTGACCGCGACGGTCTGAATTCCCCGGGCATGGCAGGCGTCTGCGGTGTCCATGGCGTATTCGGCGAAGATCACCGGATCGTTGTAGGTGAACGCCACGCTTTTGCTGCCGTGTGAGGCGGCGGCTGTGGCGATGTCCTCTGGCGTGGCGGCGTCCATCAGCGTATTCATCTCGCGGGATTTTGAAATATCCCAGTTCTGGCAGAACTTGCAGGCCAGATTGCAGCCTGCGGTGCCGAACGAGAACACGCTGCTGCCCGGATAAAAATTGTAGAGCGGTTTCTTTTCGATCGGGTCGATGCAGAATCCCGAGCTGCGACCATAGGTTGTCAGCACCATCTTGCCATCCAGCATGGCGCGCACGAAGCAGGCGCCGCGCTGGCCTTCGTGCAGTTTGCAGTCGCGCGGGCAGAGGTCGCATTGAATCCGTCCGTCCTCGATGGTGTGCCACCAGCGCGCCGGGTAGGCATCCTGGGGATTTATTCCTTCCATTTCTGCACCTCATAACGTGAAAGGTTGACGTCTCTGCTCCAGAAATCTGCCGGCAGGCCGGCCTTGCGCTTGAGATGGGCCATGAACTCGGCGGGTTGGGGCAGACTTTCCCAGACTTGCGGCAGGAAGGTCGAACGATAACCACGGCATTCGAAGATCACGCCGTCGATATGCGGGCGCAACTGGCCCAGCGCATCGCTCTCGCTCGTGAACTGCAGGGGATGCGCCGGTGTCAGTAATGAGACTTCGACGCGGATGCGATTGAACTCATCCTTGTGCAAGGGCGCGAAACGCGGATCCTGAAAGGCTGCGGCAAGCGCGTTGGCGCGCACGTCCTCGCCGAGTTTGCGCCATGCCGAGAGAGAACCGATGCAGCCGCGCAACTGTTCGTGATCCGTGAGCGTCACGAAGGTTGCGCCGGGTTGACTGAGCGCCGGGTGGGTGGGGTCATCGGGATGCGGAATGTTCAGCCCAGTCGCAATGCTATGGCGCGCCAGTTGCAGCAGGACTGTACCGAGTGTGTCGGTGGCGCCAGCGTGGTTGGGGGGATGATGAATCTCATGCGTCATGACGGGTCTCCTGGCTGCGGGCGGTCAAGGCGAAGGCGCCATAGCCGACCACGCGCGATTTGTCGCTGGCGCCTGCCGTACTGTCGCCCGAGTTGCGCAGATCGAGCAATCGGGCCTGCAGGCCGTGACGTTTGGCGCATAGCAGCAGTCCATTCACAGGGGTCGCGCCGCATGCCTGTTCGTGCGTGGCAAGCTGGTGCAGGGCGAGGATTTGTTCTGCGGTGATCATGTCGAGATGCCGGGCTTCGGCATATGCATGAAAATGGGAGAGGTCCGAACTGATGAGAATCAAGGTTTCGGGGCCGCCCCAGAGGGTGTCGAGCACCTCGGCGACTTCCTCGGCGCTGGCCATGCCGACTGCCAGCGGCAACAGGGTGAATTCATCGAGAACGGTTTGCAGAAAGGGAAGCTGCACTTCGAGCGAATGCTCGAAGGCGTGGGCGGCGCGGTTTTGCCCGACTTGAGGCAGCTGCAACGCCCGCTGTTCGAGCTCCGAGTCGATGCGGATGCTGCCCAGCGGCGTATCGAATGCAGCAGCTTCGGGCAGCGCCAGCCCGCGCACCGCAACGCGGTGGGTTGGCCCGAGCAGCACAACGCGCTGAATGTTTTGCCGCAGCGGCAGCAATTGCGCATAGGCACTGGCAGCCACTGCTCCGGAATAGACATAGCCGGCATGCGGAACGATCAGCGCTTTCAGTGACCCCGCCAGCATCTGTGGTTTTTGGGCGGCAGCTTGCGCCAGCAGCGCGGCGATTTCGCCGGCGAGGGTTCGGGCGTCTTCGGGGTAGAACATCCCGGCGACGGCCGGGCGACGATGCAGTGCAAAGGTTCCCATGGCGATATTCCTCTGATCCCTAGGCTGAATCGCTACTTTTGCATACTCCATAAGCGTATGCCAAGGCATTGCGACGTTTGCCCGCAGATTTTGTCCGGACGGCGTAGCGGCAGCGGAAAACTCAGGAAATCGATAAATCTCCTCGTCGCTTCCACATAAAAGCCTTGACCAGATCGGGTGTGTCTCCTATAATCGCTTTTCTCTGACGCGGGGTGGAGCAGTCTGGCAGCTCGTCGGGCTCATAACCCGAAGGTCGCAGGTTCAAATCCTGCCCCCGCAACCAAAGTTTCAAGCATTCAGCCCAACCCGCAAGGTTGGGCTTTTTGTTGTTTGTCGGGCCACTCCCTCTCTCGTTGCGGCTTCAGTTTCACGGCGCCGCAGTGCTTCAAGGCGGCACTCATCGCAGGTCGGTTTCAATCGCGAATCGCGGCGAATACCATTTCTATATTTACACTATAGTTCCCGCGCGCCAGTCAAGACAGCTTTATTGCGCTTGCGGCAAGTGGCGGCAGGCAGTCTGTGCGCATCGTTGATCTGCCAGGCTCGGTCAGAGCCGATCGTCTGGCTTGAGGCGGCGCCAAGCGTTGTCGATGAATCCTTCGAGCGGCTGGAATTTGGCCTTGTAGGCCATTTTCTGACTGTGGCGAATCCAGTAGCCTAAATACAGATAGGGTAGTTCAAGATGGCCGCATTGGGCGATCTGCCAGAGGATTCCATAGGTGCCAAGGCTGGCGCCGGGCAAATCCGGGTCGTAAAAGGTGTACACCGATGAGAGTCCATCCGGCAGCAGGTCGATGATGCTGACCATACGCACCGGGCCGTTTGCTCCGGCGCGGAATTCGATCAAACAGGTGTCGATATTGGTTTGCAGCAGAAAGTTGGTGTATTGACTGCGGCTGTCTTCGTCCATGCCGCCGCCGCTGTGGCGCGCGGACTGATAGCGCTGATACAAGGCGTAATGCTCTTCGCGAAAAATCAGGCTGCGCTGGGTGGCTATCAGGTCGGCGTGTCTGGCCAATGCCCGGCGCTGGCTGCGGCTGCCCGTGAAGTCTGCCACCGGCAGGCGAACGGGGATGCAGGATCGGCACAATTCACAGGCCGGTCGGTAAGTGTAGAGACCGCTGCGGCGAAAACCCATTTTGATGAGTTCGCCGTATCTGGCCGGATTGATCAAGTGGTTCGGGGCCGCGACCTGCGAGCGTGCCACGCGGTTCGGCAGGTACGAGCAGCCATATGGCGCTGTCGCATAGAACTGCAGTTCGGGGAATGGCAGGTCGTGAAGGTTTGTCATGGCTTTGGCGCGGCTGCTGACGTTGCTCCCAATCACAAGGTTTTGCTGGTACGGAACGGTTGTTTGTCTGGATCATCTGAACTCCAGCGGGTTGTCCATGGTCCTGCTGCTTCAATCTCCATGGCCGCTTCCGCGGTCCAGCACGCCAGTCCGGCGACAAATTCGGTGCGGGAAATTTCTCTTGCGCCGAGCGAAGCCAGATGCGTTGTATTCATCTGGCAATCTATCACGGCGAAGCCGCGCAGTTCAAGATAACGGCACAGATGGGCGAGGGCAATCTTCGAGGCGTCGCTGACGCGTGAAAACATCGACTCACCGTAGAAGGCCCGGCCGATGGCCATGCCATAGAGTCCGCCGACGAGTTGTCCGTCGATCCAGGTTTCCACGGAATGGGCGTAACCAAGGCGATGCATGCGCAGATAGGCTTGCTGCATTTCGCTGGTGATCCAGGTTCCGCTGGCGCCGGCGCGCGGGGCTGCACAGGCGGCCATGACTTGCGCGAAAGCCGTATCAAGGCAGACTTCGTAACGCCGGTGATTGAGTATCTTGGCGAATGAGCGCGTGATCCGGAGTTCTTTTGGAAGCAGCACCATGCGCGGATCCGGGCTCCACCACAGGAGGGGTTCGCCGGCGGAATACCACGGGAATATTCCCTGCCGATACGCCGCCAGTAATCGCTCCGGGGCCAGATCCCCGCCTGCACAGAGCAATCCGGCCGGGTTGCGCAGCGCTTGGTCAACGGGAGGAAATCGGATGGTATCGGTCAGCCAGGGGATCATCCGGCGGTCAGTCCATGCGGTCGGAACTGGCGTGGCGCAGAGGTCTTGAAGGCGACGACATGATCGACGTCCAGCCGGATGCCGATCTGTTCGCCGAGCGAGTGATTGTGGTGCGAGGGAACCAGTGAGAGCACTTTTGCGCCGCTGGCCAGGCGCAGGGTATAAAGAATATCGGCGCCGCGGAATGCCTTGTGCAGGATTTCCGCCTTCAGCGGGCTGGCGTCGTCGTGAATGATGTCATCGGGACGCAGCAGCACTTCGACGCCACAGCCCTTGGTGCAGGTCTTGCAGCTTTGCGTGCATTCAAGCGGCAGCTTGGATTCGAGCTGACCGAGTTCGATGGCAATGTTGAGGTTGTCGAGAACCTCGCCGGGCAGAAATACGCCTTGGCCAACAAAATCGGCGACGAAACGATTGGCCGGGCGGTGATAGATGTTGTAGGGCGTATCCCATTGCTGAATGCGGCCTTCGGCCATGATGCCAATTTCGTCGGCCATCGTGAATGCTTCGTGCTGGTCGTGCGTCACGAGGACGGCAGTCATGCCCTGGCGCTTGAGGATTTCACGTACTTCAAGCGACAAGCGTTCGCGCAGGGCGACATCGAGGTTTGAAAATGGCTCGTCGAGCAGGATCAATTTCGGGCGCGGCGCAAGCGCCCGCGCCAAGGCAACGCGCTGTTGCTGACCGCCTGAAAGCTCGTGCGGGTATTGGTTGCCAAGCCCCGCAAGACCGACAATGGTCAATAGCTCCTCGACACGCTGCGTGCGTTCGCCGGTCTTCAGGTTGCGCAGGCCGAAGCCGATATTGCCCGCGATCGTCAAATGGGGGAACAGTGCATAGTCCTGGAACACCATGCCGATTTGGCGTTGTTCAGCCGGCAAGGAGAATCCGGCACGACAGACCATTTTTTCGTCAACGCAAATCTCTCCGGCGCCAATTTCCTCAAAACCCGCAATGCAGCGCAGCAAGGTTGTCTTGCCGCAACCCGACGGACCCAGCAGGCAGATGATGCTGCCGCTGTCGGCCGTGAAGCTCACACCGTTGACTACGGTGTGTGTGCCGTAACGCTGGATGATGTCGGTGAGTTGGAGAGATGCCATAGGCGCTGGTAGAGGATGCTGTAGCGGCTGGATGGTTGAGAAAACGGGGCGAAAAGCGTTGGATTGGTGCGATTCGCCAGCAGTCATTGGTAGTAAAGAATTATAATTCTCATTCGTACCCATTGACACATGAAACTCGCGCGTTTGAACTCCTTGCTGTATCTGGCTGCCGCCGTCGCCGCGCTGGCAGGCTTGCCCGTGGCCAGCGTGTTGACGAACGTCTTTGTCGCTGGCACGGGGGATACTTGGGTGCACCTGGCGGCAACAGTGCTGCCTGAATACATCACGAATACCCTGTGGTTATGTCTTGGTGTCGGTGTTGGCGTGACTGTGATCGGCGTAGCCACAGCCTGGCTGGTTGCCATGCATGAATTTCCCGGGCGGCGCGTTTTCGAATGGGCGCTGGTGTTGCCGCTCGCCATGCCGGCGTATGTGCTGGCGTATGTCTATACGGATTTCCTGCAGTTCGTTGGCCCTGTGCAGACTTGGCTGCGCGAGATGTTTCTCTGGAACAAGAGCGATTACTGGTTCCCGGATGTTCGCACCCTCGGCGGCGCCATGGCGATGTTCGTTTGCGTGCTTTACCCTTATGTCTATCTGCTGGCGCGTACGGCTTTTATCGAGCGCGCCAGTGGCATGCTTGAAGCTGCGCGCACGTTGGGGCAGGGGGCTTGGCGTTGCTTTTTCAGTGTTTCGCTGCCGCTGGCCCGCCCGGCTGTTGTTGCCGGGGCTTCACTGGCCTTGATGGAAACTCTGGCCGACTATGGCACGGTGTCGTACTTTGCCGTGCAGACATTTACGACGGGCATCTATCGCGCCTGGTTTTCGCTCGGCGACCGTATTGCCGCGGCACAGCTCGCTGCGGCATTGCTGGGTTTCGTCGTGCTGCTGCTTGCCATTGAGGCGCTTTCTCAAGGCCGGGCGCGGTTTCACAATACCACGGTGCGCAATCGTCCTCTGCATGGCCAGCGTCTGCGCGGCTGGCATGCCGCCGCAGCGTTGCTGGTTTGCGTTACGCCGCTGTTCTGCGGCTTCCTGCTGCCGGCCGGCTTGTTGCTGCGTCTGGCATTGCTGGACGGTGATGCGCAGTTCGGCCGTCGCTTTGCCGAACTCGCTGGCAACAGCTTTCTGCTTGCCGGCATGACGAGTGTTATCGCTGTGCTGCTGGCCTTGCTGCTTGCCTATGGTGTGCGTTTGTCGAAAGGTTTCACGGCCTATGCGGCGCGCGCCATGACGCGCCTGGTTGCATTGGGGTACGCCGTGCCAGGATCGGTGATTGCGGTCGGCGTGTTGATTCCTGTAACGCGCCTCGATAATTGGCTGGCAGGACAATGGCAGCTCTGGTTCGGTAGCAATCCCGGACTACTGCTGACGGGGGGGATCGCGGCGCTGGTGTATGCCTATCTGGTGCGAATTCTGGCGGTAGCCATGCAATCGATCGAATCAAGCCTGGCCAAGATCACGCCAAACATGGATGCTGCTGCGCGCAGTCTCGGTCTCGGGCAGGCCGCAATGTTGCGTCGCGTGCATTTCCCGTTGTTGCGCGGCAGCATGCTGACGGCTGGATTGCTGGTTTTTGTTGATGTGATGAAGGAGTTGCCGGCAACGCTGGTCATGCGCCCCTTCAATTTCGACACGCTGGCCACACAGGCGTATACGCTGGCGTCGGACGAACGCCTCGCCGAAGCCTCGACCGCAGCGCTGGCCATCGTTGGCGTCGGGTTGCTGCCGCTGATCGTGCTTTCGCGGCAGATTGCCGGCAGCCGACGGTAGTCGACCGCATTCTGCACAGATGCGGCCCTCCGGTTTCCCGGTTTCAGCGGAATCCGACACGGTCAAAAATCATTTGCGCCTTGACGCGATACATCGCCAGTGAATTCACGTTGAGGGTGTCGGCCTTGAATTTTCCCAGTTTGTCCAGCGCCGGATTGGCAACCTTGACGCCTGCAACGGCCGGCCATTCATTGTTGCCATCGGCGAAATAACGCTGCGCTTCGTCGCTCGACAGGTATTCGAGAAATTTCACGGCGGCCTCTTTGTGTGGCGCATGTTTCAGCATGCCGCCGCCCGAGACGTTGATGTGAGCGCCGTGGCCCTGCTGATCGGGCCAGATTACACCAATTTTTTCGACAATCTTCTGCTCAGCAGGCTTGGTTGAACGCAGTAGACGTGCAACATAGTAGCTGTTTGAGATTGCCACAGCGCATTCGCCTGCGGCAACGGCCTTGATTTGGTCGGTATCGCCGCCTTTCGGGGTGCGTGTGAAGTTGGACACGACGCCTTTGGCCCATTCTTCGGCTTTCGGTTCGCCGTGATGGGCGATGATCGACGCCATGAGCGAGAGGTTGTAAGGATGGGAACCGGATCGCGTGCACAGCTTGCCCTTGAGGTGCGGTTTCGCCAGATCGGCATAATTACGTATTGCATCAGCCGGCAGTGCATCCTTGGCATACACGATTACGCGCGCCCGCGTCGAAAATGAAAACCAGTCCTCGGTGCGCAGATGGGCCGGTATCCGCGATTCCAGCAGTTTCGATTTGATTGGCGCGAACAGCCCGAGCTCGTGGGCGACCGAAAGCCTTGATGCATCGACGGTCAATAAGACGTCGGCCGGGCTGTTGGCCCCCTCGTTCTTGATGCGTTCGAGTAATTCCTCTTCCTTGCCGTCGATGCGATTGATCTGGATGCCGGTTTGCTTGGTGAAATTGGTGTAGAGCGTTTCGTCCGTCTGGTAGTGGCGTGCCGAGTAAAGATTCAGCACCTTGTCCTCGGCATTGGCGCCTGTGGCCAGCATTGCGCTGAATGCCATCGAAAGCAGGGATTGTTTGAATAAGGATTTCATGAGCAGCTGCTCCTCAGTCGCGGTAAAAAAATCAAAGTTGCGAAGAATGATAGCCAAACACTCCGGTAAAGTAAATGAGAATCGTTCTTGTCTTTGCGGATTTTCAATTTCCCTGCGGTCCGCGAAGCGTCGCGCGTAGAATTCGCACAATATGATGAAGAACGCCAATTTTCCTCTTGCAGTCCGCGGTTTGCTTCTGTTCGCTGTGTTTCTGGCCGGATGCGCTGCTTTACCAAAAATTTCCAGCGACTCCCCCGCCAGAACATATTCAGCGGTCCCGCCAAAAATTGCCTTGGCCCTTGGCGGTGGTGCTGCGCGGGGTTTTGCACACATCGGCGTGATCAAGGCGCTGGAAGCTCAGGGTATTGTTCCGGACATCATTGTCGGTACCAGTGCCGGCGCGGTGGTCGGTGCGCTGTATGCGGCGGGCAACAATGGTTTCGAACTGCAGAAACTTGCCTTGCAGATGGAGGAGGGGCAGATTAGCGACTGGTCAGTGCCGGCACGCGGCGTATTCAAGGGCGAGGCGCTGCAGAGTTTCATCAATCGCGCGGTTGGCCAGCGGCCGCTCGAAAAGCTGGGCCGGACGTTTGCCGTGGTGGCGACCGATCTGGGCAGCGGCGAGGCCGTGGTGTTCCGGACTGGCAATACGGGCATGGCGGTGCGTGCTTCGAGCAGCGTACCGGGCGTATTTCAGCCGGTGCAGATCAATGGTCATGAATATGTCGATGGCGGGCTCGTGAGCCCTGTACCGGTGCGCGTGGCGCGCTCACTGGGCGCGGATTTCGTGATTGCCGTGGATATTTCCGCCAAACCTCAATATGGCAAGACGCAGAGCACCATTGATGTGCTGCTGCAGACGTTCGCAATCATGGGGCAATCGATCAGCCGCAACGAGTTGCCCGAGGCGGATGTCGTCGTGCGTCCGAATACGCCGCAGATTCGGGCGACGGACTTTCAGGAGCGCCATGTGGCCGTAATGGAAGGCGAACGTGCGGTGGGGGCCTTGATGCCCGAGATCAAGAGCAAACTTGCCAAATTGCGCGAGGGGCGCAAATAGGCCGGACACGACGCTATTGCTCGCTGGTTAGGCGGCGGGCACCGTTGAAGCGCTTGACCCAGTATTTGAGGTTCATGTCCTCGACGCGAACTTCGCCGCCCTTGGCCGGCGAGTGAATGAAGCGGTTGTTGCCGAGGTAAATTCCGACGTGCGAGAAGGTGCGGCGCATGGTGTTGAAGAACACCAGGTCGCCGGGCTGCAGCTCATTCTTCTTGATGACTTCGCCGCTCCTGCTGATTTCCTTTGAACTGCGCGGCAAAATCAGGCCAATCCCTTCGCGAAACACATGGCCGACAAAACCGCTGCAATCGAATCCGGTTTCCGGCGAAGTCCCGCCGCGTCGATAGCGGATGCCGACCAGATCGAGCGCCTGGTTGACCGCTTCGTTGGCGCTGTTGCCTGCGCGCTCGAGCAGATTCGGTGTGGTCTGCGGATTGCCAGGTATGCTGGCCTGTGCATCGGGTCCCAGCAGGGTACGGGGCGTTTGCAGCAGCGCCGGAGCTGGCTGGAAATCATCGGCTGCCGTAAGGCGCGGCGCCATTTCGTCAGCGTGGACGGGGGCCGTGCTGCTCAAGATGGCAAAAACGATCCAGGCGCCGGGGCGGCGGAGAAAGAAGCTGGTTGGCATGGGCGGGCACTATAACGGTCTAATCGACAAGAGTAAACCCTTTGAAAACATGGTTTTTTGTGCCATCTTCGGGCGATGAATTCAGCAACTTGTCAGCTTCTGCTGCCTATACTTGCGGCGACTGGTGCGATGCGCAGGCGGCTTTTGTGACGCGGATTCCTGCTCCAAAGGGAATATCCAGGATGTTCGGCGGTTCTGCATTGGCGATGGACTGACGACGATGCCTGGTGGGTGAGGTTCGGTGAAATTCATGAATCGGCCTGGTGGCTTGGTTGGATGCGAAAGGGGATGACATGACGACATACAAGGAGTTTTACCAGCGTTCCATTCAACAGCCCGATGCCTTTTGGGCCGAAGAGTCGAAGCGCATCGACTGGCATAAGCCGCCGCAGCAGATACTGGATTTCTCGCGCCCGCCATTTGCGCGCTGGTTTGTCGGCGGCGAGACCAATCTTTGCTATAACGCTGTGGACCGGCATGCAGCAACGCGTCCGAACGACCGGGCGCTGGTGTATATCTCCACCGAGACGAATCAGGAGCGGATCTACAGCTTTGCCGAGTTGCGCCAGGAAGTCATGCGCATGGCGGCCGTGATGCAGGAGCTCGGCGTCGGCAAGGGCGACCGCGTACTGATCTACATGCCGATGATTGCCGAGGCCTGTTTCGCCATGCTGGCCTGCGCGCGCATTGGTGCGGTGCATTCGGTGGTCTTCGGCGGATTCGCCGCCGGATCGCTGGCGACGCGCATCGATGACGCCAAACCAGTGCTCATGATTTCCGCCGATGCCGGCATGCGCGGCGGCCGTGCCGTGCCCTACAAGCATCTGGTCGATGAAGCCTGCACGCTGGCGCAGTTTCCGCCCGCCCGGGTGCTGCTGGTGAATCGCGGCATCGACAGAGACATGACACTGGTCGCGGGTCGCGATTGCGATTACGCCACGTTGCGTGCCAAGCATATGGATGCCGAAGTGCCCATCACCTGGCTGGAATCCAACGAGCCTTCCTATATCCTGTATACCTCCGGAACGACCGGCAAACCAAAAGGCGTGCAGCGCGATGTCGGCGGCTATGCCGTGGCGCTGGCATCCTCGATCAGGCACATCTATTGTGGCGAGGCGGGTGGTACTTTCTTCTCGACCTCGGACATCGGCTGGGTGGTTGGTCATTCCTACATCATCTATGGTCCGTTGATCGCCGGCATGGCTACCATCATGTATGAAGGTACGCCGATCCGTCCCGACCCCGGCATCTGGTGGAAAATTGCCCAGGATTACCAGGTCAGCGTGATGTTCAGCGCGCCGACCGCCATCCGCGTACTCAAGAAGCAGGATCCGGCCTTTTTGCACAAATACGATCTTTCGCGGCTCAAGACTTTATTTTTGGCCGGTGAGCCGCTCGATCAGCCGACGCACGAATGGATCATGGGCGAGCTGAATATTCCGGTCATCGATCACTACTGGCAGACCGAAACTGGCTGGGCAATGTTGTCGGCCTTGCCGGGCATCGAACAGACGCCGATCAAGTTCGGCTCGCCGGCGTTTCCGGTGTATGGCTACAATCTCAAACTGTTTCGCGAGGATGGTAGCGAGGCCGGTGACAACGAAAAGGCCGTGGTCGGTGTCGTGCCACCGTTGCCGCCCGGCTGCCTTGCCACGGTGTGGGGCGACGATGCGCGTTTCGTGAGTACCTATTTCACGCTGTTCAAGGAACCGCAGGTGTATTCCTCATTCGATTGGGGCATTCGCGACGACGATGGGTATTACACGATCCTCGGCCGCACTGACGACGTGATCAATGTCGCCGGTCATCGCCTCGGGACGCGCGAGATCGAAGAGGCCGTGCAGGCCCACGCGGCAATCGCCGAAGTTGCCGTCGTTGGCGTTGCCGATCAACTCAAGGGCCAGGTGCCGATGGCTTTCGCCGTGGTCAAGGACGCGAGTCTGGTGGCGACAGCCGAAGGCCGGCAGAAACTCGAGAAAGACATCATGGCCACGGTCGATGGTTTGCTCGGCGCCATCGCCCGGCCCGCGCGGGTATGTTTCATTTCCGGCTTGCCCAAAACGCGTTCCGGCAAGATGCTGCGGCGTTCGATTCAGGCGCTGGCCGAAAACCGTGATCCGGGCGATCTGACGACGATCGACGATCCAGGCACTCTGGATCAGATTCGAGAGGCGCTGGCATCTGTTTGATTTGCGGGAATAGACTATCGCGATTGCAGGGTATATCGCACATGCAACACCGGTGGTGATTGAGCCGGCGAGCGAATTCGGCTATGATTTGGCTTTCCCGCATACGCTTTTTCCATGGTCAAATACGTCTTCGTTACGGGTGGTGTCGTGTCCTCACTGGGCAAAGGCATCGCCGCCGCGTCGCTGGGAGCGATTCTCGAATCCCGCGGCATCCGTGTCACCCATCTCAAGCTTGATCCCTACATCAACGTCGATCCTGGCACGATGTCGCCGTTTCAGCACGGCGAAGTGTTCGTCACCGAGGACGGCGCCGAGACCGATCTCGATCTGGGCCATTACGAGCGCTATACGAGCGCCAAGATGGGCAAGCGCAACAACTTCACGACCGGTCAGATCTATGAATCTGTCATCAAGAAGGAGCGGCGCGGCGAGTATCTGGGCAAGACCGTGCAGGTCATCCCGCACATCACCGACGAGATCAAGGTGTTCATCAAGCGCGGCGCCGAAGGCGCCGACGTGGCGATCGTCGAGGTCGGCGGCACGGTCGGCGACATCGAGTCGCTGCCGTTTCTCGAAGCCATCCGTCAGATGGGTATCGAGGAGGGGCGCAGCAATACCTGCTTCATTCATCTTACGCTGCTGCCGTGGATCGGCGCGGCCGGCGAGCTGAAGACCAAGCCGACTCAGCACTCGGTCAAGGAGTTGCGCGAGATCGGCATCCAGCCCGACATCCTGCTGTGTCGCGCTGACCGGCCGATACCCGCCGACGAGCGGCGCAAGATTTCGCTGTTCACGAATGTGCAGCCCGAGGCCGTGATTTCCGCGGTCGATGCCGAGAGCATTTACATGATTCCGGGCATGCTGCACGACCAGATGCTCGACGAGATCGTCTGCCACAAGCTCGGCATTCTGGCGCGCGCTGCCGATCTGACTGTGTGGGAAAAACTGATCGATGCGCGTGCGCATCCGCAGCACGAGGTGAATATCGCCTTCGTCGGCAAGTATGTCGATCTGACCGAATCCTACAAGTCGCTGATTGAAGCACTTACACATGCGGGCATTCATACGCTCAGCAAGGTGAATATCCATTACATCGATTCCGAAGGCATCGAGCGCGACGGCACGCAGGCGCTCGCGGCGATGGATGCGATCCTGGTCCCCGGTGGCTTCGGCCGGCGCGGCACGGAAGGCAAGATCCTGGCGATCCGCCATGCACGCGAAAACAAGATTCCGTATCTGGGCATCTGTCTCGGCATGCAGCTGGCCGTGGTCGAGTTCGCCCGCGACGTGGCCGGTCTGACAGGCGCGCACAGCACCGAATTCGACGCCAATACACCGCATCCCGTGATCGCCTTGATTACTGAATGGCTGGATCGCGAAGGGCGTATCGAACAGCGCAGCGCCGATTCCGACATGGGCGGCACGATGCGCCTGGGCGGCCAGTCCTGCAAGCTGGCCGAGGGTTCGCTGGCGCGCGCGATTTACGGCGCCGACCAGATTGTCGAGCGTCACCGCCATCGCTATGAAGTCAATAACGCCTACCTGCCGCGTCTCGAGCAGGCCGGTCTCAAGGTCTCGGGTACCTCGGCCGAAGGCAAGATGCTGTGCGAAATGGTCGAATTGCCGAAGGATGGGCCGAACGGGCATCCGTGGTTTGTCGGTTGCCAGTTCCACCCCGAGTTCACCTCGAATCCGCGCAACGGTCATCCGCTGTTCAGCGCCTTCGTCAAGGCGGCGCTCGCGCGCCAGCAGGCATGAAACTCTGCGGTTTTGACGTCGGCCTGGATCGGCCGCTGTTCCTGATCGCCGGCCCGTGCGTGATCGAGTCGCGCGCGATGGCTCTTGATACTGCCGGTCAGCTCAAGGAGATCTGTGCCGCACTTGGCGTGCCCTTCATCTATAAATCCTCCTTCGACAAGGCCAACCGCAGTTCGGGGGCTTCACCGCGCGGCCCCGGCATTGAAAAGGGACTGGAGATTCTCGCCGAAGTACGCGAAAAGATCGGCGTGCCGGTGCTGACCGATGTGCACGAAGTCGGCCAGATATATGAAGTCGCCACGGTCGTCGATGTGCTGCAGACCCCCGCCTTCCTATGCCGCCAGACCGATTTCATTGAGGCCGTGGCCTGTTGCGGCAAGCCCGTCAATATCAAGAAGGGCCAGTTCCTCGCACCGACCGACATGCAGCAGGTGGTGGCCAAGGCCAAGGCAGCGAATGGTGGTCAGGACAGCATCATGGTTTGCGAGCGCGGCGCGAGTTTCGGCTACAACAATCTGGTTTCTGACATGCGTTCGCTGGCGATCATGCGCGCCACGCAATGCCCTGTGGTGTTCGACGCCACGCATTCGGTGCAGTTGCCGGGGGGGCTGGGCACCAGCTCCGGCGGTCAGCGCGAATTCGTTCCGGTGCTGGCGCGTGCAGCGGTGGCTGTGGGGATTGCCGGTCTGTTCATGGAGACGCACCCGAACCCCGAACAGGCCTTCTCGGATGGCCCGAATGCCTGGCCGCTCGGCAAGTTGCACGGCCTGCTCGAAAACCTGCGCGATATCGACGCACTCGTCAAACGCCAGGGTTTCGCCGAACTCAATTAATTTTTCTTCGCTGCATATTTTTACTCAAAGGAACTTCTATGAGCGCCATTGTTGATGTCGTTGCCCGCGAAATACTGGATTCACGCGGCAACCCCACTGTCGAAGCTGATGTGTTGCTTGAATCCGGCGTCATGGGCCGTGCCGCCGTGCCGTCGGGCGCATAGACGGGCTCGCGTGTGGCCATCGAGCTTCGCGACGGCGACAGCGGCCGCTATCTTGGCAAGGGCGTGCTGCAGGCCGTCGAGAACGTCAACACCGAAATCTCCGAAGCCATCATCGGCCTCGACGCCGAAGAGCAGGCCTTTATCGACAAGGTGCTGATCGATCTCGACGACACCGAGAACAAGTCGCGTCTGGGCGCCAACGCCATGCTGGCCGTGTCGATGGCCGTTGCCAAGGCGGCCGCCGAAGAAGCCGGCCTGCCGCTGTACCGCTATTTCGGTGGTTCGGGCCCGATGGCGATGCCGGTGCCGATGATGAACGTCATCAACGGCGGCGCGCATGCCAACAACAACCTCGACATTCAGGAATTCATGATCCTGCCGGTCGGCATGCAGAGCTTCCGCGATGCGCTGCGTTGCGGCACCGAGGTGTTCCACAACCTCAAGAAGCTCGTCGACAAGAAGGGCTATCCGACCACGGTCGGCGACGAGGGCGGCTTTGCGCCGAACGTCTCTGGCAACGACGAGGCTATCGAGCTGATCCTGCGCGCCATCGAGGCCGCTGGTTACACGCCGGGTCAGGACGTGGTGCTGGGTCTCGACTGCGCGGCTTCGGAGTTCTTCAAGGACGGCAAGTATCATCTGGCCTCGGAAAAACTCGAACTCACCTCGGCGGCATTCACCGACTATCTGCAGAGCCTGGTCGACAAGTATCCGATCATCAGCATCGAGGACGGCATGGCCGAGGGCGACTGGGACGGCTGGAAACTGCTCACGGAACGTATCGGCAAGTCGGTGCAGATCGTCGGCGACGACCTGTTCGTGACCAACACCAAGATCCTCCGGGAAGGCATCGCCAAGGGCATCGCCAACTCGATCCTGATTAAAATCAACCAGATCGGCACGTTGACCGAAACTTTCGCCGCCGTCGAGATGGCCAAGCGCGCCGGTTATACGGCTGTCATCTCCCATCGCTCCGGTGAAACCGAGGATTCGACGATCGCCGATATCGCCGTCGGTCTGAACGCCATGCAGATCAAGACTGGCTCGCTGTCGCGCTCCGACCGCATCGCCAAGTACAACCAGCTGTTGCGCATCGAGGAAGATCTCGGCGATACCGCCAGCTATCCTGGCCTCAGCGCCTTCTACAACCTGCGCAAGTAATCCCGCATGCGCTGGCCCACCCTGGTGCTGGTCGTCCTGATTGTCCTGCTGCAGTTTCCACTGTGGTTCGGCAAGGGCGGTTGGCTCCGGGTGTGGGAGGTGGATCGCCAGCTGCAGGCGCAGCGCGAGGTGAATCAGAAACTGGAGCAGCGCAATGCTGGTCTGGATGCCGAAGTGCGCGATCTGAAGAGCGGCTATGACGCGATCGAAGAACGCGCACGCTTCGAGCTCGGCTTGATCAAGCAGGACGAAGTATTCATTCAGGTGCCGCAGAAGCAGCCCTGAATTCCTTAACTGTCATGTGCAGGACTGGATTTCCCTGGGCATGGCGCATACGGTTTCAAATGAGGTTGCGGTCATGGCTGAATTGCTCTTCTATCAACGTGTCGTCGCCCTCAACGAGGGACAGCACAAGGATTTGCGTCTCAAGCCGCTGTCACAGTGTTCGGCGGCATACGGGTTTGCCCGCACGGCAAATTCGGTGCCCATCGTTCCCGTCGAACTTGCCGAGGTTGCCCGGGAATACCCGATCGGCTTCGTGGTGGCGCCCGATGGCGGTTATCTGCCGGTGGCTTTGCTCGGCTTGCGCGATCAGGAAAACCTGTTTGTGACTCCTGACGGTATGTGGAGTGCGCATTACATTCCGGCGTTTGTACGCCGCTACCCATTCGTTCCCGCCACGGGGCCGAAAGGCGATCTACTGGTCGGTATCGATGCCGAGGCCGAATGTCTGCGCGGCACTGAGGGCGAAGCCCTGTTTGTCGACGGTAAACCGGGCAAGGCGCTTGAACAGGCAATGGGTTATCTGCGCGAATTTCATGCCGCAGGGGTGGCCGGGGCGGCCGCCAGCAAACGCCTTGCCGCGCGCGGCTTGCTGCGCGAGGTTGGTACGCTGGCCCAGCTGCCGAATGGCGAACGCTTCCAGCTCAGTGGCCTGCATGTCATCGACGAAGAGAAACTGCGT
>JBPOIN010000161.1:0-3873 GCA_052034445.1 Pseudomonadota bacterium | reverse complement strand
AGAGCTTGCGCACACCGTCCTTTTCGCGCATCTGGAACACGCCGTATTTGTGTCCGACCTCACCCTTGTCGTCAGCCAGCAAACGCACCGATAAACCATGCTTGTCGCGAAACTCGGCATGCTTCAGGCAATCGTCGCGACTCACGCCGAGGATCACGCAATTCAGGCGCTCGAACTCCATTTCATGGTCGCTGAAATCGATGGCTTCGAGCGTACAGAACGGTGTGTCATCCTTGGGATAGAAAAACAGTACCGCGTGTTTCTTGCCCTTCAGCGATTCAAGCGAGAAGAGCTCCATGTCTGCGTCTGCCAGGGTAAACGCAGGGGCCTGTTGTCCAGTGTGTAGTTGCACTGTTCGTCCCTCCTTGAATTGTCGGGACGATTTTAACCTAGAAGCTGGAAGGTGCTTCCGGCCGCACGAAGAAAATCTGCGGTCGAAACTCCGGAAGTTTTCAGGCGGGCTCCGGAATGACGTCGGCCAGGCGGTGCGGGCTGGCGAGATATTCGTGCGAACGCATTTCGACCAGCCGGCTCACAGTGCGCAGGAACTCGCTGGCCTGGGTGCCGGTGCAATACAGTTCTTCGGCGGGACACTCGGCGCTGATCACCAGCTTGACGCGATGGTCGTAAAACACATCGACGAGCCAGGTCAGCCGCCGCGCCGCGCTGGCCTGATCGGTGCTCATGCGCGGCACGTCGGAGAGGAATACCGTATGGAAGCGCTGGGCGAGTTCGAGATAGTCGTTCTGCGAGCGGAAGCCGCCGCACAGCGTGGCGAAATCGAACCAGATCGTGCCATTGGCCTGGCGCAAGGGTTGCACGGAACGCCCCTGCAATTCGAGGCCCTCGGCGCTGCCCGGGCCGCCGGCGATCTGCGCGAAGGTGCGCTGCAGAATGGCATCCGCTGAGGGGCCGGCGGGAACATGGAAAATTTCCGCCTGCTCGAGCGCCCGCAGCCGGTAATCGATGCCGGCATCGACCTCCAGCACATCGAGTTTTTCATTCAGCAGGGCGATCGTCGGCAGCAGCAGATGGCGTTGCAGGCCATTCGGATACAGGCCGTCCGGGGCGTAATTCGAAGTCATGCAGAACAGCACGCCGGCATCGAACAGCGCCTTCATGAGGCGCCCGAGGATCATCGCGTCGGCGATGTCGGAAACGTGAAATTCGTCGAAGCACATCAGGCGGGTTTCCTTCGCCACCTGTGCCGCGAGCTTGCTGAGCGGATCGGCCTCGTTTTTGTAGCGCCGCAGCCGTTCATGGACTTCATGCATGAACGCATGGAAATGCACACGCCGCTTGCGCTGGTAAGGCACGGCTTCGAAGAAACAGTCCATGAGAAAGCTCTTGCCACGCCCCACGCCGCCCCAGAACCACACGCCGCGCGGCAGCTCGGGCCGCAGCAGCAGCTTGCGCAGTTTGCTGCGCCGCGCCGCCTTCAGGACCAGCAGATCGGTGTAGAACTTCTGTAAGCGCTCCGCCGCCGCCTGCTGCGCGGGATCGGCGACGATGCCGCGCTTGGTCAGCTCGGCTTCGAAGTTTTCCATCATGCCGCGCGACGAAACTTTGAGAATTTTATGAGGCATAAATCAGGCTGCGACAAAAGGCTGGCCGCCTTGCGGCGGCCAGAATGACAAAACAATATCCCGGATCACTCAGAAATGCAACGGCCGTTTGTCGACAGCCAAAGCCGCCTCGTGCATGACTTCAGACAGTGTCGGATGCGCATGGCAGATGCGCGCAATGTCTTCCGCGGAGGCTCCGAACTCCATGGCCGCAACGGCTTCGGCGATCAGTTCGGAGGCGTTATTGCCGATCACATGCACGCCGAGAATCCGGTCGGTCTTGGCATCCGCAAGCATCTTGACGAAGCCCGTGGTATCGCCCTGCCCAAGCGCGCGACCGTTGGCCATGAACGGAATCTGGCCGCTGCGATAGGCGATGCCCTCGCTCTTGAGCTGCTGCTCGGTCTTGCCGACCCAGGCGATTTCCGGGTGCGTGTAGATGACCCAGGGGATGGTGTTGTAGTCGATGTGCCCGGCCTGCCCGGCAATGAGTTCGGCCACCATGACGCCCTCTTCCATGCCCTTGTGCGCCAGCATCGGCCCCGGCACCACGTCGCCGACGGCCCAGATGTTTTCGAGGTTGGTGCGGCAATGACCATCGACGGTGATGCGGCCGCGCTCGTCGAGTTTGAGGCCGACCTGCTCGCAGCCCAAACCATCGGTATTCGGCACGCGGCCGACCGAAACAATGAGCTTGTCGCATTCGAGCGTCAGATTCTCGTCGCCCGATTCGTATTCGATGCTGACGCCCTTCTTGCTGGTGCTGACCTTGCCGATCTTGACGCCGAGCCGGATGTCGAGTCCCTGCTTGTTCGTGAATACCTTCCAGGCTTCCTTGGCCACGGCCTGATCGGCAGCCGCGAGGAAATCCGGCAGGGCTTCGAGGATCACCACTTCGGCGCCCAGACGCTTCCAGACACTGCCGAGTTCGAGGCCAATCACCCCGGCGCCGATCACGCCGAGACGCTTGGGTACGCGATCGATGGACAGAGCGCCGACGTTGTCGCAGATCACCTTGTTGTCGACGGGGATGTTGGGCAGATGGCGCGGCTTGGAACCCGTGGCGACGATCACATGTCTGGCGCTGACGATTTCGCCGCCCACATCAATCTGCCAGCGGTCGTCCTCGCGCCCGGTGAACTTGCCGCGACCGACCAGCAACGTGACCTTGTTCTTTTTGAACAACCCCTTGATGCCGCCGGTCAGCTGCGTGACGATGTTGTCCTTGCGCCGCAACATGGTCGTCACGTCCATCTTGACGTTTTCGACCGCGATACCATGCATGACAAATGAGTGATTTGCCTGATCGAACAGTTCTGAGGATTGCAGCAGGGCTTTCGACGGAATGCAGCCGACATTCAGACAGGTGCCGCCAAGACGCACTTCGCCCTTCGGATCGGCATACGACTCGGATTCGACGCAAGCGGTCTTGAGGCCAAGCTGCGCGGCGCGAATCGCCGCCACGTAGCCGCCGGGACCGCCGCCGATGACAACCACATCAAATTGATTCGACATTTGATTGCGTGAGGTGTGAGGAATGCTGCGTGAGGAGAAAACCCGCGCCGCTGCACTACCTGACCTCAACTCCTCCAATAATTATTCAACACACGAAAAGGTGCGAAACAGTTCGGACTGCGCGCAGACATCTCAGCCCGCGCCAGCGCCTCAGTCCTCACACCCCAGCCCTCACTCATACTTCCAGCAGCAGACGCGTCGGATCTTCGAGCGCTTCCTTCATCGTGACTAGACCCAGTACCGCCTCGCGTCCGTCAATGATGCGATGATCATACGACATGGCGAGATAGTTGATCGGCCGGATGACGATCTGGCCGTTCTCGACCACCGGGCGGTCCTTGGTAGCATGGATGCCGAGAATCGCCGATTGCGGCGGGTTGATGATCGGCGTCGACAGCATCGAGCCGAACACGCCGCCATTGGAAATCGAGAATGTGCCGCCAGTCAGGTCTTCGATCGTTAGTTTGCCGTCCTTGGCCTTGGCGCCGAATTCGGCGATCTTCTTCTCGATTTCGGCCAGCGACAGTTGGTCGGCATCGCGCAGGATCGGCACCACCAGACCACGCGGGCTACCGACGGCGATTCCGATGTCGAAGTAGCCATGATAGACGATGTCATTACCATCGACCGAGGCATTCAGCACCGGATATTTCTTCAGGGCGGCAACTGCGGCCTTGACGAAGAAGCCCATGAAGCCGAGCTTGACGCCGTGTTCCTTCTCGAACTTGTCCTTGTACTTGTTGCGCAGATCCATGACCGGCGCCATGTTCACTTCATTGAACGTGGTCAGGAT